>DATKKS010000205.1:0-10782 GCA_035542815.1 Saccharimonadales bacterium (SeqCode) | reverse complement strand
CGCGTCGCGGTACGCCTGGGCCGTCTCCCGCTCGTGCTCGGTATCCCGGGCCAGGCCGCTCAGTCCGCACTCCACCTCCAGCTCCAGGGCGTCGTGGAAGCAGGCCAGCGCCTCGTCCAGCAGCCCGGCGCGGTCGGCCTCGTCCAGCCCCGGCTCCTCGGAGCGCGCCGCCTGGCACAGCCCGAGGTTGTGCAGCGCCCCGCACCGGCCCACGGGGTCGTCGCCCCCCGCGAACGCCTCCACCGCGCGGCGGTAGCAGGAACCGGCCTCCACCAGGCTCTCCCCGTCCCGGCCCTCGCGGGCCGCCAGGAGGCTCAGCCCGCCCAGCAGCGCCCAGGCCTGCCCCGCCAGGTCGGGCTCCCCGGCCCGCTCCAGGCCGGGCAGCGCGCCGGCCAGGTGGGCGCGGGCTTCTTCGCGCATCCCCGGCGCGGCGTCCTCGGGGCTGGCCAGCGCGGTCCCCAGGATGAAACGCGCCAGGGCCGCCTCGACGTCCTCGCGAGCGGACTCGGCCTGCGCCAGCGCGCGGCGGGCCTCCTCGGCCGCCTCGCTCCAGTGCTCCGACTGCAGGGCCAGATAGGCCAGATCCAGGTGGGAACTACGGTCCGCTTCCATGGCGTCGCACCGCCTCCGAGATGGCCAGCGCGTCCCGCGTGGCCTTCACATCGTGAACCCGGAAGATCCGGGCCCCGTTGAGATAGGCGCACACGGCCGCCGCGAGGCTGCCCGCGAGGCGGTCCGAGGGCGGCGCCCCCGTGACCGCGCCAAGGAAGGACTTCCGGGAAACCCCCACCGCGACCGGCACGCCCAGGTCGGTCAGGGCGCGCAGCCCGCCGAGGAGCTGCAGATTGTGCGCGAGCGTCTTCCCGAACCCGATGCCCGGGTCCACGGCCAGCCGCTCGCGCGCGATCCCGCGGGCCACCGCCTGCGCCACGCGCTCGGCCAGGAATGCGCGCACCTCAGCCACTACATCGGCATACACGGGAGCTTCCTGCATCGTTTTCGGGGTGCCCTGCATGTGCATCAGCAGGACCGCCGCGCCGCGCCCGGCGGCCAGCTCGGCCATGTCGGGATCGGCCAGGGCGGAGACGTCGTTGACCAGCTGGGCGCCCGCGTCGAGGGCCGCCGCCGCGACCCGGGCGCGCCTCGTATCTATCGAAACTGGAATGCCTTGCGAGACCAGGGCGCGCACCACCGGGAGCACCCGCTGGACCTCCTCCGCGGGGCTCACCGGCTCCGCGCCGGGCCGCGTGCTCTCCCCTCCGACGTCGATCCAGTCCGCCCCCTCCGCCCGCAGCTCCAGCCCGCGGGCGATGGCGTCGCCCGGCGCAAAGAACTGCCCGCCGTCGTAGAACGAGTCCGGGGTGGTGTTCACCACGCCCAGCAGGGTGAACGGGCGGGTGGGGTTGAGGATGGCGTGGGGAGTGCCGCTCATGGAACCTCCAAAGCCAGATTCACCCGAGGATTGTAGCGCAGCGTCGGTGGGCAAGGGACCCAGCGATGCGTCATCCGGTGGCCCCATCCGGCCCGGATGGCAGCGGGCGGGGGTTGCGCGGCATGGAGACGTCCTGGAGCCGGCGGTAGACGCGGGACCTCCCGCGGGGTAGCGTTAGGTGCGGTGGTCATTCGGTCCTCCTCCAGGCGCATGGGCTTCTGGCATCCGACCATCCAGCCCACAGGACCAGGTGACCAGCCCTGGTGGAGGAGTCATGGCCGCAACAGGAAACCGCCGAAAGGCCGGTCCGCCAGCCAGCCTGGATCTCGCGATGGCGGTGGCGTTGGGGCTGACGCTCTGCGGCGCGCCGCAGGCGACATCCGCACCGCTGTGCGTCACCCCCCTGAGCAACCACGGGGTGCGCTCCGGGTACGTCGGGCACTACCTCACCCGGTTGACCCGCGCATTCTTCTCCCGCGGCTCGGTCCAGGACAGTGCGACGTACGTCGTCCACAACCGGCAGTCGTTCTGCATTGGACGGCTGGACATCTACTCGAACGTCCAGGACACCGTGAAGGCGGTCAAGGTCACCGACAGGAACGACGCGATCGCCAACATCGACGAGGTCCAGATCTACGTTGACTCCAACGGCAATGGGCTCTGGGACAGCGGCGACGCCATGGTAGCCTCCAACTTCGCCGGGCTGGCCTTCACCGGCCCGCCGGCCACGGACTCCATCGCCACATTCACCTCGTTCAGCCAGGTCCTGACGGTCCCGGCGAACAGCCACTGGAAGAGCAACGCCGCCGGCTCCTGGCCGCGAGCCACCGGGCCCGGAGACTCGCTGGCCCAGAGCGACCCGCGCCTGATTCTGTTCATCGTCTACAAGATGGCCCAGCAGGTCGCCAACGGCAGCGCGCTGCGGACCGCCTTCCAGGCGGGCGGCAGCGGCCTGGTGCTCAGCTCGGTCTTCCAGGACTCTACCAACTTCGCAAATGGGATCTTCAACTCCGGCATAGGCGCGTGGCTCAACGCCGCAATGGAGAACGACAGTACCGCCGTCACGCCCGGCGGCATCCGCTACTCGGCCGCTGCCTACACCGCTACCCAGGACCGGATGCGGCCCTGGGCCCAGGCCAGCCACTATTGGTCCCCGTCGCTGTTCGCCCTCGGCCAGCCGGCGGTGAACCGCGCCAGCCAGAACGACACCAACGTGCCGATTCTCCTCTTCGGCCTGCAGGCTCCCGACTCGGGTTTCGCCTCGCGGAAGAGTCCCGGCCCAGCGGGCGGGCTGCGCGTGTTCGGACGCGGCGACACCACCCGGGTGACCGCTGGCCTGGGCTGGTTCAAGGGGAATCAGTTCGACTCGTTGGTGTCGGTGGCGGTGACCGGCGAGAACACCAACGACATCGACGTCAAGACCGTGAAGCTGTGGCTCAAGGGCCCGTCCAGCACCGCGGATACTCTGGAGTCCAGCGACACCTTGCTGGCGGCGGTCGGCGGACAAGCCGGCTACTCGGCATTCACCTCGGGCAAGGCCACCCTGATGATCGGCAGCGGCGCCGGAGTAGGGCCGGTGAGGGCGAACGGCAACAGCAGGTTCTCCTACAACCAGGCTCGCAACTTCCTCGTGACCTACGACATCAATCCGGTCGACCGAACTCACAATGGGGATGTGCTGGACCTCAAGCTCGCCCAGTTCGACATCCGAAACAGCGTGACCGGCTACACGCCCCCGGTGACCCTCGCGGTGGACTCTGCCGTGATGAAGTTCTTCTACGGCGATACCTGCCTGGGAGTGGCTACCCTGCTCTTCTTGCCGAGAAGCTCGACGTACTCAGACCCTACCGTACCGCCAGGCCCGGTGTTCTTTGACTCGGTGGGGGTTTCCGTCCACAGGGATCCTGGAGACTGGTTCTTCCTCTCCGGGCAGTGCGACTCGATCGCCCCATGGATCGTTGCGGATGCCGCATATGTGAATGGCTTCGGGCCCGTGCCGGGGTATTCGGGACTCACGGGGCACGGTCTGCCCCTGGGAGTGCCTCTGGATTCAATCCTCGTGCCCACGAGCCCCCTGTACGTGACGGATCACATCCCCTTGGGCACATCCACCGTGAAGGTCAAGTTGGCAGACACCAACCGCGGAATCTGCGGCAACTCAGCTCTCTATCTGATCAAGGTGGCGGCCGGCTCCGTTGCTGCCCCGGGGCGGGAATCTGGGACTGGGAGTCTGGCGCTGAGGGTGGCCGGGTCGAATCCCTTCCTCCAAACCAGCCGCGTGACCTACGTGCTGCCTGCCCGTGGCCATGCGAACCTCTCGCTCTACTCGGTGGCGGGGCGGGAGGTGCGGAAACTGCTGGATGGCGAATTCGAGGCCGGAACCGGGACGATCGACATTGACGGCCGAGGTCTCCCCGCTGGTGTCTACTTCCTGAGGCTTCAGGCTTGCGGCAAGGAAGTCGGACAGCGGATCGTGCTGTTGCGCTGACGGCAGACGCGCCCGCCGGAAGCGTCGCCTCCTGAGCCCGCCGCCGGCTACACCCCGAACCAGCGGGTCACCTTGAGCATGAAGATGTTGTCCGGGTGGTGGCTGAACAGCGCCTGGAAGTCCCGACCGAAGTCGAAGTCCCCCACCGAGGCCTGCTCCGCCCGCGTCTGCTGCCAGATCAGGTACAGCGTGGAGCCGGGCCGGTACTCCCAGCGCAGCACCGCGTTCCCGCGCAGCGAGCGGTAGTTGAAGTCGGGCCGGGCGAAGGCGAAGGCCGCCGCCGGGCCCGCCCCGTCCGGGTCCACCAGGACGGAGTCTTGGCCCACCGGCGTCAGCGTGCCGCGGTCGGTGCCGTACACGTCGAAGTCGAAGCTCGCCGGGGCGCGCAGCTCCTTGAAGCTGGTGTACGCCGCGGCCGAGACCAGCGGCTGCAGGTAGAGCTGCAGGCTCACCCGCGGCGAGAAGGTCCAGTTCACCCGGGTGGCGAACGACACCGTGGTCTGGTCCAGCGTGGCGAACACGTAGCGCCGGCCGTAGGTGGCCGTCGCCGTGGGGTCGTCCACCGCGGTCACGTACTGGGCCAGGATGTGGTCCCGCTCGAACACCGGGCCGACCACCACCTGCAGCCCGGGGCTGGGCCGCACGCTGAGGTCCACCTCGCAACTCACGCTGTGCCCGCCCCGGTCGTCCCACCAGCGGGTGAGGTCGAAGTTCGCCGTGTACGGCCGGCGCGAGTCGCTGCTCACCTGGAGGATCACCTCGCTGAGGTTCGCGGTGCGCGCGATGGGACCGCCGCGGGTGAGCTGGTCGTCGTACACCGCGGGCGACAGCTCCAGGCGCGTCTTCCACGACCAGTAGTTGGCCAGCAGCCCTTCCGTGCCCAGCGCGTACAGGGCGTTCACGTTCTTCCCCCCGTAGTTCCACGCGTGGCAGGTGAACGGGTAGATCTCGACGGTGCGGAACACCTTGCCGGGGCGCTCGTTCTTGTACGCCAGGAGGGTGGACAGCGCGCAGCGGTCGGAGAGCATCACCGCCCCGATGTCGTTGATCTCGAAGCCGGGGCTCTTGGCCTCCGCGGTGACCGACCCCAGCCAGTGCTCGCCGCCCCTTCGGGCCAGCGCCAGGCCGGCCTGGTAGCCGGCCAGCGAGGTGCGCGTGGGATCGAACCGCACGTGACCCTGGTCGGGGCGCTGGAAGTAGTGGGTGCTGTTGAGCTGCGTGGCGGCGATCGCCGCGGGGCTGCCGCGGACGTAGCTCTGGAGGTACGCGCCGTCGAGCGACCAGCGCTGGTCGTCCCAGGCGTGGCTGAAGTCCCCCCCGGCGGAGTAGGCGGCGGAGCGCAGGTTGGCCGGGATGCCGGGGTCGCCCTCGCTCCGGTTCACCGAGGTCACGATCGCGCCGAGCGAGGTGTTGCCGCCGCGCAGGTCGCGCCGCACGCGCCCGATGAAGAAGTTGGCGGGCGCGTCCACCACCGAGTCGCCGCCGGCGCCGGCGTCGGTCACGAACCGGGCGCGCCCGCGTCCGGTGACCGCGTCCAGGGCTCCCACCGACCACCCGCCGCGGGTCTCCCCGGTGAGCTTGGCGGCCCCCAGGATAGTGCCCTGGTCGGGGGCGTCCACGTACCGGAAGCCGTCGCCCTCGAGCTGGATCTGCGGCGGGCGCCCGATGCGCCGCGAGTACACCGCGTCGAGCCCGTACATGTGGTTGAAGTCGCGGTACTTTCCGAACGCGAAGTAGCCCGCGCCCTCCACGAAGAAGGGCCGCTTCTCGGGGTAGAACGTCTCGTAGGCGGACAGGTTCACCACCGCCGGGTCCACCTCCGCCTGGCCGAAGTCCGGGTTCACCGTGGCGGTGAGGCTCAGGTCCCGGGTGAGGTCGTACTTGAGGTCCAGCCCGGCGTTCCCGAAGTAGTCGTGCCCGCTGCGGAACGGGCTCCCCGCCGCGACGACCTTGTACTCCGCGCGCCCCACGGTGTACGGCAGCAGCTCCAGGTGGGGATGGGAGGCCAGCGGGCCCAGCCCGGACAGGCGCCCATAGCGGCTGACGCCGCCGGTCTCCTTCTTCGGAGTGAACGCGAACACGTCCTGTTCCTGCCTGCGGTGGATGAAGCGCGCGAACTGCACCCCCCAGGCGGCGTCCTGGGCCTGGTTGTAGTGGAGCTGGGAGAGCGGGATGCGCAGCTCCGCGGTCCAGCCCAAGGAGTCCACCCGCGCCGCGGCGTCCCACACCGCGTCCCAGGTGGCGTCGTTGTCGCCGTTGGGATGGATGGTGCCGTCGCGCACCGCGCCGGCGGCGTTCACCCGGAAGTGCGTCGCGGTCAGCCGGTCCAGGAAGGAGTCCAGGTACACCTCGAAGTAGTCGGACTCGGAGTCGTCGTCGCGCCGCGCCAGGTGGGCGCGGATGCCCGCGGGCTCGCGGTCGAACAGGCGCGCGCCCACGTACAGGGCGTCGCCGTCCACCAGCACCCGCACCTCGGTGCGCTCCGAGGCGGGCTGGCCTTCCTGGGGATCGGTCTGCACGAAGTCGGTGAACGGTGCGGCCGCCTCCCACGCGGGCTCGTCCAGCCGGCCGTCCACCCGGATCGGGGAGGACCGGCGGGCCGCCCGGATCACCGGGGCGGTGGCCGGCCGGGGCAGGCCGGCGGTGCCCATCGGCGCGGGCGCGGGCGCGCCCGGCGGCGCGAACGAGGTGGTGTCGGCAGGCTGGGCCAGCCCGGGGGCGGCCACCGCCAGGAGCAGCATCGGAGCCCAGCGCATCGGGGAGTCTCCCACCGTGGATCGGGGACGGCCCGTGATCCTACACCCGGGCGCGGGCTCCTGTCGCGGGCTGCGCGTCGGGCTCGTCGGGGCCGCCTACACTCCGAACCAAGTGGTCACCTTGACCATGAAGATGTTGTCCGGTTTCCGGCTGAACAGCGCCTGGAAGTCCCGCCCGAAGTCGAAGTCCCCCACCGGGGCCTGCTCCTCGCGCGTCTGCTGCCAGATCAGGTACAGCGTGGAGCCCGGGCGGTACTCCCAGCGCAGCACCGCGTTCCCGCGCAGCGAGCGGTAGTTGAAGTCCGGCCGGGCGAAGGCGAAGGCCGCCGCCGGGCCGGCCCCGTCCGGGTCCACCAGGACGGAGTCTTGGCCCGCCGGGGTGACCGTGCCGCGGTCCCGGCCGTAGATGCCGAAGTCGAACGTGCCGGGGGTCAGGAACTCCTTGTAGTCCGAGTACGCCCCGGAGGAGACCAGCGGCTGCAGGTACAGCTGCAGGCTCACCCGCGGGGAGAAGGTCCAGTCCAGGCGGGTGGTGAGCGAGAGGGTGGTCTGGTTGAGCGTGGCGAAGACATAGCGCGCGCCGTAGGTGGCCGTCGCGGTGGGGTCGGCCACGGTCTCGACGTACTGCGCGATCACGTGCTGGCGGGCGTACTCGGGGGCGAAGCGGAGCAGCAGCCCGGGGCGAGGGCGCACGTTGAAGCCCACGTCGTAGGTCTCGCCGTGGCCCCCGTGGTCGTTCCACCAGGCGTCCACCGCGGTGTAGCCGGTCCACGGCTTGCGCGAGTCGGAGTCCAGCTCCCAGGAGGTCTCCTGGCCGTTGGCGCTGCGCGCGATGGGCCCGCCGCGGTTGAGGTTGTCGTCGTACGTGGACGGGGTGAGCCGGTACTGCGAGTGGAGGCTCCAGTAGTTGGCGAAGGTGCAGTTGCCGCCGATGGCGTAGCCGGCGTCCAGGATGTTCCCGCCGTAGTTCCAGTCGTGGTAGGTGAAGGGGTAGAGGTTGTAGTTCCGCAGCACCCGGCCCGGCCGGTCCTCCTTGTACATGACCAGCGTGGTGAGGGTGTAGCGGTTGGCCCGCGTCTCGTAGCCCACGTCGTTGACCTCGTACCCCGGGCTCATGAACTGGCTGGTGAGCGAGCCCAGCCAGTGGTTGCCGCTGTTCTTGGCCAGCGACACCGTGCCGTGGTACCCGGACAGCGAGGTGCGCGTGGGGTCGTAGTGCAGGTAGGTCTGGTCGGGCCGCTGGAAGTAGTGCGCACTGGATTGCTGGGTGGCGGCGATGGCGTCGGCGCTGCCCTGCACGAAACTCTGGAGGAGGAACGCGTCGAACGACCACGTCTTCCGCCGCCAGGCGTGGTTCAGGTCCACCCCCGCCAGGTAGGCGGAGGAGCGCAGCGAGGCGCGCAGGTCGGGGGTCTCCAGGTTGCGGTTCACCGCGGTCAGCAGCGCGCCCACCGAGGTGTCCCCGCCGCGGAGGTCGCGGCGCACCCGCCCGATGAAGTAGTTGGTGGGCGGCTCCACCACCGAGTCGCCGCGCGCTCCCGCGTAGTCCAGGTAGCGGCTCCGCTCGCGGGTGGTCACCGCGTCCATCACCCCCACGGTCCACCCGTCGCGGGTCTTCCCGGTGAGCTTGGCGGCCCCGGCGATGGCGCTGTGGTCGGGGGCGTCCACGAACGGGAAGGCGCCGGAGTCCAGGACCAGGTGCGGGGGCCGCCCGATGCGCCGCGAGTAGATGGTCTGGCCGAAGCCGAAGTTGTTCATCGTCCGGTAGTCGCCGAAGGAGAAGTACCCGGCGCCCTCCACGAAGAACGGCCGCTTCTCGGGGAAGAACGTCTCGTAGGCGGACAGGTTCACCACCGCCGGGTCCACCTCGGCCTGCCCGAAGTCCGGGTTCACCGTGCCGGTGAGGCTCAGGTCCCGGGTGAGGTCGTACTTGAGGTCCAGCCCGGTGGCGCCGAAGTAGTCGTGCCCGGTGCGGAACGGGCTCCCCGCCGCGATGTCCTTGTACTCCGCGCGCCCCACGGTGTAGGGCAGCAGCTCCAGGTGCCGGCGCGAGGGCAGCCGCCCCAGGCCCGCCAGGCGCCCGAACCGGCTCACCCCGCCGGTCTCCTTCTTGGAGGTGAACGCGAACACGTCGCGCTCCTGCTTGCGCTGGATCCAGCGCTCGAACTGCACCCCCCACACCGCCTCGCTGGCCGAGTTGTAGTGGAGCTGGGAGAGCGGGACGCGCAGCTCGACGCACCAGCCCAGCGAGTCGCGCGAGGCCGCCCCCTCCCACACCGCGTCCCACGAGTCGTCCTCGTTGCCGTTGGCGTACAGCACGCCGTCGAGCAGCGCGCCGGCCGCGTTCACCCGGAACGTGGCGGCCGTCAGATGGTCCAGGAAGGAGTCGAAGTACACCTGGAAGTGGTCGGAGTCGGTGTCCTCGTCGCGCCGGGCCAGGTGGGCCCGGATCCCCGCGGGGTCGCGGTCGAACAGGCGCGCGCCGACGTAGACGGCGTCCTCGTCCACCAGCACGCGCACTTCGGTGCGCTCCGAGGCGGGCTGGCCTTCGTTGGGATCGGTCTGGCGGAATTGGTCGAAGGGGTTGGCGGTGGCCCACGCCGGCTCGTCGAGCCGGCCGTCCACTCGGATGGCGCCCACGGCGGGAGCCGCGTGGATGACGGGCGGCGGGTCCGGCGCCGCCAGGCTGTCGGGAGCGTGCGGAGGGCGCGCCTCGCGGGGTTGGGCCAGCGCCCCGGGAGCCGTCCCGGCGGCCGCGGCCGCCCCGGTGATGGCCAGGAACACGGCCAGCCGCAGGAAGATCCAGCGCATGATCGGGTCTCCGGTTGCGGGTCGGGCAGCCAGTGCGGACCGCATGGTGGCTGGGATGCGACGGAACTTAGGACGCCGGCGAATGGCAGGAGGTTGCACTGATCGGAGACTGATGATGCGTGAATCTCATAGATCAACAGTAAGAAACCTCTTTTTGTCACTAGCGGAGCGGAGCGCGCGCCAGAGTATACTGACATCCTACTTTGGTAGCCTGCCGAGCAGGTCCTAGCCGCCAACCGCCTGCTCTGCCAGGGGCCGCTCAAGCTCAGGTCTCCCCCCGATTCGAAACGCGTTCGAGGTCCGGCCGCGCCCCGGACGACCCGGGCACCCCCTAGGCAGGAGGTCGTCACATGCGCCCCCGTCCCGCGAGCCCCGCGGCCGCGCCGCCCCGCTTGTCCCCCTGGATCGAGTTCCTCCCGGATTCCCGCCGCGCGCACCGCCCGCGCCGGTTCCTGCTCGCGGCCGCCGGCGTGGCGGCGCTCCTCACCGCCGCGCTGGGCGGCGAGGCGCGCGCCACCAACGTCAGCGGCAACGTGTCCGGCACCTGGACCCCCGGCGGGGGGCCGTACGTGGTGGTCGGCAACGCCACGGTGCCGGCGAGCCAGACGCTGACCATCCAGGCCGGCACCACGGTGCTCATTGACCCCGGCCTGTATCTCCAGGTGTCCGGCACGCTGATCACCCAGGGCACGGCGGGCCAGCCGGTGCTCATCACCTGCAACAGCGTCACTGGCCAGAAGTTCGAGTCGCTGCTCCTCACCAACGGCTGCACCGTGACCATGAGCTACACCTCGGTGAACAGCGGCGGCACTGGCGGCTTCTACTGCGTGGACATGAACGGAGGCGGGGCGGTGACCTCCTTCACCTGGAGCGGCGGCTCGTGCGACTCGAGCGGCGCCGGGGGCATTCGGGCCACCACCACCAGCGTGAGCCTGACCAACCTCACCATCCACAAGTGCGCCGGGGACGGGATCAACCTCACCCCCTCGGCCCCGCCGTTCCTGGATCAGGTGCACTGCGACAGCCTCTCGGGCCGCGCGATCGTGATCAACCAGAATCCGGGCTCGTTCCCGGCGACGCTGTCCAGCGTGGCCTGCGGGCTGAACGGCATCTACCTCACCGGCACCCTGGGCGGCGGAGCGCCCGCAGGTCAGTTCACCTGGGCCAACAACCCCGGCTTCCCGTACGTCGTCAACACCGTCGGGGTGCCCGCCAACGACAGCCTGGCCATTGCCGCCGGCACGGTGGTCAAGTTCTGGAACAGCGCCGCCTACCTGCAGATCAACGGCGCCCGG
>DATKKS010000204.1:0-5670 GCA_035542815.1 Saccharimonadales bacterium (SeqCode) | reverse complement strand
GGAACCGACTCTTCCCCGCGCGATTCCTCCCGGCGGGCGCCCTTCGGGGCGCCCGCCGGCGCGGTTTCCGGGCGCCTTGCACCACCTCCCGCGCCCCCCTGCCGAGCGGCGCCGCCGCGCCGGTTCCCGGGCCCGCGCCCGCGGTTGACCCGCCCCGGGGCTTCTGGTACGGTCCGGGCGGTTATTGTCTTCTCTCAACGCAGCTTGGGTCCGGGCGGCGGGATTCCGCCCGACCCGGCCTGTTTCCGCGCGGCGGGACCTTCAGGGAAAGGACGTGGCCTTGGCCGCTATGGCATTGGGGATGATCGAGACCCGCACGTTCGTGGGGCTGGTGGAGGCCACCGACGCGATGGTCAAGACCGCCAACGTGCGCCTGGCGCAGTACGAGGTCATCGGCGGGGGCTACGTGACCACCTGCGTCCGGGGAGACGTGGGCGCGGTGCGCGCGGCGGTGTCCGCCGGCAGCGCCGCCGCGCAGCGCATCGGCGACCTGGTGGCGGCCCACGTGATCCCCGCACCGCACGCCCAGCTCGAGGGCACGTTGCTCAAGGCATGAACCGCGCGGCGCGTGGCGCGACCGCGCCTCTTCCGTCGGAGGGATGATGCAAGAAGACGCCCTGGGAATGATCGAGACGCGTGGCTTCGTCGCCATGGTCGAAGCCTCGGACGCCATGGTCAAGGCGGCCCGGGTGAAGCTGGTGGGCTACGAGAAGATCGGCGGCGGCTACGTCACCGCGCTGGTGCGGGGCGACGTGGCGGCGGTCCGGGCGGCCACCGAGGCGGGCGGCGCCGCAGCGGCCAAGGTGGGGGAGCTGGTCTCGGTGCACGTCATCCCGCGGCCGCACGCCCAGCTGGAGGACGCGCTGCCCATCGGCAAGGCCGGCGCCGACCTGGGAAAGAAGTAGCGGCATGATCCTGGGCGAGGTCATCGGCACGGTGGTCTCCACGCGCAAGGAGGAGCGGCTCCAGGCGCTCAAGCTGCTCCTGGTGCGCGAGGTGGACCTGGACCTCAAGCCTACCGGCAACGTGGTGGTGGCGGTGGACGCGGTGCAGGCCGGCTCGGGCGAGGTGGTGCTGTGCGCGTCGGGCAGCTCGGCCCGCCTGACCGACGTCACCAAGGACAAGCCGGTGGACTGCGTGATCATGGCCATCGTGGATTCCTTCGAGGTCGGGGGCAAGGCCCGCTTCACCAAGAGCGCCTCCCGGGCGTAGCGGCTGATGGACGCGGCGCAGATCTCCCAGCTCGTCGCCGAGGTCATGGCCCGGCTGGAGAACCCCGAGCCCGGAGCGGCGGCGGTGCCGCGCGGGACGGTGCGCCTGGAGGGCCGGGCGGCCTTCGCCGACGTGAACCAGGCGGTGGCGGCGGCGGAGCAGGCCGGGCCGGCGCTGCGCGCGCTGGGCCTCCTGTGGCGGCGCCGGGCGATCGCCGCCATGCGCGCCGCCGCCCGCGACGGCTGGCGGATGCTGGCGGAGATGGCGGTCGAGGAAACCGGCCTGGGGCGGGTCGAGGACAAGGTCACCAAGAACTCCATCGTCACCGAGCTCACCCCGGGCCCCGAGGACCTGGAGCCCTGGGTCTACACCGGCGACCACGGGATGACCCTCGTCGAGCGGGCCCCCTTCGGGGTGATCGGCTCCATCACTCCCTCCACCAATCCCTCCGAGACCATCATCAACAACAGCATCAGCATGGTGTCCGGGGGCAACACCGTGGTGTTCGCCCCGCACCCCTCGGCGGAGAAGGTGAGCCTCAAGGCCATCGAGATCCTGGACCGGGCCATCGTGGAGGCCGGCGGGCCGCCCAACGCCGTGGTGGGGCTGGCCCAGGGCAGCCTGCAGAAGACCGAGGCGATGATGCGCCACCCGCGCATCCCGCTGCTGGTGGTCACCGGCGGGCCGGGGGTGGTCAAGGCGGCGATGAACTCGGGCAAGAAGGCCATCTGCGCCGGCCCGGGCAATCCGCCGGTGGTGGTGGACGAGACCGCGGACCTCGAGAAGGCCGGGCGCGACATCGTGGCCGGCGCGTCCATCGACAACAACATCATCTGCACCGCCGAGAAGGAGTGCTTCGTGGTGGCCTCGGTGGCCGACCGGCTGAAGGCCGAGATGATCCGCGCCGGGGCCTACGAGCTGCAGCCCTACCTCCTGCCCAAGCTGGAGAGCCTGCTGTTCGCGGAGAACCGCGGGCCCCGGAAGCACGCGGTGATGAACCGCAAGTGGGTGGGCAAGGACGCCAACCTGATCCTGCGGGCCCTCGGGGTGCAGCCGGAGAAGGAGCACCGGCTGGTGCTGGCGGAGGTGCCGCTGGAGCACCCGCTGGTGTGGACCGAGCAGCTGCTGCCGGTGTTCCCGCTGGTGCGGCTGCCGGACGTGGACGCCTGCATCCGGGCCGCGGTGGAGGCGGAGCACGGTTTCCGCCACACCGCGTGCATGCACTCACGCAACGTGGCCAAGCTGTCCGAGATGGCCCGCGCGGTGGACTGCTCCATCTTCGTGAAGAACGGCCCCAACTTCGCCGGGCTGGGCTTCGGCGGGGAGGGCCCCACCAGCTTCACCATCGCCACCCCCACCGGCGAGGGGCTGACCACCGCCCGGACCTTCACCCGCCTGCGCCGCTGCACGCTGGTGGACTACTTCCGGATCGTATGAGCGAGCGCCCCGCCGCCGCGCCCGCCCCGGCCCTGGGAGCCCTGGAGACCACCAGCGTGGCCCGCGGCCACCACGCGGGGGACGAGATGGTGAAGGCGGCCCACGTGCGCCTGCTGCGGGCCGAGGCGCTGAGCCCGGGCAAGTACTGGGTGGTGGTGAGCGGCACGGTGGCGGACGTGGAGTCCAGCCTGCGGATGGGGCTGCGCGCGGCGGGGGAGACCCTGATCGACTCGCTGTTCATCCCCAACCTGCACCCCGGGGTGCTGCCGGCGCTGACCGGCACGGCGCCGCCGCCGCCGCAGGCCGCGCTGGGCATCGTGGAGACCGCCTCGGCCGCCGCCGGGGTGCGCGCCGCCGACCGGGCGCTCAAGACCGCGCCGGTGGAGCTGCACGAGCTGCGCCTCGCGAACGGGCTGGGCGGCAAGGCCTACTTCACACTCTCCGGCTCGGTGAGCGACGTCAACGCCGCGGTGGAAGCCGCGGAGCGCGAGGCGGCGGCCTCGCAGCAGTTCGTGGCCTCGCAGGTGCTGCCGCGGCCGCACCGCGACTTCCTGGCCGGGGCGGTGGGCCGGTGAACCTGGCGACGGTGATCGGGACGCTGGTGGCGACCCAGAAGGTGCCCTCGCTCTCGGGGCAGCGGCTCTTGATCATCGAGCCGTGCGACGCGCAGGGGGCGGCGGTGGGCCGGCCGCTGGTGGCGGTGGACCTGGTGAGCGCCGCGCCGGGCCAGCTGTGCTTCTTCGTGCGGGCCCGGGAGGCGGCCCACGCGCTCCCGGGCAAGGAGCACGCGGTGGACGCCGCGATCGTGGGCCTGGTGGACGAAGTCCGGAGGACGGAGTGAACGGAACCCCGGCGCGCAGCCGGAACTACGTGGCCGGCTGCATGGTGTTCGTGGCCGGCACCTTCGCCGTGATCACGGTGCTGGCGCTGGCCGGCAACTGGATGCTGCGCGGCGAGCTGCGCGGCTTCCCCTCGCTCACCCGGCGGATCGCGCTGGTGGAGATCAGCGGGGTCATCCGCGACTCGCGCGACCTGGTCGAGGAGATGGACCGCTACGGCGAGGACCCCACCATCCGTGCGGTGGTGTTGCGCATCGACAGCCCGGGCGGGTCGGTGGCCCCCTCGCAGGAGCTGTACGAGGCGGTGCGCCGGCTGCGCGACCGGGACAAGCCGGTGGTGGTGTCCATGGGGGAGATGTGCGCCTCGGGCGGCTACTACGTGGCGTGCGCCGCCGACACCGTGGTGGCCAACCCCGGCAGCCTCACCGCCAGCATCGGGGTGATCATGGACTTCCCGACCGCCTCCGAGCTGATGCGCAAGGTCGGGGTGCGGTGGGAGATCGTCAAGAGCGGCCGGGTGAAGGACGTGGCCTCCACCTGGCGCGACCTCAGCCCCGAGGGCCGGGCGGTGCTGCAGAGCCTGGTGGACGACGCCTACAACCAGTTCGTGGACGCGGTGGCCGACGGGCGCGGGCTGGACCGGGCCCAGGTGCTGGCCATCGCCGACGGCCGGCCGCTCACCGGGCACCAGGCGCTGGAGGCGGGGCTGGTGGACAAGCTGGGCGACCTGCAGGCGGCGGTGGACTGCGCCTCGGCCATGGCCCACATCACCGGCAAGCCCACGCTGGTGCGGCACAACGAGCGCCCCAGCGCCTGGTACGAGCTGCTGCGGCGCTTCCTGGAGCCGGACCGCCAGGGCTCAGAGCTGATGATGGACGCGCCGCCGGTGCGCCTCGAGTACCGGATGTTCTGAGAGCCCCAATCGGAACCACTTGCGGCCGGCGGCGTTTCCGGCTAAGCTGCTGGCCGATCCGACGTTCCGAACGGTGCTGCCGCCCGCGCGGCGACTCCGGGATGCACAGGAGGGATGCATGACCAAAGCCGACCTGGTGGAAGAGATCGGAAAGAAAGTCAACATTCCCAAGAGCCAGATCTCGCAGATCGTGGACGACCTGCTGGCGGTGGTGAGCAAGGCGCTCAGCGACGGCAAGCACATCGAGATCCGCGGTTTCGGCACCTTCAAGGTGCGCGAGAAGAAGGCCCGCCGGGCGCGCAACCCGCGCAGCGGCGAGGAAGTGATGGTGCCCGCCAAGGTGGTGCCGGTGTTCAAGCCGTCGCACGACCTGAAGAGCCTGGTGCTGGGTGGCCCGGCGGACGCGTAAAACCCTATCCCTCGAAGGACTCCTGAATGGGTTGCGGAAAGAAACGCAAGCGAAAGAAGATCGCCACACACAAGCGCAAGAAGCGCAGTCGCAAGAACCGTCACAAGAAGCGGACCTGGCAGGCCTGATCCGGTGCGGGGCCGCGGCGCTCGCCGCGTCCCGCCCGGGCCTGCCGCTTCGCCCGGCCTTCCTCCGACAGCGTCTCCCCGCCTGATGTCCCGCCGTCTGCGGCCTCCCGTCCCCGCCCGAGCGCGCCCCGGCGCCGCCCGCAGGGACCGTCCGCGCTGGATCGCGGAGCTGGAGAGCACCCGCGACGGGCACCACTACGCCATGCGCGCCGGCGCGCGGGTGTTCCTGGATCGCGACGCGCTGGCCCGCGCGCTCCCCGGCGACGTGGTGGAGCTGGAGCTGGTGCCGCACCGCCGCGCCACCGACCGCGCGCGGGTGCGCCGCATCGTGGAGCGCCGCACCCGGCCGCTGCTGGGGATCGTGGTGCGCCGGCGGGGGGGGCTGGAGTTCCGGCCGTACCGCTCGGACACCGCCGACGTGCTGCTGCTGGAGGACCCGGAGGCCAGCCAGCCGGGGGACCAGGTCTCGGTGGTGCGGGTGCCTTCGCCGCGCCGCGGCGAGCCCGGGCGCGCCCGGGTGGTGGAGCACCTGGGGCGCGCCGACGAGCCGCGCTGGGACAGCCTGGTGGTGGCCATCGAGACCGGGCTCCCGCTGGAGTTCGCCGCGCCGGTGCAGGCGGCGGCCGAGCGTGCGGCGGTGGCTCCCCGCGGCATCCCCCGCGGCCGGACCGACCTGCGCGGCCGCCTCACCATCACCATTGACCCTCCGGATGCCAAGGACCACGACGACGC
>DATKKS010000203.1:0-10280 GCA_035542815.1 Saccharimonadales bacterium (SeqCode) | reverse complement strand
CGGCCCAGCCGCGTGCGGCCCGGCGCGCCGGGCTGGCCGGGCGAGGCCGACTGGAAGGGGCTCGGCGAGGCGGTGGGCGGCCGGCTGACGCCCGTGACCATGCCGGACCTCGCCGACCCGGCGGTGCGCAAGCTGCTGGAGCAGCTGCCCACGCTGGCGCGCAGCCGGGCCACGGTGCTGGTGCTGGGAGAGAGCGGCACCGGCAAGGAGCTGGTGGCCCGGGCGCTGCACGAGCTGGGCCCGCGGGCCGAGGGGCCGTGGGTCAGCGTGAACTGCGCGGCGGTGCCCGAGGGGCTCTTGGAGAGCGAGCTGTTCGGCTACGAGAAGGGGGCCTTTACCGGCGCCGCCGGCCGCCACGCGGGGCGCTTCGAGCAGGCCCACGGCGGCACGCTGCTGCTGGACGAGATCTCCGAGATCAGCCCGGCGCTGCAGGCCAAGCTGCTGCGCGTGCTGCAGGAGCGCGAGTTCTACCGCCTGGGCGGCTCGGAGGCGGTGCGCGTGGACGTGCGGGTGGTGGCCACCACCAACCGCGACCTGCCGGCCATGATCCGCCGCGGCGCGTTCCGCGCCGACCTGTTCTACCGGCTCAACGTGGTGGCCCTGACGCTGCCGCCGCTGCGCGCGCGGGCCGGGGACATTCCGCTCCTGGCGGCCCACTTCCTGGCCCGGGCCGCGGCCGAAGGCGGCCTCCCGGTGCGCGGCTTCACCCCGGAGGCGCTGGAGCTGATGCAGGCCCACCCGTGGCCGGGCAACGTGCGCGAGCTGCGCAACGCGGTGGAGCGGGCGGTGGTGTTCGCCGGGCGCGAGCTGGTGGCGGCCGAGGATCTCGCGCTGGACGCGCCCTCGCCGGCGGCGCGCGCCACGCTCAACCTGGCGGAGATCGAGCGCCAGGCCATCCTCGAGGCGCTCCAGGCGCACGGCGGCAACCGCATGCGCGCGGCGCGGGCGCTGGGCATCAGCGTGCGCACGCTGCGCAACAAGCTGAGCCTGTACCGGCAGGACGCCAAGGCGCAAAACTTGCCGGCCCTGGCGGCAGATTTTTCCCCCGCGGCCCCCGGGCCGGCCCCGCCGCCCTTCCGCGCGGCGGCCTAACCCCCGAACTCCCAGCCGATTCCCCTCCCGCCCCAGGGCCTCCCCAGGTGGCACGTGGCTTGCGTTTTGCGACCCTGCGAATCGGAGGCCTCGATGCTGGACAAGATCTTGTTTGGCGAAAGCATCCCCCGCATGCAGCAGGGCCTGGACGCGGCCGCGCTGCGCCAGAAGGTCATTGCGGACAACCTGGCCAACGTGGAGACCCCCGGCTTCCAGGCGCGGCGGGTGGCGTTCGAGGAGCTGCTGCAGGGCCGCCAGGCCCCGCACCGGCTGCAGCTGGCCACGCCCGAGCCCGGCCACCTGGCCGGCGCCGCAGGCGACCGGCCGGTGGCGCCGCGGGTCGAGGTGGACACCTCCGCCCAGCTGCGCAGCGGGGTGAACAACGTGGACGTGGAGCGCGAGATGGCCGCCCTGCAGCGGGTGGCGCTACAGCACTCCGCGGTCGCGCAGCTCATTTCGAACAAGTACAAGCTGATCCGCCAGGCCATCACGGATCGGTAGGAATCCGGCCCGGGTAGCCCGGGCGGACGGCTTCAGGAGGGAGCAGCATGGCGGACATGGGCGTCTTCACCAGCCTCGAGATCAGCGCCTCCGGGCTCGCCGCCCAGCGGCTCCGGATGAACGTGATCGCCAACAACATCGCCAACGCCAGCACCACTCGCACCCCCGAGGGCGGCCCGTACCGCCGCCAGGTGGTGGACTTCCGCGCCGCGCTGGAGGGCCCGCAGATCCTGGTGCCCGCGGGCCCGGCGCCCGGCATGCACCTGGCGGAGCCGCACGCCGAGGGCGCGCCGCCCTCCGCGCCGCAGGTGGCCGCGGAGCGCTTCGCGGTGCTCCCGGCCGGGGTGGAGGTGGCGCGGGTCAGCGAGGATTCCTCGGAGCTGCCGATGGTGTACGACCCCAGCCACCCGGACGCCGACGCCAAGGGCTACGTGCGCATGCCGAACGTGAACCCGGTGGCCGAGATGATGGATCTGATGACCGCCTCGCGGGCCTACGAGGCCAACGTGACGGCCATCGGGGTGGCCCGCGACATGGCCAACAACACGCTGCAGATCGGCCGCTGATGGACCCGCTGCGCCTCGGCCCGCTCGAGACCGGACGCCCCCTGGGCGACATCCCGGCGCCCGCCGCGCCCGCCGCGGCCCCGGCCGGCGCGCCGGCCCAGGTGCCGTTCGAGGCGCTGCTGCAGCAGGCGGTGGAGACCGCCAACACCCTCTCGCTGCGCTCCGACGCCCTGAACCAGTCGCTGGTCGAAGGCAAGGCGGTGGACCTCCACCGGGTGGTGCTGGCCCAGACGGAGGCCCAGATCGCCTTCGACCTGGTGATGCAGATGCGGGACAAGCTGGTGAGCGCGTACCAGGAAGTGATGCGCATGCCGATGTAGCCGCGCCACGGCCGGCGCGGCGACCGGCGCGCCTACGGCGCCGGGCGAGAATGACACGGAGTGAACGGAATGGACCGGATTCTCGGGATCTGGAAGCGGCTGACCCCCAACCAGCGCATGGTGCTGGTGCTGTGCGCGCTGGGGGTGGTGGCGTTGGGCGCGCTGCTGGCCACGTGGGCCGGCCACCCGGACTACCAGGTGCTGTATTCCGGGCTGAAGCCGGAGGACGGCGGCCGGATCGTGGAGAAGCTGCGCTCCCGCAAGGTGCCCTTCCAGCTGCGCGACGGCGGCGCCACGGTGCTGGTGCCCGCGCAGAACGTCTACGAGACGCGCCTGGACCTGGCCACTGCGGGCCTGCCGCAGTCCGGCGGCGTGGGCTATGAGGTGTTCGACAAGAACAACTTCGGGATGACCGACTTCGTGCAGAAGCTGAACTACCAGCGGGCGCTGGAGGGCGAGCTGACCCGCACCATCCAGGGCCTGGAGGAGGTGGAGCAGGCCCGGGTGCACATCGTGATCCCCGAGCCCCACCTGTACACCGAGGAGCGCACCACGCCCACCGCCTCGGTGGTGCTGAAGCTGCACGGCCGGCTCAACCCCGGCCAGGTGCAGGGCATCACCCACCTGGTGGCCAGCAGCGTGGAGGGCCTCAAGCCCGAGGACATCACGGTCATCGACACCAACGGCAACGTGCTCTCCAAGGGGCACTCCGAGAGCACCCTGGCCGGGCTCAGCAACGACCAGCTCGAGCTGCAGCAGAACGTGGAGACCTACCTGGCCCGCAAGGTGCAGACCATGCTCGAGGGGGTGCTCGGCAACAACCACGCGGTGGTGCAGGTCAGCGCCCAGCTGGACTTCGACAAGATCGAGAGCACGGTGGAGAAGTACGACCCCGACAACCCGGTGGTGCGCAGCGAGGAGAAGAACGACACCCAGGGCCAGACCAACGGCGAGAAGACCACCAGCTCGGTGGTGAACTACGAGGTCAGCAAGTCGGTGGAGCACATTGCCAATGCCACCGGGGGGATCCGCAAGCTGAGCGTGGCGGTGATGGTGGACGGCTCCTACCAGGTGGACGCCAAGGGCGCCCGCAAGTACACCCCGCGCTCGGCCGAGGAGATGACCAAGATCCAGAACATCGTGCGCAGCGCGGTGGGCATCGACGCGCGGCGCGGCGACGAGCTGGAGGTGGCCAACGTGGCGTTCGACACCTCGGCCCTGGACGAGGTGCAGAAGGACATGAAGAAGGCCCAGACCATGGGCCTGCTGACCAAGGTGGGCGGCAAGCTGGGGATGCTGGCGGTGGGGGTGGTGCTGCTGCTGTTCCTGCGCTCGGCGCTGAAGGGCGTGGCCGGCGCGGTGCGGCCGTCCTCCGCCCCGGAGGAGCTGGCCGAGGGCAGCCAGGACCTGGTCCAGATCAACCGCCGCCGGATGGAGGAGCGCATCTCGAGGCTGGCGCGGGAGCGGCCGCAGGAAGTGGCCCTCCTGGTGCGCTCCTGGATGCGTGAGGAGAACCCGAATTGAAGGCCCAGCTCAAGTCCACCTCCGTCACCCAGCTCACCGGGTCCCAGCGGGCCGCGGTGCTGATGGTGAGCCTGGGGACCGAGGACTCGGCCCGGGTGATGAAGGAGATGCCCTCGGCGGACATCGAGGCGCTCACGCTGGAGATCGCCCGGCTGGGCGACGTGCCCAGCGAGCTGCGCCACCAGATCTTCGAGCAGGTGGGCAAGGAGGCCATGACCAAGGAGAACTTCGTCGAGGGCGGCCTCCCGTACGCGCACCAGGTGCTGGAGCGGGCGCTGGGCCCGGACCGGGCCCGGGACATCGTGAACAAGATCCAGGGCTCGGTGCAGACCAGCGGGTTCGAGATGCTCCGCAACTTCGAGACCGCGCACCTGGTGAACTTCATCCGCAACGAGCATCCCCAGACCATCGCCCTGATCCTGGCGCACCTGCGCACCCAGCAGGCCGCCGAGGTGCTCAGCATGCTGCCGCCCGAGGCCCAGCCCGAGATCGTGTCCCGGCTGGCCACCATGGACGACATCAGCGCCGACACCATCAGCGAGATCGAGAGCGTGCTCAACCAGAACCTGGTGTCGGTGGAGAGCCAGGCGTCCACCGAGGTGGGCGGGGTGCAGGTGGTGGCGGACATCATGAAGCGGCTGGACCGGAGCCTGGAGCGCAACATCCTGTCCACGCTGGACCGGGAGAACCCGCAGATCTCGCAGCAGGTGAAGAACCTCATGTTCCTGTTCGAGGACATCCAGCGCATCGACGACCGCGGCATCCAGCGGCTGCTCAAGGAAGTGGACACCAAGGAACTGGCGCTGGCGCTCAAGGCGGCCAGCGAGGACCTCAAGAGCTTGATCTTCCGCAACATGTCCGAGCGCGCGGTCGAGATCCTGAAGGAGGAGCTGGACCTGATGGGCCCGGTGAAGCTGAAGACCGTGGAGGAGGCCCAGCGGCACGTCATCGATGCCGTGCGGATGCTCGAGGAGCAGGGCGAGATCGTGATCTCCGGCCGCGGCGGGAAGCAGGATGAGGTCATCCTCTAGCGTGATCCGCGGGGCGCGCCCGGCGGAGGAACCGGTGGTCGCCGGGGAGGCCGGGGTGCGCTACGCGTTCTCGCCCTTCCCCGCGCCGGCGGCGGCGCAGCGGACCCGGCCGGCGGCCGAGGTGCTGGCCGAGGCCGAGTACCGGCGGGGCTTCGAGGCCGGCCAGGCCGAGGGCCAGGCCGGCTGCCGGGCGGAGCTGGAGGGCCTGCGGACGGCGCTGGACCTGGTGGTCCAGGAGGTCTGGGAGCACCGCGAGCAGCTGTACCGCGAGGTGGAGCCGGACGTGGTGCGGCTGGCGCTGGAGGTGGCGGGCCGGGTGGTGGGCCGGGTGGCCGAGGAGGACCGCACCCTGGCGGAGCGCCTGGTGGCCGAGGCGCTCAAGCGGGTGACCGCCCGCGACCGGGTGACGGTGCGGGTGAACCCGGAGGACCTGGAGGCGGTGCGCGCCTACCGCGAGCGCTGGCTGAGCATGGTGGAGGGGGTGGCGCACCTGGAGGTGGTGGAGGACCGCCGCGTGCCCCGCGGGGGCGCGCTGGTCACCACCCGGGACGGCGCGGTGGACGCGCGCTGGACCACTCAACTGGTGGAGATCGAGCGGATGCTGCTGGGAGAGCGACGTGGAACCGACCCTGACGCTTGAGCCGCGCCTGCAGCGGCTGAGCCGCCTGGACCCCGTCCGGGTGACCGGCCGGGTGGCGCAGGTGGTGGGGCTGGTGGTGGAAGCCACCGGCCTGTCGGCGCCGGTGGGGGAGCTGTGCGAGATCCACTCCAGCCGGACCCAGCCCCCGGCGCGCGCCGAGGTGGTGGGCTTCCGCGAGGACCGCACGCTGCTGATGCCGCTGGGCGACCTGCGCGGCGTGGCCCCCGGGGGCGAGGTGGTGCGCACCCGGCTGCCGCTGTCGGTAGCGGTGGGCCCGGGGCTGCTGGGCCGGGTGGTGGACGGGCTGGGGGCGCCGCTGGACGACGGTGAGCCGCTGCCCCCGGGCGAGCCGCGGCCGCTGTACGCCGCGCCGCCGCACCCGCTCAAGCGGGCCCGGGTGCTGAGCCCGCTGGCCACCGGGGTGCGCGCGGTGGACGGCTTCCTGACCGTGGGGTATGGGCAGCGCATGGGGATCTTCTCGGGCTCCGGCGTGGGCAAGAGCCTCCTGCTGGGCATGATGGCCCGCGGCACCGCGGCCGACGTCGCGGTGATCGCGCTGATCGGGGAGCGCGGCCGCGAGGTGCGCGACTTCCTGGAGCGGGACCTGGGCCGCGAGGGCCTGCGCCGCTCGGTGGTGATCACCTCCACCAGCGAGCGGCCGGCGCTGGTGCGGGTCAAGGCGGCGCTGCTGGCGGCCACGGTGGCGGAGCACTTCCGGGACCAGGGCGCGCACGTGCTGCTGCTGATGGACTCGCTCACCCGGGTGGCCATGGCCCAGCGCGAGGTGGGGCTGGCCACCGGCGAGCCGCCCACCGCCCGCGGGTACACCCCCAGCGTCTTCGCGCTGCTGCCGCAGCTGCTGGAGCGCTCCGGGTGCGCCGCGCGCGGCTCGGTGACCGGCATCTACACGGTGCTGGTGGAGCAGGACGACATGAACGACCCCATCGCGGACGCCGCGCGCTCGGTGCTGGACGGGCACGTGGTGCTCACGCGGCGGCTGGCCTCGGCCAACCACTACCCGGCGGTGGACGTGCTGGAGAGCGTGAGCCGGGTGATGCACGACGTGGCGGACCCCGAGCACCGGGCGTGGGCGGCGGCGGGCCGGCGGCACCTGGCCGTGTACCGCGACTCCGAGGACCTGGTGCAGATCGGGGCGTACGTGAAAGGCAGCAACGCCGACATCGACGCGGCGCTGGAGCACCGGCCGCGGTTGCAGCGGTTCCTTCAACAGGCCCCCGACGAGCTCACCGGTTTCCAGGACACCCGGGCGCAGTTGTGCGCCGCGGTGGCGTGAGGCGGGGATGAAACGGACCTATCGGTTGCACGGACTGGAGCGCCGGCGCGCGCGCGCGCTGGAAGAGTGCCGGCTGTCGCTGGCCCGGGCGGTGAACGCCCGGGTGGCGGCGGAGGGCCAGGTGCAGCGGCTGCGCCGGGACGAGGAGCGGACGCGCCAGGCGCTGCTGCGGGAGATCGGCGACCCGGTGGCGCTGAAAATGTGGAGCGAGATGGCGGACGCCCACCGACGGGCCCGCACCGGAGCGGTGGCCCAGCTGGGGAACGCGCACGCGGCGGAGGCCTCGGCCCGCGAGGCGGTGACCGTCTCGCACCAGCAGCTGCGGGTGCTCGAGCGGCTGCGCGAGCGCATCGAGGAGGAGGCCCGGATGGAAGCCGCCCGGGCCGAGGAGCGCGAGCTGAACGACCGGAACGCGGGGCGGCACGCGCGCCGCATGCTGAGCGAGGGGATGTAGCCCATGGCCAAGTGGGTGGTGCTCTTCCTGGTGGCCTTCGTGGTGGTGTTCACCGGCCTGCTGTTCGCGACCGGCGTGGGCCAGAAGCACCTGATCCCGGTGCTGCAGCAGAGCCTGCGGGCGCGCGCCGAGGCTCCCGCCGAGACCACCGCGACGGCGGCCGCGGCCGAGGGCGCCGCGGCGCCGGCCGCGCCGGCGACCACCGCCCCGGCGCCCGCGGCCGACTCGACCGCCGCCCGGGCCGTCCCGGCCCCGCCGCCCGCGCCGGCCCAGGCGGCGGCCGAGGCCGCCCAGAAGCAGGCGGTGGCCCGCGCCGTGCCCGCGCCGCGGAGCGCGGAGCAACAGCAGCGCGACGCCGCCATCGCCAAGATCTACGCCGAGATGAAACCCGAGGACGCGGCCAAGATCCTGCGCCAGCTGGACGACGCCACCGCCCTCGCGATCGTGTCGCACCTGAAGGCGGACAAGGCCGCCCGGCTGCTGGAGGCGTTCGGCCCCGAGCGGTCGGTGCGCATCACCCAGGCGTGGGCCAGCATGGCCACGTCGGAGGGCAGCCACTAGTGGGAGCGATGCTGGTCCCGACGCGCGATCCGGCCGCCCCGGCGGCCCGCCGCGCCGAGCCGCGGAACGCCTCGCCGGCCCCCGGGCCGGGCGAGTCCGCCGCGGGCGGCGCGTTCGCCGCGCTGCTGGCCCTGGCGGCGCAGCCCGCCGCCCCGCGCCCGGCCGGCCCCGCTCCGGATGCGCCGGCCGAGCGGCCGCAGCCCGCCGGCTCCGAAGTCGTGGTCGAGGCGCGCGCCGGCGAGCCGGCTGCCGCGGCTGCCCCGGCCTCGCCCGCGGGCCCGCCCGCCCCGGTCAAGCCGACGAGTGCTCCGAGCCGCGCCGCGACCGAACCGGCTCCGGCCTCGAGCCCCAGCCCGCCCGCACCCGAGGTTCCCGGCGCGGCTGCGGCGCGGACGCCGGGCGCTGCGCCGGCCACCGCGAGCGGTGCCGCGAGCGCGCCGGACGGTCCGGAGCCGCCTGCCTCTCCCATGACGAGCCTCGCCCGCAGCATCCTGAACGAGCTGCTCCAGCCGGGCACGGTGAACGCGGAGCCGCGCGCGACGGGGAGCCCGCCGCCGGCCCCGACGAAAGGTGCCGAGTCCGCCGCGACGGCCCCGGTCGCCGCCGCGCCGGCCACCTCGTCGGCCGCCGCCAACGGCGTGGAGCCGCGGGCGGAGGTCGCGCCCGAGCCCGGCGCCGCCTCCGCGCCGCCGGCCGAGCCGAGTGCCCCGCTCGCCGCCTCGACGCCGGAGCCCGCGCCGACCCCGGACGGGCCGACGAACCTGCCGGCGGCCCCGGCCGCCTGGACGGCGCGCCCGAGCCTGGCGGACCTGACCCAAGTCGGGCTTGCCGCAGTGCCCAAGGCGGGCTCCGAGGTGGCGCCGAAGGGCGGCACCGAGCCCGCCCCGAGGGGCGACTCCGATGTTGCCGCGAGCGCCAGCTCCGAGGCCGCGCCGAAGGCCGGCCCGAAGCCCGCGCCCGAAGTCGGCTCCGGGCCGGCCCCCGCGCCGGCCCCCCAGGTCGCGCCCGAAGCCGCCTCGAAAGTCGCGCCCGAAACCGGTTCCGGGCCCGCGCCCGAGACCGCGCCGCGGGCCGCGGCGCATCCCGCGCCGGCCCCCGCGGGGAGCTCCGGACAGCCGGACGCGAGCGGGTCCGACGGCCAGGGCCAGGCCTCACCCGGCGGCGCCGGCGCGGAGGCGGGGCCTCAGCCGCCGCAGCCCACCCCGGGTACGCCCTCCTCCGTGGCGGCCGGGGACATCCCGGCGCAGTCCGCCCCGGCCGAGCCGCGCGCGGTGCGCGCCGCCGAAGTGCGGGCCGACCTGGCGCACGGAGTCTCCGATGCCCCCGCCCCGCGGGCCCGCGAGGAGGCCGCCGTGGCCCGCCCCGAGCCCGCCCCGGCGCGGCGCATCGTGGACACCCTGGTGAGCCAGATCCACGTCCAGCTGGGTCAGACCGGCGCCACCGAGGCCACCGTGCGGCTGCGCCCCGAGTCCCTGGGCCGGGTGGAGATCCGGCTGCACCTGGAGGACGGCCACCTGCGGGCCCAGTTCGCTGCGGACCGCCCCGAGGTGCGCGCGGCGCTGCGCCAGCACCTGCCGGAGCTGGAGCGCGCGCTGGCCGGAGGGCGGGGCGGGGTGAACTCGCTGAGCGTGGAGGTGGGGGGGACCATGGAGGACCGCGGGCGGGCCGGGTTCGGCCCGGCGCCGCGGCGGCGCGCGGCATCGCCGGCGCGCGCGGAGATCGTCAACGAGACGTCGCCTGCCCGGGCGCTGCGCGCGCCCGGAACGGGGCGGCTGGATCTGTACGCGTGACCGGGCGCTGCCCGCCCACGCACAGCAAGTGAGGGTCCCATGATCACTGACTCCGTCAGTTCCGCTTCGAGCGCCGCCGCCAGCGGCCTAACGTCGACGCTGACCGGCACCGGCTCCACCACCCTGGGCAAGGACGACTTCCTGAAGCTGCTCACCGCGCAGCTGCAGCACCAGGACCCGCTGCAGCCCATGGACAACACCGCCTTCGTGGCCCAGCTGGCGCAGTTCTCGTCGCTGGAGCAGCTGCAGAACATGAACTCCAGCCTGAGCACCGACATCCTGCTCAATCAGTCGGTGAACAACTCGCTGGCCACCGGCCTGATCGGGCGGAACATCGTGGCCAAGGGCGACCAGATCACGCTGGCCGCCGGCGGCACGGCCGACCTCAGCTTCAACCTGAGCGCCGCCGCAGACGCGAAGATCACCGTGGTGGACTCCAGCGGCAAGACCGTGGCCACGCTGACCCCGGGCCACCTGGGCGCCGGGGACCAGACCGTGACCTGGAAC
>DATKKS010000202.1:0-4110 GCA_035542815.1 Saccharimonadales bacterium (SeqCode) | reverse complement strand
CCAGCTGGTCGAAGCGCGCCTGCTTGAGGAGGACCCGCGGCTCGTTCCTGAGCCGCTCGGCGACCCGCCGCAGCGCCCCGGGGTCTCGGTCGATGGCCAGGATGCGCGCCCCCGGTCCCAACCTGCCCAGCGCTGCCTGGGTGTGCCCGCCGTCGCCCACCGTGGCGTCCACGTAGGTCCCGTCGCGGGAGGTGATCCAGTACTGGACCGCCGCCTCGAGCAGGACCGGAACGTGGAAGCGATCGTCCGGTCGATCACCGGGTCCAACCTCAGTCAAGAAATTCGCGTCCGGCGAGCCCCCGGAGCGCCTCCTGGCGCCCCCGGAAGACCGGCCGGTCGTGCGCGCCCGCCACGCGGGCGATGTCCCTCAGGTACGCGCTCATCCCGCACCACCGGGCGCATCCGCCGGCCAGCTCGAGCCGCCGCGAGGTGCGCAGCAGGCACTCCAGGCCGCGGAAGTCCGCGTGCGGGACGGCCGAAAAATCGAGCACCCAGCGCGTCCATCCGTGTAGCGCCAGGTGCTCGATCAGCTCCGCCAGGCGCACGCACCGCTCGCGCGAGAGCGTGCCGCTGGCTTGGTAGTGGGTGGCCCTGGTGCCGCCTGAGGTGTCGGTGCTGGGGAAGAACATCCTGTCCTCGCCGACGTTCATCCTGAACTGGCCCAACCCTGGTCACCGGAGGCGTTCTGCGCGCCCCAGGGGCTCACCCATTGCTCTCGGAGGGCCGCGGGGGCTCGACCTGCCCCAGCCGGCGCTCCAGACGATCCTCGAAGGAGGTGCCTCTCGCCGCCAGCGTCTCGAGCCGGCGGACTTCCCACATCTCGATGTAGCGGCTCATGCCCTGCGCCCGCACCGTGTCCCCCGCCTTGAGCCCGGCCCATTGCACCAGCGCCGGCGGCAGCGTGACGCGGCATTCGCTGTCGATGCGCACGCGAAACGTGCGGGGCGCCATGTCGCGGAGCAGCGCGCGGTCTTCCGCGCGCGTCCAGTCCAGGCGCCCCAGTTTGTCGAGGTAGTCGGTGCCGTAGTGGTCCACGTCGCCCAGGACCACGCAGCCGTCGGCGCCGACGGTGAGCAGGACTTCGTTCGTGGGCTGCACCTTGAGCGCCAGCCGGAACTGCTGCGGCAGGCTCACGCGCATCTTGGAATCGAGCTTCAGATCGTAGGACCCGATCAGCAATTCCATGGGACCTGCCCCGCGCCACGAAAGGTGGGCCGAAACCCCACCGAAGCTACATCGAAGTGAAATCCAGGCGGGAGTCTACCCCACCAAACCCCACCAAGGCAAGAAAAAATTTGGCCCCCGGACCTCGGAGCCTCAGAAACTTCTCCCCCCGCTCGAGCCACCCCTCGGGGGGTCCATGTTGTGTCGAAACAGGTTAGCACCCGGCGCAGGGGGTGTCCAGAAAAATCCCCCCTCCTGCGCCGCCGAAACCGCCCCCGTGACCGCCCGCCCGGGCTACCGCGAGGCCAGCAGCCGGGCCACCCGCTCCTCGAAGGCCGGGACCGCCTCCAGCCGGCGGCGGTTGAAGCTCGCCACCTGCTCGCGCAGCAGCTCGTCGTCCAGCGCCCGCTCCAGCTGATGCGCCAGAGCCCGCGCGTCGCCGGGGGCGAACAGCAGGCCGGAGGAGCCTTCGGTGATCCACTCCTGGTTGCCCGGGATCGCGGTGACCACCGGCAGGCAGCCGCAGGCCATCGCCTCCAGCAGCGAGACCGAGGTGCTGTCCGAGCGCGCGGTGGACACGTACACGCCGCTCGAGCCCAGCAGCTCCGCGATCCCGTCGGCGTCCAGGCGCCCCGCGAAGCGCACCCGCCCGCCCAGCCGCCCGGCCTGCCGCTCCAGCCGCGAGCGCTCCGGCCCGTCCCCCGCCACCACCAGCTCGAAGCCCGGGTGCCGCCGCGCCAGGAGGCCGGCGGCCCGCAGCAGCGTGGCCACGTCGTACACCGGCGCCAGCTGCCGCGTGGACACGATCCGCGGCGCGCCGGCGGGGCGCTCCGCGCGGAACGCGAAACGGCGCAGGTCCGGCAGCCAGTCCACCCGCGCCGTGCGCTCCGCGGGCACCCCCAGGCGGGCCACGCCGCGCGCCAGCACCGCGGCGTCCACCGCCACCAGCGCCGCGCGCGAGAGCACCCAGCGCGCCCGCGCCCAGTGGAACGGCGTGCGCCACGCGTTGCGCAGCACGTCCGAGCCCAGCGCCACCACCCACAGCGGCGGCCGCGGCGCGAGCCGCGCGCACAGCCACGCCCCGAGCAGCCCGTAGTCGGGCACGAACAGCGCGCTCACCAGGTCCGGGCGCCAGATGCGCGCGTGCGCCAGCGCCTCCGGCAGCGCCGCCCGGGTGCGCGCCACGCCCCGCCCGGGGGCGGACAGCGCGTGCAGCGCCACCGCGGGAGCCGGCGCGGGCGCCGCGCCCGCGGGCCCGGCCTCCGGCAGCGGCGGCTGCAGCGTGAGCGCCGCGACCTCCGCGCCGGCCGCCGCCAGCGCCGCGCCCCAGCGGTGGAAATGGGGCTGCCGCGCATCCCCCAAGAGCAGTACCCGCATTGCACCCCCTCCCCGGCGTGTGTTAGCTTCGCCGCCTATGCCGGAACGCTACGACTTCGAAGCCGCGGTGCGCTACTGGGGCAGCGAGCGCCTGCGCCACCGCGACGAGCTGTCCGCGGTGCTCTCCTTGAGCGAGCCCCGCGAGGTGAACCTGGCCTACCACGCCTGGGAGTCCCACCTGGTGGTGGAGTCCCTGGGCCGGCTGCGCGGGCGCCGGGTGGTGGACATCGCGTGCGGCGTGGGCCGGCTGACCCTGCCGCTGGCGCGCGCCGGCGCGCGGGTGCTGGCTCTGGACAGCGCCCCCGGCATGCTCGCGCACTGCCAGCGCCACCTGCGCGCCGCAGGCCTCGCGCGGCGGGTGGAGCTGGCCCTGGGCCCCGCCTGGGCCATCCCGGTGCCCGACGGCTCGCTGGACGGCGCGGTGTGCGTGGGGCTGCTGGAGCACCTGCCGCCCACCCAGCAGGTCCGGGTGCTGGCCGAGATCCGCCGGGCGCTGCGCCGCGGCGGGCGGATGGCCACGGTCTTCAACAACCCCCACAGCGCGCTGCTGCGCGCGCCCGCCGACAACCGCTTCCGCCAGGGCCACCAGCTCCCCAACGGCTACTACTGCGCGCTGGTGGACCGCTCCCGGCTGCTGCGCCTGCTGGGGCGCCACTTCGAGGTCCGGCCGGTGGGCAACAACACCCTCTACTCGGTGCTGCGCGCCGCGTTCCGCTCCGCCGCGCCGCGCTCCCACGACGCCCCGCTGCGCCGCCGCGCGCTGCGGGTGGCCACCGAGCTGGACCTGCGCCTGCGCTTCCTGGGCCCGCTCGACGAGCTGCTCACCGACCACACCTTCTACTGCGCGGTGAAGCGGCGCTAGCCGCGGCCGCCGCGCGCCTCAGCTCCCGGCCAGCGCGCCGAACACGCCGCGCAGCCGCTCCGGAAGCCGGGCGCGCACCTGCGCGCGCGCCTCCCGCGACAGCCCGCCGCCCAGGCGCACCAGCACCACGAACGCCGCGTCCCCGGCCAGCGCCCGCCACCAGCCGGTCTCGCCTCCGGGGGCCAGCCACCCCAGCCCCAGCGCCACCGCCGCCGCGGCCCACTGCCGTACGAGGGCCGCCCACGGCAACCCCAGGCGGTCCTCGGGGCGGCCCGCGCCGAGGTTCCAGGCCAGGGCCACCAGGCTGGCCAGCACCTGGCCCACGGCCAGGCCGAGCGAGCCCAGGGAGCGCAGCGCCAGCGCCCCGAAGCCCAGGTAGGTGACCACCCACAGCGCGTCCGAGACCGCGCCCTGGCGCATGCTGCCGCCGGCGCGCAGCGCGGTGGTGAGCGGGCCGTACAGCACCATCAGCGGCGGCACCAGCGCCAGCACCCGCAGGATGGGGATGCCGCGGTCGAACTCCGGGCTGGCCAGCAGCCGGATGAATGCGCCCGGGGACAGTGCCAGCGCCAGCCCCGCGCCCAGCCCGCATACCGAGAACAGCTGCACGAACGCCTGGAACGCCTCGCGCCGGCCGCCCAGCGGGCCGCGGGCCAGCTCCGGGAACAGCGCGTTGAGCGGCTGCGCCAGCAGCCGGCGCACGAACT
>DATKKS010000201.1:0-2472 GCA_035542815.1 Saccharimonadales bacterium (SeqCode) | reverse complement strand
ACAAACAGTTCTGCCAGCCGCCGATGCCGTGCAACAGCCGCCCATCGGAGTGGGTGACAACGTTGGCGTTGAAGTCCACGTCCACCTCGGTCGCGCCGAGCACGGTCGCGTCCAGGATCGACGCGAAGTTTCCCTTGCCGTGCCAGTTGTAGCTGGTGAACGGCGAGGTGTTGACGTGCCCGGGGTTCTCGCGCATCGAGGCCACGCCGGCGAGATCGAAGGTCTGGCCGTCCAGGATGTAGTCGGTGAGGCCGTCCTCGAGCATCTGCACGAGGTAGCGGGTGCTGCCGCCGCGCACGAAGCGGGCCTTCACGCCCGCGGCGCGCATCATGTCCTTGAGGTAGCCCACGAAGGCCAGCGCGATGCCGCCGGAGCCGGCCTGGAACGAGAACCCGTCCCGCATGATCCCGGAGTCGCGCAGGAAGCGCGCCACGTACTCGGCGATGAGCAGCCGGTCGGGGCTCTTGGTGATCTCGGTGGTGCCGCTCACGATCTTGGACGGGTCGCCGATGGAGGCCACCTCCACCACGTGGTCCACGTTGTTGCCCTGGATCTGCCACGGGATGCACGGGAAGGGCACCAGGTTGTCGGTGACCACGATCACGTGGTCGGCGTAGAGGGAGTCCGCCAGGGCGAAGCCCAGCGAGCCGCAGGCGGACCTGCCGTGCGAGCCGTCGGCGTTGCCGAAGGGGTCGGCGGTGGGCGCGGCGACCACCGCCACGTCGATGTGCACCTCGCCGTCCTGGATCGCCTGCCACCGGCCGCCGTGCGAGCGCAGCACCCCCAGGCCGCGCATCCTGCCGGCGGTGCAGTAGTCCCCCAGCGGGCCGTTCATGCTGCCCTCGATGTGGTGCACCACGCCGCGCTTCATGAGCTGGATCACCGGCTCGTGGCACGGGAAGGAGGCCGAGGGGAACCACATGAGGTCCCGCGCGCCCAGCTTCGCGGCGGTCTTCAAGGCCAGGAGCGCCACCTGGTCGCCGTTGCGCAGGTGGTGGTGGGTGGAGATCACCATGCCGCTTTTGAGCCCGATCTTCCGGAACGCCGTCGCGAGGTCCTTCACCCGCTTGTCGCCGCCCTGCGGGTAGTCGGTGGCGCGCCGGATGGGCGGGCCGGCCTTGTGCCCGGCGGCCGGGTGCCCGCCGACGCCCTGGAACGGCACCTGCTCGCGCCCGTTGACCTCCGCCGGCACCAACCGGCCGGCGGCGTTGCGCACCAGCTCCGGCCGCGCCCCGCCCGTGCGGGCGGCGCCCTGCTTGCCGCCGGCGACCTTCTGCCTCGCGCTCATACCTTCACCTCCGCCTCGGCGACCAGGCCCATCGCCCGGGCCTGCTTCACCAGCTTGAGCGCCCGGTTCACCACCGGCGGGTCGATCATCTTGGAGCCCAGGCTGGTCACCGCCAGGCCCCGGGCGCGCGCCTCCTGGAAGGCGGCCACGATCTTCAGCGCCCGCTCCACCTCGGCCGGCCGGGGGGCGAAGGCCGCGTGGATGACCTCGATCTGGCGGGGGTGCACGCAGCCCATGCCCTCGAAGCCCAGGCCCCGGGCGCGCTCGCCCCAGGCCCGCAGCCCGTCCAGGTCGCCCACGTCGCCGTACACCGAGTCGATCGCCTGGACCCCGGCGGCGCGGGCCGCGTTGACCAGGCGCAGCCGCGCCCAGCGGCTCTCCTCGCCCTCGCGGGTCTTCACCACTCCCATGTCGGCGGTGTAGTCCTCCAGGCCGATGGTCAGCGCCACCACCAGGTCCGAGGCGCCCGCGATGGCGAACGCGTGCTCCACGCCCAGCGCGGATTCCAGGATCGGCATCAGCCAGGTGGGGCGCTTGAGCTTTCCGCGGCGCTGGATCGCGCGGATGCGGCGGTCACACTGGGCCACCTGCGCCGGCTGTTCGACCTTGGGGATCAGCACCACGTCGGGCTGTTCCAGCATCACCTCGTCCAGGTCCTCGAGGCCCGCGGGGAGCTGGTTGATGCGCACCATGCGCTCCGCGGCACCGAAGTCCACCCCGCGCAGCGCGTCGCGCACCAGCACCCGGGCGGCGTCTTTCTCCGAGGGGTGCACCGAATCCTCCAGGTCCAGGATCACCGCGTCGGCGTGGTACAGGCCGGCGTTGGCCATGAACCTGGGCTCGTTGCCCGGCAGGTACAGCCGGGAGCGGCGCAGCCGGTCGCGGGCGGAGGGTGCGGGGCGGGCCACGGCCGCGGGCAGGGCGCGGCGGCCGGCGCCCAGGCCGGCCCGGCGCGCCGCGGCCTCCAGGCGCGCGGCCACGGTGAACGGCAGGGCGCCGGCGTCGTGGATCACCACCCGCGCGTGCGCCACGCCCAGCTGGCGGAGCACCGCGCGGGCCTGGGTGCGCAGGGCCTCGCCGTAGTACACCTCCACCTTGGAGTGCAGCTCGATCTCGAGGCCGCCGCGGGTCCGGGGCTCCAGGGCGACGTGCAGGTCCGAGCGGACCTCGGCGCCCAGGCGGCC
>DATKKS010000200.1:0-15652 GCA_035542815.1 Saccharimonadales bacterium (SeqCode) | reverse complement strand
GACGGGAAGTGGCTGGCGTTTGCGAGCAACCGGCGTGGGAACTACGACGTGTACGTGATGCCGGCGGAGGGGGGTCTTCCGCGGCAGCTGACGTGGCACTCGGCGGACGACATTCCGTGCTGCTTCACCCCCGACGGGCAGCAGGTGATCTTCACCAGCGCCCGGGAGGGCACCTACGCGCTCTTCTCCATCCCGGTGGCGGGCGGCATGCCGCGGCGCCTGACCCGCACTTTCTGGTCCGATGCGTGCAATGCGGCGGTCTCGCCGGACGGCCGGACCGTGCTGCTGAACCTCAACGACCAGTCGCTGCGCTTCTGGTGGCGGGTGGGCTACCGGGGTTCGAACAGCGCCGACGTGTGGGCGCTGGACCTGGCCGCCGGCAAGTACTCCCGCTGGACCACCTGGCAGGGCGACGACAACTGGCCGCAGTGGGGCCCGGACGGGAAGGCGATCTACTACGTGTCGGACCGGGAAGGGCGGATCCCCAATCTGTACGTGCAGGAGGGCGGGGGCGGCACCCCCCGCGCGCTGACCCGCTTCGCCGATGATCCGGTGCGGTTCCTGTCGGTGTCGCGGGACGGTTCGCGGGCCGCGTACGAGCATGCCTTCGGGATCTGGGTGACGGATCTGCCGGGGGGCGAGAGCCGGGAGGTGAAGATCTACGCCGGCGCCGACTTCGAGCGGCCGCTCGAGGAGACCCGCGCGTTCAGCCGCGAGGCCAGCGAGATGGCGCTCGCACCGGACTCGCGGAAGATCGCGCTGGTGGTTCGGGGGGACCTGTTCGTGCTGCCCGCGGACGGGGGCGAGACGCGCCACGTCACCTCGGGCCCGGAGCGCGACAAGCAGGTGACCTGGACGCCCGATGCCCGCTCGCTGGTGTACGTGAGCGATCCCACCGGCGTGGGCCAGGTGTACGTCACCCCGGCGGCCGGCGGCGCGCCCCGGCGCCTCACCGACGGCCCGGGCGAGAAGGGGTCGCCCACGGTGTCGCCGGACGGCAGGTGGGTGGTGTACTTCAAGGACTTCCAGAGCATCTGCGCCACGCCGCTCGCGGGCGGGCCGGAGCGCACCCTGGTCCCGGGACCGGTGGGCAACGAGGAGCTGGACTGCCAGCTGGCGGTCTCTCCGGACAGCCGCTGGCTGGCCTACACCGCGGTGACCCCGCTGGAGGAGCACGAGATCTGGCTCATCCCGCTGGAGGGCGGCACGCCGGTCAACGTCACCCGCGCCAACCACGAGTCGCTGCAGCCCGCCTGGAGCCGGGACGGCAAGTGCCTGTTCTTCGCCTCCAACCGCAAGGGCCACGACCGCGGGGTGTCCCACGAGGGCAACTTCGAGATCTACCGCCTGCCGCTGCTGCCCGACACGGTGAAGTTCGCGGAGAGCAAGCTGGACTCGCTGTTCCTGCCGGAGCCGCCGAAGAAGGAGGCCGGCGGCAGCCCGCCGGCGGTGCGCGTGGACTTCACCCGCATCGAGCGGCGCGCGCGGCGGCTCCTGGAGACCAGCGGCGACTGCCTGGAGCCCACGCCTTCGCCGGACGGCAGGACCCTGGTGTTCCTGGGCAGCGACTTCAACGGCAGCCAGGTGTACAGCCTGCCGGCCGAGGGCGGGAAGGCCCGCGCGCTCACCTCCGGCGAGCCGGTGGCGAGCCCGCTGCACGAGAGCGGCACCTTCACCCGCCCCGGGGTGATGCAGTGGGACAAGGACGGCAAGAAGCTGTTCTACCTCGCGGGCGGGCAGATCCGGGTGCTGACCCTGGGCGAGGGGGGCGGCGCGACCGGACCCGCCGAGGTGGCCTACTCCGCGCAGGTGGCGATCAACACCCCGGGCGAGTACCGGCAGATGTTCCACGAGGCGTGGACCACGCTGCGCGACTACTACTACGACGCGGGCCACCACGGCGCGGACTGGGAGGCGGTGGGCCGCAAGTACGAGGAGCGGGCCGGGTACGTGGCGCACCACGTGGACTTCGAGGACCAGATGCGCGAGATGATGGGCGAACTGAACTCCTCGCACACCGGGGCCTACGGCCCGCCGCAGGCGCCGGAGGAGCCCACCGCGGGCCTGGGGTGCGAGTTCGACGCGCCCGAGCCGGGGCAGGTGGGGGCGCGCATCCGGACGGTGTACCGCGAGGGGCCGCTGGACCAGCCCAACGTGAAGGTGGCCCCGGGCGAGTACCTGCTGGCGGTGGACGGCCGGCCGCTGACGGCCGGGGCGCGCGACGACGCCTGGCTGTCGGACCAGGTGGGCAAGCGGGTGCGGCTGCTGGTGGCGAGCGCGCCGGTGGCCGAGGGCGCGTTCCAGGGCCCGGCCACCCCGGGCGCGCGGGAGGTCCGGGTCAAGGGCCTGAGCCCCGGCGAGCAGCGCACGCTCCGCTACAACGACTGGGACGAGGGGCGGCGCGACTACGTGCGCCGCAGGACCGCCGACCGGCTCTTGTACATCCACCTGCCCGCGTGCGGGGCCGCCGACCTGGAGAAGTTCCGGCGCGAGTTGCAGGCCGGCATGGACGGGCACCAGGGGCTGCTGCTGGACCTCCGCTGGAACACCGGCGGCTCGCTGGACGAGCCGCTGCTGATGGACCTGTGGCAGCGGCCGTACCAGTACCGGGGCCCGCGCGGCTTCCCGCGCCACCTGACCCCGGCGTTCGCCTGGACCCGGCCCACGGCGATGCTGGTGAACGAGCAGTCGCTGTCCAACGCCGAGGTCACCGCCAACGGCTTCCAGCAGCTCGGCCTGGGCCCGGTGGTGGGCCGGACCACCTACGGCTGGCTGATCGGCACCGGCAGCCGGCGGCTCCTGGACGGGAGCAGCTACCGCCTGCCCTACCGGGGCTGCTGGACGCTGAAGGGAGAGGACACCGAGACCTGGGGCGGGGTGAAGCCGGACGTGGACGTGGAGTCCACCCCCGAGGACGACTCCGGCGCCGGGGATCCGCAGCTGGACAAGGCCATCGAGGTGCTGGAAGCGCGGCTGCCCAAGTAGGCGCGGCGCGCGGCGTGCAAGGGACCGGCCGGGACGCCGGCCGTGGGGGAGGTGCCTAAGGATGTCGATCGTGCTGGACGGCTCGAGCCTCAACATCGAGAAGCTGGTGAACATCGCCCGACATCGGGAGCCGGTGGAGCTGTGCCCCCGGGCGCTGGAGCGCGTCCGGAACTGCCGCGCGCTGCTGGAGGGGAAGATCCGGGCCCACGAGATCATGTACGGCGTGAACACCGGCATCGGGGAACTCTCCGAGGTGGTGCTGAGCGACGAGCAGGTCGAGCAGTTCCAGCGGTACCTCATCTACAACCACTCCGCGGGCATCGGCGAGCCCGCTCCCATCGAGCACGTGCGCGGCGCCATGGCCGCGCGAATCAACGTCCACGCCCACGGGCACTCCGCCTGCCGCCCGGAGATCACCCAGACCCTGGTGGAGATGCTCAACCGGGGCGTGACCCCGGTGGTGTGCCAGAAGGGCTCGGTGGGCGCGTGCGGGGACCTGGCGCCCATGTCGCAGATCGCGCTGCTGCTGCTGGGCGAGGGGGAGGCCTTCTACCAGGGCCAGCGGATGCCGGGCGCGGCGGCGCTGCGCCAGGCGGGCATCGCGGTCCCGGGCCTCAAGGCCCGCGACGGCCTGGCCACCATCAACGGCTCCAACGTGCTCACCGCCATGAGCGCCATCCAGCTCCACGACATGGACCGGCTGCTGCGGCAGGCCGAGATCGCGTGCGCCATGTCGCTCGAGGCGCTGATCGCCAACCTGAAGCCCTACGACTCCCGGCTCCACGAGCTGCGGGGCTTCCCCGGCGCGGTGCGCAGCGCGCGGGCGATCATGAAGTGCGTCGCGGGGAGCGACCTGCTCGCCGGGCGGATGAAGACCAAGGTGCAGGATGCGTACTCCATGCGCTCCTCGCCGCAGGTGATCGGCGCGGCGCACGACGCCCTGGCCTTCGCCCGAACGCAGGTGGAGATCGAGCTGAACGGCGTGGGCGACAACCCCATCTTCCTGCCCGAGACCCGGACCACCCTGACCGGCGCCAACTTCCAGGGCTCGCCGGTGTCGCTCCCGATGGACATGGCCGGGGCCGCGATCACCATGGTGTGCGTGCTGTCCGAGCGGCGCCTCAACCGCCTGACCAACCCGGCGCTGAGCGTGGGGCTGCCGCCGTTCCTCACTCCGGGGGCGGGCATGTTCTCGGGCATGATGCTGAGCCAGTACACCGCGGACAGCCTGATCGTGGAGCAGCGGATCCTCTCGTCGCCGGCCTCGATCCACTCCATCCCGGCCGCCGGCGACCAGGAGGACTTCGTGTCCATGGGCATGAACACCGCGCTCAAGAACCAGCAGATCCTGGACAGCGCGCTGGGGATCCTGGGGATCGAGCTGATGGCCGCGGCCCAGGCGCTGGACTTCCGCGAATTCCAGCCCGGCCGGGGGGTGAGCAAAGCCCGGGAGGTGGTGCGCCGGCACGTGGCGCACCTGGACACCGACCGCCCGCTGTACGCCGACCACAACGCGATGAAGGAGCTGGTGCGCTCCGGGGAGATCCTGGACGAGGTGGAGAAGATGGTGGGGAGCCTGGCGGAGCCGGGCTAGGTTCCCGGCGCGGCCCCGCCCGGGCGGCGAGGCCGGCGCGGAAGCTCCAGCGCGAGGGCCCCGGTCCGGGAGGACCGGGGCCCTTCGACTTCGCCCGCTGCGGCGGGGACGCTCGCGCGGCGCCCGCCGGGGCTAGGACGCCTGCGCGGTCACCGCCTCGTGCTTGGCCACGATCCGGCGCAGCGGCCGGTTCACCAGCATCATCAGCACCCCGGTGCCCACGCCCAGCAGGGTCAGCATCAGGAAGAACGCCTGGTGCGGCATCCGCTCCCAGAACATCCCCAGGAAGCCGTTCAGGTAGTTGCCAAAGAAGCTGGACAGGAACCACACCCCCATCATCATCGAGACCATCCGCGCCGGCGCCACCTTGGTCACGAAGGACAGCCCGATGGGCGAGAGGTACAGCTCGCCCATGGTGATCACCAGGGTCGTGCCCGCCAGCCACATCACGCTGCGCTTGGCGTCGGGGGCCATGCCCCACGCGGCGATGATCATGATGATGTAGGACATCCCCAGCAGGAAGCACCCGATGGCCATCTTGGTGACGCTGGTGGGCTCCTGCTTGCGCTTGTTCTGCCACGCCCAGAAGATGTTCAGGAGCGGCGCGAACACGAAGATCATGAACGGGTTGAACGCCTGGAACCAGGTGGACGGCACGTTCCAGCCGAAGAAGTGCCAGTTGGTGTTGCGGTCGGCCCACAGCTGCATGGTGTTGCCCTGCTGCTCGTAGCAGCCCCAGAACACGATGTTCAGCGCGCACAGGATGATGATCGCCCAGATGCTCCAGCGCTCATCGTGGTCCAGGGAGCCCATCCAGCGGATGAACAGGGTCAGCACCGCCACCGCCACGATGGCCAGCAGCGCCCAGCGGGCGAAGGTGGGCAGCAGCGCCAGCAGGAGCGGCGGCGCCAGCATCAGCACGCACAGGCCGCCGGCGACGCCCAGGAGGTAGTACACCACGGTGAGGGTGGCCTTGGGCGCCGAGGTGCGCAGCGGGGAGGGGGCCTTGCCCAGCACCGGCTGCCCCACGATGTACAGGATCAGCCCCAGCACCATGCCCACGCCTGCGGACCCGAAGCCCCACTTCCAGCCGATGCTCTGGCCCAGCGTGCCGCACACCAGCGGCGAGAAGAACGCGCCCAGGTTGATGCCCATGTAGAAGATGGTGAAGGCCCCGTCGCGGCGCGGGTCGCCCTCGGGGTAGAGGCTGCCGACCTGGGTGGAGATGTTGGGCTTGAACGCGCCGTTGCCCAGGATCAGGAGGATCAGCCCCGGGAAGAACAGGTGCTCGGACATCAGCGTGAACTGCCCGATGGCCATCAGCACCCCGCCCAGGATCACCGAGCGGCGCTGGCCCAGCACCTTGTCCGCCAGCATCCCGCCGAAGAACGGCGTCAGGTACACGAACGCCGTGTACAGGCCGTAGATCTGCGAGCTGAGCGGCTGCACCGCCAGCGGCCCGTACACCGTCTCCAGCGCGTGCCGGACCACGTTGAAGCCCAGCAGCCGCTGCCCGACGTCCGGCCGGATGAACAGGTGGTTCACCATGTACAGCACGAGCAGCGAGCGCATCCCGTAGTAGGAGAAGCGCTCCCACATCTCGGTGAAGAACAGGACGAACAGCCCCCGGGGGTGGCCCAGGAACGTGCCCGTCGGGGGCGGGGCTCCGGGATTGGCGGCTTGGCTCATGTCGTTCTCCCGTGGACTGGACGGCCCCTCCGGCGGAGCGCGCCGGAGGCTCTGGTGACCGGGGTCGCGGCGCGACAGTAGCACACGCGGTGCGGGCAGGCCATCCGGCCGTGGGGCGCGGGACCCGAGGGCCGCCGTCCGGGGGGGCCGGCGCGGGCCCGTGGCAGGGCCGCGGCCGGCCCGGGCCGTATGGCGCCAGCCGGCGATCTCGGCTAAGGTTCAGTCCATGAGCATCCGCATCACCCGCGTCTACACCCGCGCCGGGGACGCCGGCGAGACCCAGCTCGTGGGCGGCCAGCGCGTCCCCAAGGACTCGCTGCGCATCCAGGCCTACGGCACCGTGGACGAGCTGAACGCGGTGCTGGGGCTGGCGCGCACCGCCAACCGCGAGGCGCCCGGGCCGGAGGAGGCCCGCGCCGAGGTCGAGACCGCCCTGAAGCGCATCCAGAACGAGCTGTTCAACCTGGGCAGCGACCTCGCCACCCGCGCCGCGGACCGCCACCCGCAGCAGCCGCGGATCGAGCCGCGGCACGTGAAGCGGCTGGAGGAGGACCTCGACCGGCTCAACGCCGGCCTGCCGATGCTCAAGAGCTTCGTGCTGCCCGGAGGCGGCTGGGTCTCGGCGTTCCTGCACCAGGCCCGCACGGTGTGCCGCCGCGCCGAGCGGCTGGTGGTCCAGCTGGCCCGCGAGGAGGAGATCTCCGAGCCCGACCTGCCGTACCTCAACCGCCTGAGCGACTATCTCTTCGTCCTGGGCCGCTGGGCCGCCCGCCAGCGCGGCGAGGACGAGCCGCTGTGGGAGGCGGAGACGACGTAGGGGCGCAGCCGGGCCGCCCCGGCCCCGCGGGCCGGGAGCGGGCGCGCAGAGCCCCGGGGGAGGCCGACCCATGTGCGAGTTCTGCCTGAAGCACGGCGAAGGGAAGAAGTGGTACCTGCAGGCCGAGAACTACTCCGAGGACCTGCTCAGCGACGCGCGCCGGCGCCGGTTCATCGAGGACTTCTTTCAGCACCCCGAGGCGCTCGCCCGGGAGGCCCTGGACCTGGAGCGGCTGGACCGGGCCCCGGCGCTCATCCGGGGCCTGGTCCGCCGGCTCACGACCCGCCGGATGAAGCGGGAGCACTTCGGGCAGGTGGTCCCGATCGAGGAGATCGAGGAGATCCTGGGCTTCGTCAACACCATCGTCCGCGTTCCCTGCATCTGCCGGCACGCCACGCTCGGGGAAGAGAAGCGTTACTGCTACGGGGTCAGCCTGTCGCCGCGCGGCGGGGCGCTGGCCCGGATCCTGGGCGGCCTGGACCACAGCTTCCTCGCCGGGCCGGACCACCGCGGCCTCGAGCGGCTGACCCGGGAAGAGGCCGTCGCCGCTCTGCGCGGCCACGAGCGGGAGGGCCTGTGCCACACCGTGTGGACCTTCCGGACCCCCTTCATCTGCGGGATCTGCAACTGCGACCGCACCGACTGCCTGGCGATGCGCTCCACCGTGACCCACGGCCTGCCGGTCATGTTCCGCGCCGAGTGGGTGGCCCGGGTGGACCCGGACCTGTGCAGCGGCTGCCGGGACTGCATGCGGGTGTGCCAGTTCGGGGCCATCGCGTACAGCGCGGGGACGGAGCGGGCCGCCATCGACCCGCGGGCCTGCTACGGCTGCGGGGTGTGCCGGTCCGCCTGCACCCAGAGCGCCATCCGGCTGGAGGAGCGGGCGGCGGTGCCCGCGGCGGCGGGGGTGTGGTAGCGGGGGCGTAGTCCGGCCGGCGCTCAGATCTGCCGGGCGGGCCCGCCCGGTTCTTTCCGATACCCCACCAGCTCCGGCGTCCTCGCCGCCGTCCACGCGGTCGCCAGAAGGCATCCCAGTCCGCCGGTCACCACCGAGATCGGCGCGCCGAAGCCCTGCGCCACCATGCCGGCCTCCAGCTCGCCCAGCTGCGGGCCGCCCATGAAAAACATCATGTTGATGCTGGTCATGCGCCCGCGCAGGGCGTCGGGCGTGGCCAGCTGGCGGATGACGTTCCGCAGCACCGTGCTCACGGTGTCGGCCATGCCGGTCGCCGCGAGGCACGCGAAGGTGAGCCAGAAGCTGCGCGAGACGCCGAAGGCCACGGTCGCCAGGCCGTACACCCCCACCGCCCCGAGCAGCACCCAGCCGCGCCGGCCGATGTGGTCGGCCAGGCGGGCCATGGCGAGGCCGGCCAGGACCGCGCCCACCGAGGGCGCCGCGTACAGCCAGCCGTAGCCGTGCGCGCCCACTTTGAGGATGTCCTGGGCGAAGATGGGCAGGAGCGCGGTGGCGGAGGCGAAGAAGGTGGCGAAGAAGTCCAGCAGCATGGTGGAGCGGATGAGCGGCGCGCGGAACACGAAGCGCAGGCCGTCGCGCGCGGCCGCCAGGCTGATGTCGCTCTCGCTCCCCGCGGCGCGGGCGGGCACCCCGCGCATGGCCAGGAGCGCCACGATCACCGCCAGGAACGTCGCCGCGTTGATCGCGTACACCCAGCCCACGCCCAGCGTCGCGATCACCACCCCGGCCAGCGAGGGCCCCACCACCGAGCCGGCCTGGAACATGACGCTGTTGAGGCTGATGGCGTTGGGCAGGTCCCCGCGGGGCACCAGGTTGGGGATGAGCGACTGGCGCGCCGGGCTGTCGAAGGAGTTGGCCGCGGCGCCCAGCGCGGCCAAGAGGTAGATGGGCCACACCACCGAGAGCCCGGCGAAGGCGAGCGCCGCCAGCGCCACCGCCACCAGCGCCATCCCCGCCTGCGTGGCCAGCATCAGCCGGCGGCGGTCCAGCGCGTCGGCCACCACCCCGCCCAGCAGCGAGAAGCCCACGATGGGCACCACCCGCACCAGGCCGACCAGCCCCAGCGCCAGCCCCTTGCGGTCCGGCGGGACCAGCAGCGAGACGTGCCACAGGATGGCCGCCATCTGCATCATCGAGCCGGAGACCGACACCAGCTGGCCGGACCACAGGAGCCGGAAGTTGCGGTGCCGCAGGGCGGGAAACGCGGACGGGCCGGGCATGGCCGGGATGGTAGCCGAGATCCGCCGCGGCGGGGAACCGCCGCGTGCCGTTGACACCCGGGCCGCCGGGATGGGAGCCTTCGGCGCACGGAGCCTCGACCTCGCCCGGCCCGGCCGGCGGGGCCGCTCCGCATCCCTGGCCGCCCTGGAGCCACCCGAGCGTGAGCCACTTTCACTTCGACTACGCCGACGCCCCCAAGAACGTGCAGCTCCGGCGGAGCGACGTGTCCCGCATCGCGCGCTGCCTGGCGCCCGAGTGGGGCTCCTCGCTGCTGATCCTCGGCTGCATCGCGGTCTCCGCGCTGCTGGGGCTCATCCCGCCGCTGTTGATCCGGCGCGTCATCGACCACGCCATCCCCGCGCGCAGCGGGGCCGAGCTGAACTGGCTGGTGGCCGGGATGATCGGGATCCCGCTGGTCACCGGGCTGATCGGGGTGTGGCAGAACTACCTGGTCACGGTGATGGGCCAGGGGGTGATGTTCGACCTGCGCGTCCGGATGTACGCGCACCTGCTGCGGCAGTCGCTGCGCTTCTTCACCAACACCCGCTCGGGCGAGATCCTGTCCCGGCTCCAGAACGACGTGGGCGGGGTGCAGGGCGTGGTCACCGGCACGCTGGTCTCGCTGGTGTCGAACTCCTTCCTGGTGGTCACCACCCTGGTGGTGATCCTCGGGATGGACTGGCGCCTCAGCCTGGTGGCGGTGGCGGTGCTGCCGATGTTCATCCTGCCCACCCGCGGGGTGGGCCGGGTGCGCGGGCGGATCTCCAAGGAGACCCAGGAGCGCCTCTCGGAGCTCACCGCCTTCGTGCAGGAGACGCTCTCGGTGAGCGGCTACCTGCTGGCCCGCCTGTTCGGGGCGCAGGACCAGGAGCTGCGCCGCTTCCGGGACAAGGCCGGCGCGGTGCGAGACCTGCAAGTCCGCCAGGCGATGGCCGGGCGCTGGTTCCTGATGTGGATCCTGATGTTCGCCAGCGTGGGGCCGGCGCTGATCTACCTGTTCGGCGGGCACGCGGCCATCGCCGGGCGGCTGACGGTGGGCACCATCGTGGCCTTCGTGGCCTACCTGGGGCGCCTGTACATGCCGGTCTCGGCGCTGGTGAACATGCACGTGGACGTGATGACCGCGGTGGCGCTGTTCCGGCGGATCTTCGAGTACCTGGACCTGCCGGTGGAGGTGGCCGAGCCGGAGCGGCCGATCCGCCTGGAGCGGGCTCGCGGGGAGCTGCGCTTCGAGGGCGTGTGGATGGGCTACGCCGAGGGCGCGTGGACGCTGCAGGACGTGAGCTTCGAGGCTCTCCCGGGGCAGGTGGTGGCGCTGGTGGGGCCGAGCGGCGCCGGCAAGACCACCCTCACCTACCTGGCCTCGCGGCTGTACGACCCGGGGCGCGGCCGGGTGACGTTCGACGGCGTGGACCTGCGCGAGCTGTCGCTGGCCGACCTGGCCCGGTGGACCGCCAAGGTGACCCAGGAGACCACGCTGTTCCACGCCACGGTGGAGGAGAACCTCAGGTACGCCAAGCCGGACGCCACCCGCGAGGAGCTGGACCGGGCCTGCCGGCTGGCGCAGGTTCAGGAGGTCATCGCCGCCCTGCCGGACGGCTACGCCACGGTGGTGGGGGAGCGGGGCTACAAGCTCTCCGGCGGCGAGCGCCAGCGGCTGGCCATCGCGCGGGTGCTGCTCCGGGACCCGCGGCTGCTGATCCTGGACGAGGCCACCTCCTCGCTCGACTCGCGCTCGGAGGCCCTGATCCAGCAGGCCCTCGAGCCGCTGCTGGAGGGCCGCACCAGCCTGGTGATCGCGCACCGGCTGAGCACCATCCTGCGCGCGGACCTCATCCTGGTGCTGGACCACGGGAAGATCGTGGAGCGCGGCACGCACCCCGAGCTGCTGGCGCGCGGCGGCCTGTACGCCCGGCTGTACGAGGAGCAGTTCCACGCGGCGGAGTTCCCGGCGGCGCAGTAGGCGCTGGCGCCCGCCGGTGCTAGGCTCCTCCCCGGAACCCCGCGCGGGAGGCCGCGCCCGCGCCGGCCCGCGGGGACCTCAAGGGGAGGCGATCACATGAAGCTGCACCGCTGGCTCATGGTGTTCCCGCTCGCGGGCCTGGTGGCGGCCTCCACGGCCGGCGCCGGCCAGAACGCTGCGGCGCGCGCCCGGCTCTACTGGCAGGCGGGGTCCGCCTGCGTGGCGGGCCGGAACTCGACCTCGGACTCGGTGGTCCAGGTGGTGGTCACGGTGCGCGGCGTGCACACCTTCCGCGGCGCGGAGCTGCAGCTCAGCCTGCGGGGGGCCGGCGGGCTGCCCCGCGCCTGGCAGGCGCACCGCGGCGGGGCCGCGGAGTCCTGCGGGGTCTTCCTGCCCGGCGGCTTCCCGGTGGCCGGACACCCGAACCTCTACACCACCGGGGCGCGGGTGCCGAACCTGCTGCGGGGCGCCAACGCCATGTTCTACCAGTTCCGGAAGAACCCCTGCCTCACGCCCGACAGCACCGGGCTGGTGTGGTACCAGGGGGCCGGGGCCATGGGCGTGCCGCGGGACAGCAGCCTGGAGTACGTGCTGTACGCGTTCCGCGTGGACCTGCGCGCGGCCCGGGCCCACACCGCCGCCGCCGGAGTGGCGGCCGGGGCGGCCGACCGGGCGGGGGTGTGCGTCTACGCCAACTACCACTTCCCGTGCAACACCCAGCAGCCGCCGGCCACGCTGACGCTCCTGGACAGCGACAACAAGCTGGACGCCGTGCCCTTCGAGCCGGGCTACGACCGGCTCACGTGGAAGGGCGGGGTGTGCCCGCAGGTCCAGGCGCCCGGGCCGCCGCGCGCGCCCCGCAAGTAGCGGCCGGCCGGGGGCACTTCGGGGCCCCGTTGACCGGCCCCGAAACGCCGTGCTAACCTGCCTACCTGTTGAAACTTACACCTGACGATCGACAGCCGGGCGCCGCCGCCGGCGTGGCCGCAGCGGGCCCGGCGTGCACCCCGTCTGCATCGAATCCTCAGAGGAGGCGCGTGGACCCGCTCATCGAGCGAGTGCTGCACGGGGAGAAGCCGGCCCTGGCGCGGGTGATCAGCCGCATCGAGAACCGCGATCCGGAGGCGGCGGTGCTGCTGCACCAGCTGTTCCCGCACCAGCGCTTCGTGCCGCGCATCGGCATCACCGGCCCCCCCGGCGCGGGCAAGAGCACGCTGGTGGCGCAGGTGGTGCGCGGGCTGCGCGCCCGCGACCTCAAGGTGGGCGTGGTGGCGGTGGACCCCACCAGCCCCTTCAGCGGCGGCGCGGTGCTGGGCGACCGGGTGCGGATGGCCGAGGTGGCGCTGGACCCCGGGGTGTTCATCCGCAGCATGGCCACCCGCGGCAGCCTGGGCGGGCTGGCGGCGACCTCGCGCGAGGTGTGCGAGGCCCTGGACGCCTTCGGGGCGGAGCGGATCCTGCTCGAGACCGTGGGGGTGGGCCAGTCCGAGCTGGACGTGGCGGGGGCGGCGGACACCACCGTGGTGGTGGTGGTGCCGGAGTCGGGCGACTCCATCCAGGCGCTGAAGGCCGGGCTGATGGAGATCGCCGACGTGTTCGTGGTCAACAAGGCCGACCGCGACGGCGCCGACCGGCTGGTGAGCGACATCGAGGGCGCGCTGTCCATGCGCGACTGGCAGGGCCGCTGGAAGCCGCCGGTGCTGAAGACGGTGGCGCTGCGGGGCGAGGGGGTGGACGAGCTGCGCGGCGCCCTGGACCGCCACTGGGCGTGGCTCAACCAGACCGGCGTGCTGGGGACGCGCCACCGCGAGGCGGTGCGCGCCCGGATCTTGGAATTGGTGCGCGAGGCGGTCACCCGCGCGGTGCTGGAGCGGGCCCCGCAGCACGAGCTGGACGGGCTGGTGGACGCCGTCGTCGCGGGCTCGCAGAGCCCGTACCGGGCCGCGGAGCGCTGGGCGGTGGAGTTGCTGAAGCAGGCCGGGGGCGGCCGCCCGCCGGCCGGAGGAGCCTGACGGGCCCGCAGCGGGCCCGGGCCTCATCCGCGCAAGGAGTGCCGATGCCGAACCGGAAGCACCTGGATCCCGCGGCCGCGCCGGGCGTTCCGCGGCCGCAGCCGGAGACGGCCGGCCTGGACGCCGCCTGCCGCGCGTGGCAGGAATCGCTGCGGGACGCGGCCCCGCCGCGCGCGATCTCCTTCGACACCATCTCAGGAGTTCCCAACCAGGTCCTGTACACGCCGCTGGACGTGCGGGACCTCGACTACCAGCAGGAGCTGGGCTTCCCCGGCGAGTTCCCCTACACCCGCGGCATCCACCCCAGCATGTACCGCCACCGGCTGTGGACCATGCGCCAGTTCTCCGGCTTCGGCTCGGCGCGCGACACCAACCGCCGCTACAAGTTCCTGCTGCAGCGCGGCCAGACCGGGCTGTCGGTGGCCTTCGACAACCCCACCATCATGGGCTACGACTCGGACCACGCGCTGGCCAAGGGCGAGGTCGGGGTCACCGGCGTGGCGGTGGACTCGCTGGCCGACATGGAGGTGCTGTTCGAGGGCATCGACCCGGGCGCCATCTCCACCTCCATGACCATCAACGGCCCCGCGGCCATCCTGTTCGCCTTCTACCTGGCGTGCGCCGAGAAGCGCGGCGTGCCGCTGGCCCGGCTGCGCGGCACGCTCCAGAACGACATCCTCAAGGAGTACATCGCGCAGAAGACCTGGTGCTTCCCGCCGCTGCCGTCCATGCGCGTGATCACCGACCTGATGGCGTTCTGCGCGCGGAACGTGCCGCAGTGGAACACCATCTCCATCTCCGGCTACCACATCCGCGAGGCGGGGGCGACCGCCGGGCAGGAGCTGGCGTTCACCCTGGCGGACGGCTTCGCGTACGTCGAGGCGGGCATCGCCGCGGGGCTGGACGTGGACGAGTTCGCGCCCCGGCTGAGCTTCTTCTGGAACTCGCACCTCGACTTCTTCGAGGAGATCGCCAAGTACCGGGCGGCGCGGCGCATCTGGGCGCGCACCCTGCGCGACAAGTACCGCGCGCGGAAGCCGGAGTCCTGGCTGATGCGCTTCCACACCCAGACCGCCGGGGTGTCGCTGGTGGCGCAGCAGCCCGAGAACAACATCGTGCGCACCGCGTACGAGGCGCTGGCGGCGGTGCTGGGCGGCACGCAGTCGCTGCACACCAACTCCATGGACGAGACGCTGGCGCTGCCGAGCGAGAAGGCGGTGCAGATCGCGCTGCGCACCCAGCAGATCCTGGCCTACGAGACCGGGGTGGTGAACACCATCGACCCGCTGGCCGGCTCCTACTACGTGGAGGCCGCGACCCGCCGGCTGGAGCAGGAGGCGGAGGCCTACTTCCGGGAGATCGAGCGGCGCGGCGGGGTGATCCGCTGCCTCGAGGAGGGCTACCTGCAGCGCGAGATCGCCCGCAGCGCGTACCGCTACCAGCAGGAAATCGAGCGCCGGGAGCGGATCATCGTGGGGGTGAACGACTTCGTGACCGACGAGCCGCTCACCATCCCCATCCTGAGGATCGACGAGGAGGTGGAGCGCCAGCAGGTGGCGGCGCTGCGCAAGCTGCGGGAGTCGCGCGACGGCGGTGCGGTGCGCGAGCGCCTGGCGGCCCTCACCGACGCGGCCCGCACCGGCCGGGCCAACCTGGTGGAGCGGATCCTGGAGTGCGCCCGCGTCTACGCCACCGAGGGCGAGATCCGCGACGCGCTGCGCGAGGTGTTCGGAGACTACCGCGAGCCCGCGGACTTCTGAGGCCGGAGGGGAACCGATGGAGCGCAAGATACGGGTGCTGGTGGCCAAGCCCGGCCTGGACGGCCACGACCGGGGGGCCAAGGTGATCGCCCGGGCCCTGCGTGACGCCGGCTTCGAGGTGATCTACACCGGGCTGCACCAAACTCCGGAAATGATCGCCGAAGCCGCCGTACAGGAGGACGTCGACGCCATCGGGCTCAGCATCCTCTCGGGCGCCCATATGACCCTGTTTCCGGCGGTGATCGATCTGCTCAAGCAAAAGGGAGTCGATGACGTCGTCATCTTCGGCGGCGGCATCGTGCCCGCAGAGGACATGCCCGAGTTGAAGCGGCACGGCGTGCGGGCGATCTTCACGCCCGGCGCCACCACCCACGAGATCATTGAGTGGGTGCGCGCCAACGTTCCCGTGCGCGGCTGAGAGGTCCGGCGCCACGCCTCCATATGGAACGCCGACCGCTGGTGATCATCGGCTCCGGCCCCGCTGGCAGCGCGGCGGCGCTCTTTCTGCACCGGCTGGATCCGGCGCTGGCGCGGGAAACGTTGGTGCTGGAGAAGGCGCAGCATCCGCGACCCAAGGTGTGCGCCGGCGGACTGATTCCGCATACCCTCGATTGTCTGCGCGAGCTCGACGTCCC
>DATKKS010000199.1:0-25039 GCA_035542815.1 Saccharimonadales bacterium (SeqCode) | reverse complement strand
CGCGGCCCTCGCGGCGTCCGAGGGATGGAACTCCAGCTCGGCCGAGCCGGCCGCCCCTGCCAGGCCCACGAGCCTCAGCATGTGGCGGGCCACGTGCTCCGGGCCGCAGGCCTTGGGGATGCCCGCGTCCACCGCCGGGCCGCGCCCGGGGTTGAGAAACCCGATCGCCGCCGCCGGGCGCATGGCGGACAGCAGGCGCGCAGAGCGGCGGTCGGCGGTGAGGTCCACCGCCAGGTCCACGGCCTCCCGGGCCCACCGGCGTCCCAGCTCGGCCCAGCGGAACGGGCGCTGCCACAGGTGCGGCGGGTCGTACAGGGAGAGCCGCGACAGGTGCGGGTTGCGCGCCAGGGCGGCCGCCGAACGGCGTTTCACCACCACCTCGAGCGAGGCCCCCGGGAAGCGGGCCCGGAGCGCCCGGATCGCCGGGGTGGCCAGCAGGGTGTCCCCCAGGAAGTAGAGCTGCACCACCACCACGCGTCGCACCGCTTCCGGCCGGGGCGCTTCCCAGGGCGCGCGGCTCACGGGGCGGCCGCCTCGGCCAGCAGGGCCTCGACCCGGTCCAGCATGGGCTCGTAGGCGAAGCGCGTGGCCACCACCCGGGCCGCCCGCTCCCGCAGCCGCTCGCGCAGCGGCGCGTCGGCCAGCCCGCGGATCAGCTCGCGGGCCAGGGCCGCCGGCTCCCCCGCCGGCACCAGCAACCCGCTCTCCTCGTGCACCAGCATCTCCGGCACTCCGGCCACCCGCGTGGCCACGCACGGCACGCCCGCGCCCATGGACTCCAGCACCGCGTAGGGCAGGCCCTCCAGCTCCGAGGGCAGCACCGACAGGTCGGCCGCCGCCCACACCGGCCCGACATCGGCCTGCTCGCCCAGGAAGCGCACCGAGTCTCCCACCCCTAGGGCCGCCGCCCGCGCCCGCAGCCGCGACTCCTCCGACCCGCCGCCGGCCAGCAGCAGCACCGCCGCCGGGCGCGCCGCGCGCACCGCGGGCCACGCGGCCAGCAGCGTGGCGTGTCCCTTGCGAACCGCCAGGCGCGCCACGCACGCCACGCCCTCCTGCCCCGGCGCCAGGCCCAGCGCCCGGCGGGCCGCGCTCCGGGCCGGGAGCCGCACCGGGGGCAGGCCGCTGTACAGCACCCGCAGCTGCGTGCGCGGGACCAGGCCGGTGGACTCCAGGTCCGCCCGGATGGCCTCGCAGTTGGCCACCACCATGCGGGTGGCGTCCCAGGTGAGCCGGTTGCTCCACTTGGGCGGCACCGGGCGCAGCTGCCCCACGCGCAGCACCAGCCGCATCCGCGCCCCCAGCCGGGTCGCCACCGCGCACAACCGGTGGGCCCGCTGGATCTGGGCCACGGTCACGTCCGGCGCGTGCCGCGCGGCGAAGCCGCGCAGCACCCCCAGCGTGGCGGGGTCCAGGTCGCCGGCGTAGGGCGCCGGCAGCGCGTGCGCCCCCAGCCCGGCGGCGCTCTCCAGGAGCGGCGCCCCGGGCCGCCCCGAGACCCACACCTGGTGGCCGCGGCGCAGCAGCCCGGCGGCGGTGTCCAGGAGCCAGCGCTCGCCGCCGCCCAGGCCCTTCATGGAGTTGGCGAACAGGATCTTCACGGTTCCCCCGCCAGGCGCGCCAGGAACTCCAGGCGGCGCGCGGCGGTCTCCTCCACGCCCCGGTCCCAGCGTTCCGGCGCCGCACAGCCGCCGGGGGCGGCCACCGCCCGCTCCAGCGCCTGGCGCCAGGTCTCCGCCTCGCCCGGAGGCAGCACCGTGAGACCCATGGCGCGCATCTCCGCCACCGCCCCCACGCCGGCCACCAGCGCGTGCGGCACCCCGGCCCGCCGGGCCTCCAGCGCCGCCAGCGGCAGCTGCTCCATGCGCGAGGGCATCACCAGCGCGTCGGCCGCCAGCAGCAGCTCCGGGACGTCCGTCCGGGCGCCCAGCAGCCGCACCCGGCGCTCCAGGCCGTGCCGGGCCACCGCCGCCCGCAGCTCGGCCTCCTGCGGCCCGTCCCCGGCCACCCACCACTCCCAGTCCGCGCCCGGCGGCAGCCCGGCCAGCAGCGGCGGGACGCTCAGCAGGTTCTTGCGCTCCACCAGGTGCCCCACGCTCAGCAGCAACGCCTGGCCCGGGCGCACGCCGCACGCCGCGCGGGCCGCGCGGCGGGCTTCGGCCAGGCCGGCCAGCGGCGGGAAGCGGGACTCGTCCACCCCGTCGGGCAGCACCGCCACCGCCAGCCGGGCAGTGAAGGGATAGCGCGCCACCCGCTCGCGCAGCCACTGGGTGGGGGTGATGAGGGCGTCCACGAAGCGCCGGTAGGTGAAGCGGTGGGCCCACGAGTCGCGGATCATGGGCAGGCCCATGAGCAGCGCCACCCGGGGGCGGCGCGCGCCCAGGCGGGCCATCCCGGCCAGCCGCGCGTCCCGGGTGGTGGCCCCCAGCACCGCGCCGGTGCCGTGGGCGCAGTACAGGCGGCGCAGCCCGAGCACGCTGGAGACATCCAGCCCGTTGCGCAGCGGCAGCTCCACCGTGGGCACCGCCAGGGCGCGGCAGTGAGCCGCGAAGCGCGAGCCGCGCCGCCCCGCGGCGCGCGCGTCGCAGCCGCGGGCGCGGGCCCGGGCGGCCAGGTCGGCCAGCGCGCGCTCGATCCCGCCCAGCACCGCGGGGCGGGCGGAGTCCAGCACCAGCAGGCTCAGCGTCCCAGCGAGCGCCACGCTTGCAGGACCTCTTCCAGGGGAATGGTGTCCACGTCCCCGGGCCCGTACAGCGCCCGATACTCCACGCCCCACGGGAACCACAGCCGGGAGACCTTCGGCTCCAGGTACATGGCCACGCACGGCACGTTCAGGGCGGCGCACAGGTGGGCCACCGAGGTGTCCGGGGTGATCATCGAGTCCAGCCGCTCCACCATGCCCGCCAGCTCGTCGAAGGTCCCGGGCGGCGCCAGCACCACGTGCGGGAGGTCGGCGGCGATGCGCCGCGCGCGCTCGACCTCGGAGGGGTCGGAGAACACCACGAAGCGGTGGCCGGGGTGCTCCCGGCCCAGCCGGGTGAGCAGCTCGCGGTAGTTGCCCTCCCCCCAGAAGCGCCGCGGCCCGCCGGCGCTGGTGTTCACCCCGCACAGGCGCGCGCCGCCGTCGCGCAGCGGCTCCAGGAACCCGCACGCGCGCCGGCGCGAGGCGGGACTGGGCTCGTAGGACAGCCGCAGCTCCTCGTCGCGCACCGGGCAGCCCAGGGCGCGCAGCAGGTCGCCGGAGCGCTCCACGATGTGCCCGGTGGCTTTGGGGCGCGCCCGCACCGGCACGTCGAAGGGGTAGCAGCCGGGCTCCTCGAAGCCCACGGTGATGCCGGGGCGGATGAGCTTCAGGAACACCATCGAGGTGTGCGAGCGGTGGTTCATCAGGTCCACCACCACGTCATAGCGCTCCCGCCGCAGCGCCCGCACCAGCCCCAGGGCGGCCAGCGGGCGCTTCCGGTAGCACCACCGGCGGGCCACCGCCGGGTGCCGCTCGTAGACGTGCAGGTTCCGGTCGGCCAGCAGCAGGTCCAGGGTCCAGCCCGGCCGGTGCCGCGCCAGCTGGTCCACGATCGGCGTGGACAGCAGGGCGTCGCCGATGCGGTCGTGCCGCAGCAGCAGCACCCGCGCCCGCTCCGGCAGCCGCACCCCGGGCTGCGGGCGCCGCCCGCTGGCGGCCCAGGCACGCATCGCCGCCTTGAGGTAGATCAGGTCCAACCGGCGCTCCTTCCGGTTCCGCCGCTCTCCGCCGCGGCCAGCACCTCGCCGGACGCGGCCACCACGTCCTCCACCGCCGGCCCCTCGCCCACCCGGTACACCGCCCGGTAGCGGGGACCCTCCTCCAGCGCCTCCAGGCTCTCGGGCTGCAGCAGCACCCCCACGCTGGGCACCCCCAGCGCCGCCGCCACGTGCAGCGGCCCGGTGTCGCCCGAGACCCACAGCGAGAGGGTCTCCACCAGCGCCGCGAACTCGCGCAGCGGCGGGGCCTCGACCACCCGCCACGCCGGCCCCGCCGCAGCCCGCCACGCCGGCGCCTGCTCGCGCTCGGCGCCGCCCAGGAACACCACCGGCTGGAGTCCCCGCGCGGCCAGCGCGCGGGCGACCGCCTCGAAGCGTTCCCGCGGCCAGCGCCGGCCGCCGCGCCCCCCAGGATGCACCCCCAGGGCGGGGCCGGCCAGGCCCAGCCCGGCGCGCAGCGCCGCCGCCCCCGCCCGCTCCGCCGGGCTCACCGCCCAGCGCGGCGGGGCGAAGCGCGCGGCCGGGTCCACCCGCCGGGCCAGCTCGAAGAACACCCGCGCCCGGCCCACCTCGGACGCCGGCGGCGCGTCCACCAGGACGTTCAAGAAACGGGCGCTTTCCCCGCGCCGGAAACCCATCCGCAGCCGCCCGCCCAGCAGCCGCGTCAGCAGCGCCCCGGACAGCGAGAAGCTGTGGTGGTGGCCGGCCTCGATCACCAGGTCGTAGCGGCGCGCGCGCAGCTGGCGCAGCCGCCGCCAGCCGTCCGCGGACAGCGGCGCGGAGCGCTCGAAGCGCACCACCCGGGCGACCCCCGGCAACCCTTCATACGCCTGGTGGTAGGGCGCCGGCGCCAGCACCTCGATCTCCGCCGCGGGGCAGGCCCGGGCCAGCGCCTCGAGCATCGGGAACAGGATCACCTGGTTGCCCAGCCGCCGGTCCAGGCGCAGCACCGCGATGCGCCGCAGCTCCGCCCGGTCCCAGGGCGGCTCCGGCTCCGGGCGCAGCACCGCCCCCAGCGCCCGGGTGAGAGCCCGGCGCCAGGCCCGCTCCACCCGCTTCACGCCGCCTCCGCCGCCTGCCGCAGCAGCGCCTCCACCCGGTCCACCATCCGGCCCGGGGCGAAGCGGCTCTCGGCCTCGCGCCGGGCGGCCGCCCCCAGCGCCGCGCGCTCGGGCGCGCCCAGCAGCTCCAGCAGCCCGGCGGCCAGCCCGGCGGCGTCCCGGGGCGCCGCCAGGCGTGCCCACGGCCGGCCCTCCAGCCACTCCGGCAGCACCCCCACCCGGGTGGCCGCCACCGGCAGCGCCGCGGCCATGTACTCCAGCGCCGAGCGGCTGAACAGCTCGCTCCCCACCGAACTCACCGCGCCCACCGCCCCCAGGCGCAGCCAGCGCTCCACGTCGGCGCGGCGCCCCAGCCAGCGCACCGCGCCGCCCAGGCCGAGCCGTTCGACGTCGGCCTCCAGGCGCTCCGCCTGGCCCTCCCAGGCCTCGCCCAGGATGAGGCCCGCGACGCCCGGGCGCTCCCGGCGCACCCGGGCGAGCGCCTCCAGGAACACCGGGATGCCCTTCACCGGGGCCAGCCGCGCCACCAGCACCACCACCTCCCGCCCCGGGTCGAGCTCCGCCTCGGCCCACGCCGCGGGGTCCGCCGGACCGGGGGCGAAGCGCTCCAGGTCCACGCAGCCATCCACCACCGTCCAGTGGGCGGTGGCGAAGCCCGCCGCGCGGGCCGCCTCCACCAGCGCCCGGCACGGCACCAGCACCAGCCGGGTGGCCCGGTCGTAGAGGCGACGGCTCAGCGGCCGGCGGCGGAGCGGGGTGTTGCTGCCGCGCCAGCGCACCACCGCGGGCCGGGCGGCGCGGCGGGTTGCCGGAGCCCCCGACAGCCAGCCGGCGGCCAGCGCCGCCAGCAGGTGGGTGGGCGATTCCACCGTGAACAGGACCCGCGGCGCGCAGGCGCGGACCTCGCGGCGCAGCGCCCGCAGCTGGGCCGCGATCCGCACCGGGTTATTGCCGAAGTGGGTGTCGGGGAACTCGGCCGCGGCCAGGCCCGCCGCGCGCACCCGGGCCAGGCTCTCCGCGCCCGGCGGGGCCATCCAGCGGCAGGCATGGCCGCGGGCCGCCAGCGCGCCGGCCAGGAAGGCGGCCTGGTCGGTCTCGGCGTTGAACGGCCGGGCGGCGGAGAGGAACAGCAGGTTCACAGCAGCCCGCGCGCCAGCTCACGCGCCTCGCGGTCGGCCTCCCACACGTCGTCGGCGCACTCCAGCTCGCGCCGGTGGTGGCGCTCCAGGACCCGGCGCAGCCGCGCGGCGATCCCGGGGAACGGGATGCGGCCCTCCAGGAACGCCTCCACCACCACCTCGTCGGCCGCGTTGAGCGCCGCCGGCAGGGTCCCGCCGGCCTCGCCCGCGGCCCGGGCCAGCTCGTAACACGGGAAGGCCCGGGTGTCGATGGGCTCGAAGCGCAGCGCACCGGCCTCCAGGAGCCCCAGCGGCGGCGCCGGCGTGGGGTGGGCGCGCCGGCCCAGCAGCGCGCGCTGGATGGGCAGGGCCATGCTGGGGGTGCTGAGCTGGGCGGTCCACGAGCCGTCCCCCCACTCCACCAAGGCGTGCGCCAGCGCCTCCGGGTGCACCACCGCCCCCACCCGCTCCAGCGGCAGGCCGAACAGCCAGCGCGCCTCCAGCACCTCGAAGCCCTTGTTGAGCAGCGTGGCGCTGTCCACGGTGATGCGCCGGCCCATGGCCCACACCGGGTGGGCCAGCACCTCCTCCGGGGTGAGCGCCTCGAATCGGGCGGGGTCCACCCCCCGCAGCGGCCCGCCGGAGGCGGTGATCCAGACCTGGCGCACCTCGGCGATGTCGCGGCCCTCCAGCAGCTCGCCCAGCGCCCAGTGTTCGCTGTCCACTGCCAGGATCTGCCCGCCGCCGCGGCGCGCCGCGCCCTCGGCCAGCGGCCCGCCGGCCACCAAGGTCTCCTTGTTGGCCAGGGCCAGGGTCTTGCCCGCCTCCAGCGCGGCCAGCGAAGGGGCCAGCCCGCGCGCCCCCACCAGCCCGTTGAGCACCACCTCGGCCGAGTCGCAGGTGGCGCACTCGAGGAGGCCCGCCTCGCCCGACACCACCCGGACCCGCGGGCCGACCGCGGCGCGCATTTCGGGAACCGCGGCCGCCCCGGCCACGCACACCAGCTGCGGGGAGAACTCCCGCGCCTGCTCTGCCAGGCGCTCCACCCGCCGGCCCCCGGACAGCGCCGCCACCCGCAGCTGCCCCCGGTGCAGGCGGACCACCTGCAGGGCCTGCTCGCCGATGGAGCCGGTGGCCCCCAGCAGGGACACTCCCCGGGGCGCCGGCGAGAACTCCGGCCGCGGTCGCATCATCCCCTCCAGGCCAGCAGCAGGGCCACCACCGGGGTGGCCGTGAGCAGGCTGTCGAACCGGTCCAGCGCGCCGCCGTGCCCGGGGATCCAGCTCGCGCTGTCCTTGGCCCCGAAGGCGCGCTTGACCCGCGACTCGAGCAGATCGCCGAGCTGGCCGGCGGCGCCCGCGAGCACTCCCACCCAAGCCCCCCGGCCGGCGCCGAGGGCCGGCCACGCGGCGGCCCCCAGCGCCGCGCCGGCCAGCGCGCTGGCGGCCAGCCCGCCCAGCGCGCCCTCCCAGGTCTTGTGGGGGCTGATGCGCGGGGCCAGCGGGTGCCGTCCCAGGGCCAGGCCCGCGGCGTAGGCGCCGGTGTCCCCGGACCAGGTGAGGACGTACGCGAGCGCGGTGCAGGCGGCCGGGCCGAGGCCCGCAGCCGCGCCCTCCGGGCGGGCGGCGCGCAGCCAGAACATGAACGCCCCCAGCCCGCCGACGTACACCAGGCCCGCGGCCACCCGCCCCAGGTGCGCCGGGAGCCGCGGCCGCCCGCGCCCCAGCGCGGCCGCCAGGAACCCGGCCAGCGCGGCGACCGCCAGGAGCGGCAGCCACCCCGCGCCCCGGGCCAGGCGGGCGCCCTCCGCCGGCAGCCCGATGAGGCCGGCGCACGCCGCGCACCACAGCCCCATCGCCGCCACGCCCGCGGCGCACATCCACACCGGCGCGGGGGCCGGGCCCATGCGGCAGAACTCCGCCAGGGCCAGGGTCAGCACCAGCGCCCAGTAGCCGGCGTACCACAGGCCGCCCGCGTGGATCAGCACCGCCAGGACGGGCAGGAACACCACCGCGGCGAGCACCCGGCGGGCCAGCGCGGGATCGGAGCGCACCCCGGCCTCAGTGCCGGAACGGCGGCCGGGCGGCCACGCGGCCGAAGCGGCGCTCGCGCTCGAGGTAGCTGGCGACCGCCTCGTACAGGTGCCGGGCCCGGAAGTCGGGCCACAGCACGGGGGTGACCCAGATCTCGGCGTAGGCGATCTGCCACAGCAGGAAGTTGCTCACGCGCATCTCGCCGCTGGTGCGGATCAGGAGGTCGGGGTCGGGCAGCCCGCCGGTCCACAGCTCGGCGGCCAGCCGCTGCTCGTCGATGTCCCCCGGCTGCAGGCGGCCAGCGCGCACCTGCTCCGCCAGCGCCCGGGCGGCGTGCACCAGCTCCTGGCGCCCGCCGTAGGAGATGGCCAGCACCAGCTCCAGCCGCTGCCCGCCTTCCAGGAACCGGACGGTCTCCTCGGCGGCGGCGCGGGCCTCCTCCGGCAGGGCGTCCAGCTGCCCGATGATGCGCAGCCGCACCCCGTTCTCGCGCAGCTCGGCGCGCTCCTCGCGCAGGGTGCGCTGCAGGAAGCGCATCAGGCCGCCGACCTCGGCGCGCGGGCGGTTCCAGTTCTCCACGGAGAAGGTGTAGAGGGTGAGCGTCTCCACCCCCAGGGCGATGCAGCCCTCGACCGCGGCCCGCACCGAGGCGCGCCCGGCGCGGTGCCCGGCCAGCCGCGGCAGGCCGCGGCGCCGGGCCCAGCGGCCCGAGCCGTCCATGATGATCGCGATGTGCCGCGGGAGGTCCGCGCTCCGGGCCTTCAGGCGAGCCAGCAGCCGGGAGGTGTCCGTCATGGCGCGAGCGCCGGTTGATGTCCCGCGGCGGCCCCGGGCGGGGGCGGGGAGCGCCGCGGAATCCGGCCGGTCAGACCTCCATCACCTCGGCCTGCTTCTTGGCCAGCAGGTCGTCGAGGTTCTTGATGTAGCCGTCGGTGAGCTTCTGGACCTGGTCCTGGATCCGCTTGATCTCGTCCTCGGAGACGTGCCCGTCCTTCTCCAGCTTCTTCAGGCGCTCGTTGGCGTCGCGCCGGACCTGGCGGATGCGCACGCGGCCCTCCTCCACCAGCCTGGCCACCAGCTTGACCATCTCCCGGCGCCGCTCCTCGCTCAGCACCGGGATGGGCACGCGGATGATGTTGCCGTCGTCCTGGGGGTTGAGGCCCAGCTCCGAGGCCCGGATGGCCGAGGCGATGGCCTTGAGCGCGCTCTTGTCGTACGGGGTCACCAGCAGCAGCCGCGGCTCCGGGGCGCCCACCTGGGCCAGCTGGTGGACCGGCATGGAGGTGCCGTAGTAGTCCACCCGCACCGTGTCCAGGAGCGCCGGGCTGGCCTTGCTGGTGCGCAGGCCGGAGAGCTCGTGCCGGGTGCCCTCCAGCGCCTTCTTCATGGTGTCTTCGACGTCGTGGGTGAACTTCTTTTCGTCCATGCACCCTCCCCGCGCCCGGCGGCTACGCGACCGGAGCGCCCGCGTGGACCAGCGTGCCGACGTGCTCCCCGGCGACCACCCGCCCCAGGTTGCCCGGAGTGGACAGGTCGAACACCACGATGGGCAGGTTGTTGTCCATGCACAGGGAGATCGCGGTGGAATCCATGACCTTGAGGCCGCGGTTGATGACCTCCAGGTAGTTGACCTCCTCGAAGCGCCGGGCGCCCGGGTGGGCCACCGGGTCGGCGTCGTACACGCCGTCCACCTTGGTCGCCTTGAGGATGACCTCGGCCCCGATCTCGATGGCCCGGAGGACGGCCGCGGTGTCGGTGGTGAAGTAAGGGTTGCCGGTGCCGCCGGCCATGATCACCACGCGGCCCTTCTCCAGGTGCCGCTGGGCGCGCCGGCGGATGTAGGTCTCGGCCAGGGTCTCCATGGCGATGGCCGAGCACACCCGGGTCTGCAGCCCGAGCTTCTCCAGGGCGTGCTGCAGGGCCAGCGCGTTGATCACCGTGGCCAGCATGCCCATGTAGTCGGCGTTGACCCGGTCCATGCCGGAGGCGCTGGCCGCCAGCCCGCGGAAGATGTTCCCGCCGCCGACCACCACCCCCACCTGGACCCCGGTGCGGGCCACCTGGGCCACCTCGCCCGAGATCCAGCCCAGCCGCGCCGCGTCGATGCCCACCTTCTGCTCGCCGGCCAGCATCTCGCCGGACAGCTTGAGCAGGATCCGTCCGTACCTGGGGGACTTCACGGCAGTGCCCCTTCCCTGTTGCCTCTCCCCCGCGCCGGGGGGAGGCGCCCGCGGGTGCGGGCTACGCTCCCAGCTCGAACCGGCTGAAGCGGCGGACCACGATGTTCTCGCCGATCTTGCCGATGGCCTCCTGGACCACCTGGCTGATCTTGCGGTCCGGATCGCGCACGTACGGCTGCTCCAGCAGGCAGTTCTCCTCGTAGAACTTGCCGAGCTTGCCCTCGACGATCCGGTCCACGATGTTCGCCGGCTTGCCCTCGTGCTGCATCTGCCCGCGGTAGATCTCGCGCTCCTTGTCCAGCACCGCCGCCGGGACGTCTTCGCGCCGGACCCACTGCGGGCGGCTGGCGGCCACGTGCATCGCCAGGTTGTGCACCAGGGCCTTGAAGTCGTCGGTCCGGGCCACGAAGTCGGTCTCGCAGTTCACCTCCAGCAGCACGCCGATGCGCCCGCCGGGGTGGATGTAGGAATCCACCAGGCCCTGGTTGGCCGCCCGGTCCGCCTTCTTGGCCGCCGCGGCCGCGCCCATCTTGCGCAGGTGGTCCGCGGCCTTGTCCAGGTCCCCGCCGGTCTCGGCCAGGGCCTTCTTGCACTCCATCATGCTCACGCCGGTGCGCTCGCGCAGCTCCTTCACCAGCGTCGCGCTGATCTCCGCCATTCCCGCTCCTCCGTCGTCTCTATGTCCCAAGCGCGCCCGGAGCGCCCCGCCGGGGCGTGCCGGCGCGCCCGAATCCCCCGTGGCCCGGCCCCGCCGCGCCTACGGCACGCGCGCGAACTGGCCCTCTTCGCCCTCCGGCCCGGCGTGGTAGACCTCCTCGGCGGCCGCGGTCACGTCGCGGCCCTCGGCCACCGTCTGGCGGGCCTCCATCACCGTGTCGCTGACCATGCCGGCGAACAACCGGATGGAGCGGATGGCGTCGTCGTTGCCCGGCAGCGGGTAGTTGATGGGGTCCGGGTCGGCGTTGGTGTCCACCACCGCCACGATCGGGATGCGCAGCCGGTTGGCCTCCGCCACCGCGATCTTCTCCCGCTTGGTGTCCACCACGAACATCAGTTGCGGGAGCCCGCCCATCTCCTTGATCCCGGAGAAGCACTTCTCCAGCCGCGCGCGCTCCTTCTCGGCCGCGGCGGCCTCCTTCTTGGACAGCTTCTCCATGGTGCCGTCCTTCTGCATCTGCTCGATTTCCTTGAGGCGCTGGATGTTGGAGCGGATGGTGCGGAAGTTGGTCAGGGTGCCGCCGAGCCAGCGCTCGGTCACCCAGAACATGCCGCAGCGGCCGGCCTGCTCGGCGATGGTCTCCTTGGCCTGCTTCTTGGTGCCCACGAACAGCACCTTGCCGCCGTCGCGCACGATGGTGCCGATGGCCGCGCGGGCCTCGTCCAGGCACTTCATGGTCTTCTGCAGGTCCAGGATGTGGATGCCGTTCCGCTCGAGGAAGATGAACCTGCGCATCTTCGGGTTCCACCGGCGCGTCTGGTGGCCGAAGTGGACCCCCGCTTCCAGGAGGTCCTTCATGGTGATCTCGGTCATTGCCTTCCTTTCCGGGTTGTTCCTCCGCCGGCGGCGGCGCCGCCCGCCCCTCGGGGCGGACCCGCGGCGCCGCGGATCGCGCGGCGTGCGTGATGAATGCTAGGGGTCGTCCGTCTAGCGCTTGGAGAACTGGAAGCGCTTGCGCGCGCCCGGCTGCCCGTACTTCTTGCGCTCCTTCATCCGCGCGTCGCGGGTGAGCAGCCCTTCGTTCCCCAGCAGGGGCCGCAGCCCCGGGTCCAGCTTCTGGAGCGCCCGCGCCAGGCCCAGGCTCAGCGCCCCGGCCTGGCCGCTCAGCCCGCCGCCCTTGCAGTTGGCGGTGAAGTCCACCTTGTCCGCCATGTTGGTCATGGCCATGGGCTTCTCCGCGAGGGTCACCAGGACGGCACGCTTGAAGTAGTCCATCAGGTTGCGGCCGTTGACCACGCGCTGGCCGGAGCCCGGCCGCATGCGGATCCGGACCACGGCCTCCTTGCGCCGTCCGACGGCCACGATCACGTTCGATTCTGCCAAGATCTCCTCCTACGGGTGCGAGTCTTCTCAGGGTCGCGTCGCCACGCCCCCAAGGTGCGTGAGCCGAACCGGCTCGAGCTGCTGGGCCTGGTGGGGATGCTCCGCTCCCGCGTACACCTTGAGCTTCTTCAGCAGGGCCCGCCCCAGACGGTTCTTGGGCAGCATGCCCCGCACGGCCAGCACCACCAGGCGCTCGGGCCGCTCCTCCAGGATCTCACGCATCGGCGTGAAGCGCGCGCCGCCGGGATACATCGAGTGGCGGAAGTAGGCCTTGCGGTCCAGCTTCCGTCCGCTCACGTGCACCCGGGACGCGTTGATCACCACCACGTGGTCGCCCAGATCCATGTGCGGGGTGAATATGGGCCGGTGCTTGCCGCGCAGCACGGTCGCGATGTTGGCGGCCATGCGGCCCAGCGTCTGCCCCTCGGCGTCCACCAGGTACCACTTGGACTGGATCTCCGACTCCCGCGGAACTGCAGTGCGCATCAGGGATTCTCACCTCCTTCCGGACATTGGAATCGGGGCACGCCGAACCCCCGGGAGGCGCCCCGCGGGTGCCTTCCGGGGTCGCGCCCCGCAAAGCTAAAGCCCTTTATTCTATGCAGCTAACCCCCCGCCGGTCAAGCGCCGAGGCGAGCCCCGCCGGCGGCCTCGAAAAGCCGCGCCAGGCGGGCCAGCGGCAGCCCCATGACGTTGAAGTAGCAGCCCTCCACCCGCTCCACCCACAGCGCCCCGAAGCCCTGGATGCCGTACGCCCCGGCCTTGTCCAGGGGCTCCCCGGTGTCCACGTAACTATCTATTTGACTATGCGTTAGATTCCTGAACCGGACCTCGCTGCGCTCCCACGCGCGGTGTGCGGCGCCGCCCCGCACCAGGCACAGGCCGGTGTACACCGAGTGCCACGCCCCGGAGAGCTCCCCCAGCATGGCCCGCGCCTCCTGCCGGTCGCGGGGCTTTCCCAGCGGCCGCCCGCGGCTCCACACCAGCGTGTCGGCCCCCAGCACCCACGCCCCCGGCCGCGACGCGGCCACCGAGAGCGCCTTGCCGTGGGCCAGCGCCATCACCACCTGGTGCGGCCAGTCGGCGTGCGGCTCGGGCTCCTCGGCCGGCACCACCACCTCGAACTCCGCCCCCACCAGGCGCAGCAGGCCGGCGCGGCGCGGCGAGGCCGAGGCCAGCACCAGCGGCGCGCCGTCCAGGAACAGCCGGGCGAAGGGGAACGCGCCCGGCGGCGGCGCGCCCCCGGCGGCGGGGCGGCTCACGGCGCGGCGCCCTCGTCGGCGGGCGCGGGAGCGCCGCCCGAGCGCGCCTCGCGGCTGTCCACGAGCAGCGTCACCGGCCCGTCGTTCACCAGCTCCACGTCCATGTGCGCGCGGAACCGGCCCTGTTCCACCGGCGGGCCCAGCTCCGCCAGCCGCGCGCAGAACTCGCCGTACAGCCGCTCCGCCGCCTCGGGCGGCGCGGCGCGCTCGAAGCCCGGCCGGCGCCCGCGGCGGGTGTCGCCCAGCAGCGTGAACTGGGAGACCACCAGGGCGCCCCCGCCGGCCTCCAGCAGGGAGCGGTTCATGCGGCCCTCCCCGTCCGGGAAGATCCTCAGATGGGCGCACTTCGCCGCCAGCCACGCGGCGTCGGCGGAGGTGTCGTCGCGGGCCACCCCGAGCAGGATCACCAGGCCCCCGCCGATGGCCCCCACCCGCTCGCCGTCCACCCGGACCTCGGCCCGCGAGGCCCGCTGCACCACCGCGATCACTTGTGCCCCAGCCCGCTCTGGAAGCGCTCCACGGAACTCACCCCGCGCACCCGGCGCACCGCGGCCAGCACCTCCTGCAGGTGCCGCCGGTTGGAGACCTCCACCAGGAACGTGCCGCGCGCCGAGCCGTCGGAGGCCGACATCCCGGCGGTGCGGATGTTGCATTTCTCCGCCGCCAGGGCCTTGGCGATGTCCGCCAGCAGGCTCGGGCGGTCCTGCCCGTGCACCACCAGGCGCACCGGGAAGGTCTCGTCCAGCCGCGCGTCCCAGGTCACCTCCACCCGCCGCTCCACCGGCACCCGCTCGGCGAAGGTGTTGGGGCACACATGCCGGTGCACCGACACCCCGTGGCCCTGGGTCACCACCCCCACCACCGGCTCGCCCGGCACCGGCTGGCAGCACTTGGCGATGTGCACCAGGAGGCTGCCCATGCCCTGGATCCGGACCCCCTCGGGCTTGCGCTGCACCATCTCGCCCAGCTGCTCCAGGGGCCCCTTGGTGCGCCGCTCCTGCAGCTCCGGGAAGAGCTTGTGCACCACCTGCAGCGCGGACAGCGTCCCCTGGCCGATCTTGGCGTACAGCTGGGCCAGCTCCGCCACCCCCAGGGACTGCGCCGCGTCCAGCAGCGCGCGGTCCTGGGCGGAGCGCCGCACCCGCCGCAGCTCCCGGTCCAGCATCTCCTTGCCCAGCACGATCGCCTCGGCCTGGTGCTGCGCCTTGAGCCAGTGGCGCACCTTGTGCCGGGCCGCCGGGGTGCGCACGAACTCGATCCAGTCCTTGCTGGGCCGGCCGTTCGGCTGGCTGATGACCTCCACCGTGTCGCCGCTGCGCAGCCGGGTGCGCAGCGGCACGAACTGGCCGTTGACCTTGGCCCCCACGCAGTGCAGCCCCAGCTCGGAGTGGATGGTGAAGGCGAAGTCCACCGGGGTGGAGCCCTTGGGCAGCTGCTTGAGCTCGCGCTTGGGGGTGAACACGAAGATCTCGTCCTGGTACAGGGAAGTCTGCAGGAGCTGCATCCACTCCTCGTCCGACAGCTCGTCGGTCCACTGGGCGGCCTCGCGCAGGAAGCCGCCCAGTTTCTGGTCCAGCTCGCGGTCGGACTTGCCGCCCTCCTTGTAGCTGTAGTGGGCGGCGATGCCCAGCTCGGCGATGCGGTGCATCTCGCGGGTGCGGATCTGGATCTCCACCACCTGGCGCCCCGGGGCGATCACCGTGGTGTGCAGCGACTGGTACATGTTGGACTTGGGGGTGGCAATGAAGTCCTTGATCCGCTCCTGGATCGGCGTGAACAGGTCGTGCACCACGCCCAGCACGTGGTAGCAGGAGGTCTTGTCGGTGGTGACCACCCGCAGGCCCAGCAGGTCGTGCAGCTCGTCGAAGGTCCGGTTCTTGTCGCGCAGCTTCTTGTAGATGCTGTAGTAGTGCTTGGGCCGCCCGGAGATCTCGGCCTGGATCCCGGCCTCGGCCAGCTTCTGCTCCAGCGGCGCCCGCACCTGGTCCAGCAGCGCGGTGCGCTCCTCGCGCTTGGCCTGCACCCGCCGGGCGATCTCGCGGTAGGCCTCCCCGTCCAGGTGCTTGAAGGCCAGGTCCTCCAGCTCGCGCTTGAACGTGCCGATCCCCAGGCGGTGCGCCAGGGGGGCATAGATCTCGAGCGTCTCGCGGGCGATGCGGGCCACCTTCTCGGGCGGCAGGAACTCCAGGGTGCGCATGTTGTGCACCCGGTCGGCCAGCTTGATCAGGATGACGCGCAGGTCGCTGGCCATGGACAGGATCATCTTGCGGAAATTCTCGGCCTGCTCCGCGCGGGGGCTGTCGAAGTGCAGGTGGCCGATCTTGGTCACCCCCTCCACCAGCCGGGCCACCTCGGTCCCGAACTCGCGGCCCAGCTCCTGGCTGGTGATGGGGGTGTCCTCCACCACGTCGTGCAGCAGCGCGGAGGTGGCGATGGTGGTGTCCAGGTGGGAGCCCAGCAGGTCCGCCAGGATGCGGGTGGTCTCCACGGTGTGCGAGACGAACGGCGCCCCGGAGCGGCGCACCTGCCCGTGGTGGGCGTGCGCCGCGAAGTCGAAGGCCCGGCGCACCTGGTCCTGGCTGGCGCGGGGGCTCTTGGTCTGCAGCTCCTCCAGCAGCGGCTGGAGCAGGGCGGCGTCGGCGGTCATGCTCCCGGCTGCACCCCCCTCACCTTCAGCTGCACCCGCTCGCGGCCCTGCCACACGTTGCGGATGGGGGTGAACGCCAGCGAGAACTTCCCGGGCGCGCGGTTCAGCTCCCCGGCCAGGTAGCCCAGGTTGAACCCGATGCACTCGGCCACGTGCCCGTCCTGGCGCACCACCATCTTGAGGTGGTTGCGGCTCACCACGCTGGACCAGCCCGACAGCTCCACGTCGTGGGCCAGGAACAGCGGCTCGCTGTTGCGCAGCCCCCACGGCGCCAGGCGCTCCAGCCACTCCACCAGGCCCAGGCCGCACTGGTCCAGGCGGATCTCGCCGTCCAGGTCCAGCCGGTGGCAGAAGTCCTCCTCGGTGAGCCGCCGGCCCACCTCGCCGTTGAGGCGGTGCCGGAACTCCTCCAGGTGGGCGCGCTCGATGTTGAGCCCCGCGGCGTGGCTGTGCCCGCCGTAGGCGATGAGGCAGTCCTGCACCTGCTGCAGCGCCTCCCACAGGTTGAGCCCGGGGAGGCTCCGGCCCGAGCCGCGGCCCTCGTCCCCGTCCAGGGCGATCAGGATGGTGGGCCGGCAGTAGCGCTCCACCAGCCGCGAGGCCACAATGCCCAGCACCCCGGAGTGCCAGCGGTCGGACCACAGCACGATCACCGAGTCCCGGGCGAAGTCGATCTCCCGCGAGATGAGCGTCTCGGCCTCCGAGAGCGTCTCCTCGTCGATCCGCCGGCGGAGGTTGTTGTCCTCCTCGAGGGTCTCCGCCAGCTCGCGGGCCTCGTCGCCGGTGGCCGCCTGCAGCAGCCGCACCCCGGTGTCGGCCTTCCCCAGCCGGCCGGCGGCGTTGATCCGTGGGGCCAGGATGAACGCCACGTGGCCGCTGTCCACCCGGCGGGTCTTGAGGCCGGCGGTCTCCTTGAGCGCCACCAGGCCGGCGTTGCGGGTGCTCTCCAGGCGCTGCATCCCCAGCTTGGCCAGCACCCGGTTCTCGCCCACCAGCGGCACCACGTCGGCGATGGTGCCCAGGGCGATCACGTCCAGGTGCTCCTCCAGGAAGCCGCGCGCGGCCTCCGGGCGCATCCGCTCGAACAGCGCCTGGACCACCTTGGAGGTGACCCCGATGCCGGCCAGCTCCTTGAACGGGTAGCGGCAGTCGGGGCGCTTGGGGTTCACCACCGCGCGGGCCGCAGGCAGCGGGCCGAGCGGCTCGTGGTGATCGGTGATGATCACGTCCATGCCGCGCGCCAGCGCCCGGGCCACCGGGTCGGCCGCGGTCACCCCGCAGTCCACGGTCACGATCAGCGAGGCGCCCCGGCGGGCGGCCTCCTCCAGGCCGGTCTCCGAGAGCCCGTAGCCGTCGCGCAGCCGGTCGGGAATGAAGAACGACACCTCCCCGCCCAGCAGGCGCAGGGCCTTGGTCATGAGGAAGGTGGAGGTCACCCCGTCCACGTCGTAGTCGCCGTGCACCAGGATCGGCTCGCCCCGCCCCACCGCCTCGCGCAGCCGCTCCACCGCCAGGCCCATGTCGGCCATCTGGTAGGCGTCCTCAAGATCGTCCAGCTGCGGGTCCAGGAACCGCCGGGCGGGATCGCACGCGCGCAGGTTGCGGTTCCACAGGATCCGCGCCACGGGTTCCGGCACGCCCAGCTCGCCCGCCATGAGCGCGAGTTCGTCGGCCGGAGGAGGGGGCGCCATGCACCAGTGGGTGCGTGCCATCGAGTGGGCTCCGATCGTCGGGAGCGAGGCCCGGGCGGGGGAAGCCGCCCGGTGCGACGCAGCGTTGAGAACGGGAAACCTGGGGTCCGCCCGGGGTACGGGCGCGGTAGGTTCTTGTGAGGAGACGCTAACACGCGGGGCGCCCGGGGTCAATCCGGGGTCGGCCGCCGCACGGCGCGCCGCTTCCGCGGCCGCGGGCGGCGGCGCCGGGCCGGCCCCGCGTGCAGCCGCCCGGGGACTCCGGGACGGGCCCGGCGGCCGCCCCGGGCCGGCCCACCCCACGCGGCCGGCCGGGGGGCGCGAGCCGCTAGCGGGAGCTCATCTTCGCGGCGCGGGCGTAGGCGGCCTCCACCGTCGGCCAGTCCACCACCCTGAGGAACTGGTCGATGTAGCTCCCGCGGGCCGTGCCGTAGTCGATGAAGTAGGCGTGCTCGTAGGTATCGAGGGCCAGGATCGGCGTGGCGTTCCACACCGGGAAGGTGTTCTGGGCGTCGCCCAGGTAGTTGAACAGCGTGCCGTAGTCGTGGTCCAGGGCCAGCCACACCCAGCCGCGGGCCGCGATGCCGGTCGCCTTGAGGTCCTTGGCCCAGGCGTCGAAGGAGCCGAAGTCCTTCGCCAGCGCCGCCGCCAGCGCGCCGCCCGGCTGCCCGCCCCGGCCGCCCAGGTGGCCGAAGTAGAGTTCGTGGTTCTTGACCCCGCCGATGGCGAAGGTGAGCTCGTGCTTGAGCACCCGCAGGTCGCTGTAGGTCTGGTTGGCCTTGGCGGGGTCGCGGTCCAGGCTCTCCAGCTTCTGGAGGATCTCGTTCGCCTTGTTCACGTAACCCTGGTAGAGCTTGAAGTGCTCCTCCATGGTCCGGCGGGAGATCCCTTCCATCTCGAGCGTGGCGGGCTTCAGCGGCACGGCGGCGAACGGGTGCGTGGACAGACCGGGCATGCAGGTGTCTCCTTGGAGTCTCGGGGGTGGCCTCGGGGGGCCGCGCCGGGGCCGGCCGCGGGGCGGGGCCTGGCGCGGGGGGAGTCGCGGACCTCTGTGGGTCTTGGATGCAGGCCGCCGGGCGCGGGGTGTGGCGGGGGGCGCCGATTGCGGGCGCGGCGGCCGGCGGGCCGCCGCTACTCGTAGCGCAGCGCCTCGATGGGATCCAGGCGAGAGGCCCGGTAGGCCGGGTAGATGCCGAAGAACAGCCCGGTGCCGACCGACAGCGCCAGGCCGGCCGCCACCGACCAGGGCGCCACCGCCGAGGGCAGCGGGGTCGCCAGGGACACCAGCGTGCTCAGGACTGCCCCCAGCAGGATCCCGATCACCCCGCCCACGCCGGTCAGCGTGGCGGCCTCCAGCAGGAACTGGGTGAGGATGTCCCCGCGCCGCGCGCCCATGGCCATGCGGACCCCGATCTCGCGGGTGCGCTCCTTGACCGAGACCAGCATGATGTTCATCACGCCGATCCCGCCCACCATCAGGGCGATCGAGGAGATGGCCATCATCACCAGGTAGATGGCCCCGGTGAGCTGGTGGTAGAGGTTGATGAGGGCGTCGTCGGTTTCGATGGCGAAGTTGTCCGACTGGCGCGCCTTGAGGTGGCGCTGCCGGCGCAGCACCTCGGTGATCTGGTCGATGGCCGTGGTCATCAGGTCGTCGCGGGCCGGCTTGGCCTTCATGGCGAACTCGTTCTGGCGGCTCGGCCCCTGCTCCGACGGGAAGTACTTCTTCAGCGTGGTGTAGGGGATCACGATGATGTTGTCGGTGGACTGCCCGAACATCTTCCCGCGCCGGGCGACCTCCCCCACCACCACGAACGGCACCCCGCCCAGGTGGACCGTCTTGCCCACCGAGCTGGCGTGCGGGAACAGGGTCTCCAGGATGTCCTGGCCCAGCATGATCACCTGGGCGCTGTGGCTCACCTCGGACTCGGTGAACGCCCGCCCGCGGGCCACGTCCAGGCCGCTGATCTCGAAGTAGTCCGAGGTGGTGCCCAGCACCCCGCTGCTGCGGGTTTTCTCGCGCCCGTAGGTGAGGCTCGGCGCGCCGTCCACCCCGTCAATGGGGGTCACCAGCTTGACCGCCGGGCAGTTCTCGCGGATGGCCCGCAGGTCGTCGTCGGTGAAGGCGTGGCGCAGCCGCAGGCTGTCCGGCAGCGGCCCGTTGTGCGGGCCGTTCTGGGAGAACGGCCGGATCCACAGGACGTGCGAGCCGAAGGTGCGGAACTGCCGGGCCATGCTGCGGTCCAGCCCCTGCACCAGCGCCCCCATCCCGATCACGGTGCTCACCCCGATGACCACCCCGAGCACCGTCAGGAACGAGCGCATCTTGTTGGCGCGCATGGCGTCCAGCGCCATGACCACCACTTCCAGCGCCAGCGAGCGGCGGCCCCCGGCCATCACTCGTACCTCAGGGCTTCGATGGGGTCCAGCCGGGCCGCGCGCATCGCGGGGTAGATGCCGAAGAACAGCCCCACCGAGGACGCCACCACCAGCCCGATGAGCACCGACCACGGCTCCACCCGCGCCGGGAGCGGGGTGGCGCTCGAGATCAGCAAGGCGATGCCGGCCCCCACCAGGATGCCGATCACCCCGCCGGCGCACGAGAGCGTGACCGCCTCGAGCAGGAACTGCTGCAGCAGGTCCCCGCCGCGGGCGCCGACCGCCTTGCGCACGCCGATCTCGCGGGTGCGCTCGGTCACCGACACCAGCATGATGTTCATGATCACGATGCCCCCCACCACCAGGGCCAGCGAGGCCACCCCGATCATCACGATGAACGCCCCGCCGGTGAACCGGCTGTACAGCTCCATGAACATCTCGGCCGTCTGCAGCCCGAAGTCGTCCTTGGCCGCGTAGGGCACGTGCCGGCGCGCGCGCAGGATGACCCGCACCTCGTCCTGGGCCTTGAGGTAGGTCTCCGGGCCGGTGCTCTTGATGGCCAGCACCAGGTAGCTGTGGGGGCCGTACTGCTTCAGGAACGCGGTGTAGGGCATGATCACGTAGTTGTCCTGGGACTGCCCCAGGATCTTGCCCTTGCGCGCCCCCACCCCGACCACGGTGTAGGCGTGGTCGCCCACGCGCACCTCGCGGCCCAGGGGATCCAGGTTCTCGAACAGCTCCTGCGCCGTCTCCTGCCCGATGACGCACACCGGCGACCGCCGCTGCATGTCGCTCAGGGTCAGGTGGCGGCCCTCGGCGATGTCGATGCCGTTGATCTCCGGGTAGTTCTCCCCGAAGCCGCGGACGTTGCAGTCGGTGTGGCGCTGGCGGAAGTGGGCCGTGCCGTTCCGCTCGTACCAGGGCGCGACGATCTTCACCGACGGGCAGCGCTCCAGCAGCGCGTCCCGGTCGTCGAGGGTGATCTCCTTGCGTTTGAGGGCGTCGAGGTAGTCCTGCTCGTTGAAGATGGCCCCGAACTTGTCCACGTAGAACACGTTCGAGCCCTGCTCCAGCAGCTTGTCGGACACGTAGTGGTTCATGCCCTGGATGATGGCCACGATGGCGATGACCGACATCACCCCCACGATGTTCCCGAGAAGGGTGAGGAAGGAGCGCAGCTTGTTGGCCCGCAGCGCCCCGAGGGCCAGGGCCAGGCTTTCCCGAAGTTCCATGGCGACTCCCTGTGGCCGCTCAGCGGATCACGTGGTCCTCGGCGATCTTGCCGTCCAGGAGGCGGACCACCCGGTGGGCGTGCCGGGCGATGTCCTCCTCGTGGGTGACCAGGATGATGGTGTTCCCCTGCTGGTGGACCTGGTCCAGCGCGTGCATGATCTCCTCGCCGGTCTTGCTGTCCAGGTTCCCGGTGGGCTCGTCCGCCAGGATGATGGAGGGCCGGTTCACCAGCGCCCGGGCGATGGCCACGCGCTGGCGCTGGCCGCCGGACAGTTCGTTGGGCCGGTGGTGCATGCGGTCCCCCAGGCCCACCCGGTTCAGCGCTTCCACCGCCCGCTGGTGCCGCTCGTGCGCCGCGGTCCCGTTGTAGATCAGCGGCAGCTCCACGTTGTGCAGCGCGTTGGCCCGCGCCAGCAGGTTGAAGGTCTGGAAGACGAAGCCGATCTCCTTGTTGCGGATGTGGGCCAGCTCGTCGTCGTCCAGGTCGCGGATCTCCACGCCGTTGAGCTTGTAGGACCCGCCGCTGGGGGTGTCCAGGCAGCCCACCATGTTCATGAGCGTGGACTTGCCCGAGCCCGACGGCCCCATGATCGCCACGTATTCGTTGTGCTCGATGTCCAGGTCCACGCCGGCCAGGGCGTGCACGTCCTCGCCGCCCACGTGGTAGACCTTGGTGACTTCGCGCAGCGTGATCAGCATCGCGCTAGTCTTTCTTCTCGCCCGAGCCGGCCGCCTTGGCCGGGGCCCGCTTCACCTTGGCCCCGTCGCGCAGGCTGCGCAGCTCCTTGTACGGCCCGCTCACGATCTCGTCCCCCACCGCGAGCGATCCCGCGACCTCGGTGTTGACGTCCCCGGAGATGCCCGGCTTGACCGGCTGGAACGAAGCCACCCCCTTCTTCACCACGAACACCCCCGAGACCTCCTTCTCCTTGGCCTTGCGGGCGGCCTCGTCCTCGTTCTCGGCGGCCATGGCGTCCTGGCCCGAGGGCTTCTTCTTCTGGTGCGAGGCCTTGTCCTGGTCCAGCTCGCCCTGGGTGCGGACCACCACGCTCTGGATGGGCACGGACAGCACCTTGGGGTGCAGGTTGGTCTGGATGTCCACGTCCGCCGTCATGCCCGGCTTGATCGCCGCCACGTGGTCCAGGAACACCACCTTGACCTCGTAGTTGTTCTGCTCCTCGCCGGTGCTGATCACCCCGCTGGAGGTCTTGGCGGTGTTGCCCACCTCGATGACCTGGCCGCGGAACACCGAGTCCGGGATGGCGTCCACCTTGATCTTGACCTGCTCGCCCACCTTGACGTCCACCACATCGGTCTCGTCCACCTGGGCCCGCACGATCATGCGGGTGGTGTCGGCCACCGCCAGGATCTGGGTGCCGGGGTTGTTCATGGTGCCGGTGATGACGTTCTCCCCGGCCTCCACGTTGAGCTGCGAGACCACCCCGTTGAACGGGGCGCGGAACACCGTCTTGTCCACGTAGTCCTGGGAGGTGGCGCGGGCCGCCCGGGCCTCGTTGACCGCGTCCTGGGCCGCCTGGTACTCGCTGCGGGCCACGTTGTAGGCGGTCTCCACCTGCTCCATCTGGTCCGGCGCGACCAGGTTCCGCTGGGCCAGCGCCCGGTTCCGCTCCAGCGTCTGCTGGGCGCGGTCCAGGTTGTACTTGGCCTGCCGAGCGCGCGACTCGGCCTGCGACAGCGCCGCCACCGCCCGCTTCAGGTCGGCCTGGTACTGGATGTCGTCCAGCCGCAGCAGCACCTCGTCCCGGCGCACCCGCTGGCCCTCCTTCACGGCCAGGTACACGATCTTCCCGGGCACGGTGGCGGACATCTTGACCAGCGTGAACGGCTCGATCTTGCCTGGCGCCTTCACGTGCGAGACGACGTCCTCCCGGCGCACCTTGGACAGCTCCACCGCCGCCACCTTGCCCTGCTGGCGCTTCAGCGAGCTGAACCCGAAGATCGCCACCAGCACCACCACCACGCCCACGATGATCCACTTCTTCTTCATGTCTTCCTCCGCGGGTCGCCGCCCCGCGTTACGGGTTCAGCCCCAGAGCCCGGTCCAGCCCGGCGCGGGCCAGCTGCAGGCCCACGCGGGCGTCCACCACATCGGAGCGACTGCGGGTCAGAGCGACTTCAGCCGTGGTCAGGTCCAGCAGGGTGCTGGAGCCCAGTCGGTACTTCTCGCGGTTCAGATCGTAGGATTCCTCGGCGTAGGACAGAGCCTCGGCGGCGGCCCGGGAGCGCTCCCGCGCCTCCACCAGCCCCAGCCACGCCTGGCGCACCTCCAGCGCCACGTCCACCCTCTTCTGCGTCAGGTTGCGGCGCTGGATGTCCAGCTCGGCCTGGCGCTCCTGGATCCGCCCCTTGGCCGACAGCCCGTCAAACAGCGGCAGGCTCAGCCGCGCCCCGAGCGTCCAGCTGAACGGCTGGCTCTTGAACGTGGTGTCGGGCGAGCTCACCACCACCGACTGGCCCCCGAACTGGTACACCTGCGTGACGCTGTCCTGGTGGGTGGTGTAGCTCGTCTTCTGGATGTTGAAACTCGCCCCCAGGGTCGGGTAGCGCGCCGACCGCGCGGATCCGAGCGCCGCCTCCGCGGCGCCGATCTGGTGCTCCAGCTGGGCCAGGTCCGGCCGGTTCTGGTAGGCGGTCGTCAGGATGGAGGTCGAGTCCGGCAGCGGCACGTCCTCGGCCAGGGTCTCGTCCACGTCCAGGCCCCGGTCGTCGGCCAGGCCCAGCAGGCCGGCCAGGCGGAGCCGCTCGATGTCCACCGAGTGCTGCGAGACGATCAGGGTCAGCCGCGACTGCGCCTGCTGGGTGCGGGCCTTGAGCAGGTCGGTCCGCGCGGCGGTGCCCACGTCGAACAGGCCCTGGGTCAGCGCCAGGGTGGAGGAATCCAGCCGCACCGCCTCGGCGTTGACGCCCGCCAACTGCTTGGCCCGGACCAGCGCGTAGAACTGCTGCTTGGCCGCCAGGGCGATCTGCAGCCGGGTGTCCAGCTCCGCGGAGCGGGACGCGGACAGGCTGCGCGCGGCCTGCCTGGCCCCGTTGAACGCCTCCAGGTTCAGCAGCTGCTGGCTCAGGGTGACGCTGCCCGAAGTCGAGTTGGTGGTGGTGCTCGGGACGTTGCCGGCCGTGTTGTAGGCCGAGCGCTGCTCGCCCTGGTGGTTCCGCCCCAGGTCCCCGCTGGCGTTCAGCTGCGGCAGCAGCGGCGAACGCGCCGCCTTGAGCGCCCCCTTCGCCTGTTCCACCTGCTTGGATGCGGCGTAGACGGTGCTGTTCTCGCGGAGCGCCATGCGCACCGCCTCGTCCGCGGTGAGCCGCGCCAGATCGGCCCGGCCCGGCCGGGCCCCAACCAGCAGCACCACCAGCCCCGCCAGGGCCGGCACAAGCCGACTCCACCCCGCCCGCCGGCGACCCAGGTTCATGCACGACCTCCTCTTAGAAGCCCCGACGGCAGGTTCCGCGGGGGCGGCAACATACCGGAATGTACGAAGTTGCCGGCCAGGGGTTGCACCCTCGCGGTTTCCGGCCCCCGGCGGCCCCGGGCCGGCGGGCGCGCCCGCCGCTTCCCCGGCACCCGGAGGGCCGAAAGCCCCGGCAGGGCGCGGCCGCGCGGCCGGCGGGCCGGGCGGCCCGCCCCGGTGGGC
>DATKKS010000198.1:0-36887 GCA_035542815.1 Saccharimonadales bacterium (SeqCode) | reverse complement strand
AGATGTTGGCTCCCTGGCCCACATCCGTGATCCACGCAACCAGGCTGCGGTCCGGGGCGGTCACCGGCGAGCCGAAGGCCTCCGGGGGGATGCCCGCGCGCTCGCTGGGGGTGAGCTTGGCGGCGGACTTTGAGAGGCCGGCCTTGCGTTTGGCGGGGGCGGCGCCGGCCGCGCCGGCGGCCCCCAGCGCCAGGATCAGGGCGAGGCTCAGGACGAGTGGGATGGTGCGGTTGCGCATTCGGGTCGCCTCTCCTGTGGGCCAGTCGAACTCGTTTCCGGGGGATCCTACCACGACCCGCCGGCGCCGCCTCCGCCGGTGGCTCCGCCCCCGAAGCCGCCGAAGCCTCCGCCGCCGAACCCGCCCCCGAAGCCTCCGCCGAAGCCCCCCATCCACGGGCCGAACCCGCCGCCGAAGCGCCGCCGGCCCCGGAACCCGCCCCCGAAGCCCGACAGCGCCGAGACGATCCGCATCAGCACCACGAAGAACAGGATGAAGAGGGTCAGGACCACCGTCTCGACCGGCCCCAGGGGCCGGCCGCGGCGGGCGTGCGGCGCACGCTCCGGGCTCCCGGTCAGCTCCACCTTGTAGAACGCGGCGATCTCGGCCGCCAGCGCGCGGGTGGCCGCGACCACCCCCTCGCCCATCCGGCCCTGACGGAAGTAGCCGCGCGCCACCGCCCCGATGTCCGCCACCCGGGCGTCCGGCAGGCACTCCTCCAGCCCGTAGCCGGTGTTGATGAAGTAGCGCCGGTCGTTGGGCGCCACCAGGAACACCAGCCCGTTGTCCTTGCCCTTCGCGCCCGGCTTCCAGCTCTCGAACAGGCCCACCGCGAACTGCTGCGCGTCGTAGTCGCCCAGCGACGGCACCGTCACCACGGCCACCTGGGCGGTGGTCTTCTGGTCCAGTTCGGTGAGCAGGGCTTCCAGCTGCTGGACGTCCTCGGCCCCGAGGATGCCGGCGAAGTCCGAGACGTAGCCGGTGGGGCGCGGGAGCTGCCGGGGCTCGGCCACGAACGCGGCCCGGGCCGGGCCGGCCCACGCCGCGAGCAGCAGCGCCAGCAGCGGCAGGAGCGGCCTACACCGCATCGTTGATCCGCGCCACCAGCCCATCGAGCGAGCGCAGGAAGTCCGCGTACAGCGCCCGCGCGGGCCGGGCCGGCCGCGCCCGCCCGCCGTGCAGTTCCAGCGCCTCCTGCCACGGGGCGGCGTCCAGGCCGTAGCGGCGGGCCAGGGCCTCCACCAGTTGGGGGCGCGCGTGCGGCGGGCGCTCGCCGGCCAGGCGCAGCAGGGCCCGGCCCAGCGGCAGCACCCCGGTCAGCACCTGCAGCACCAGGGCCCGCAGCGGCCGGTCGCGGCCGTCGCATTCGAGATAACCCTGGCGCAGCCGCAGCAGCTTGGCGCGCAGCTCGAATTCGCACTGGTGGCGCAGCCAGGTCCCGGGGATGGTCAGGCCCTCGAACGGATCGCGGCCCTTGAGGCACACGTGGCGCTCCTGGATGTCCATCAGCTCCACGGCGAAGACGTCGATCGAGGCGCGCAGCTCGGCCTCGGACAGGATGAGCGGCAGGATCCGGTGCCGGCGGCGGTGGCGGCGCAGCACGGCCGAGCCGCGCTCCAGCGCCTCGGCGTCCACCTGCGGCAGCACCAGCAGCAGGTTCACGTCGGAGCGGCCTTCGCGGAAGTGCTCTCCGGCGGCGCTGCCGTAAGCGATCAGGGCCACCAGGTCGGGGTACACTCGGGTGATGTCGTCCCGGAAGGCCTCCAGGGCCTTCCGGGCGCCGGGGTGCAGGTCGGCACTCATAGTTTCTTCAACCGATACCCTTCCGGGGTGTCCTCCACGGCCACCCCCGCAGCCTTGAGCGCCTGGCGGATGTCGTCCGAGCGCTTGAAATCGCGCGCCCGCCGCGCCGCCATGCGCTCCTCGGCCAGCCGGCGGATGTCCTCCGGCCAGCTCTCCTCCTTGCTGGGCCGCGCCCAGAACAGACCCATCACCCGGCCCAGCTCCAGCAGCTTGCGGCCCGCCTGCCACGCCTCGGCGCGGTCGCCGGCGGAGGGGGAGCCCTCCAGCAGCCGGTTCACCGCGCGCGCCAGGTTGAACAGCTCGCCCAGCGCCCGGGCGGTGTTGACGTCGTCGTCCATCGCCTCGAAGAACAGCTTCTCGGCCTCGGCCACCTCGGCGGCGGCGCGCGGCGCGGCCGGGGGCGGGCCGGGGGCGCTCTCCCCCCAGGCCCCCGCCTGCTCCAGCGCGAACTCCAGGCGCGACAAGGCCACGTCCGCCTCGGCCAGCCGCTCGCGGCTGAACTCGATGGGCGAGCGGTAGTGGGTGCTGGAAAGGTAGTAGCGCACCACCTCCGGGCGCACCTCGGCCAGCACGTCCTCCACCAGGAAGAACAGCTTCTCGGACTTGCTCATCTTGCGGCCGCCCAGGGTCACCAGCCCGTTCTGCACCCAGAAGCGCGCGAACGGCCGGCCGGTGGCCGCCTCCGACTGGGCGATCTCGTTCTCGTGGTGCGGGAACACCAGGTCCTGCCCGCCGCCGTGGATGTCGAAGGTCTGGCCCAGGTACTTCATGGACATGGCCGAGCACTCGATGTGCCACCCGGGCCGGCCCGGCCCCCAGGGGCTGTCCCAGAAGGGCTCGCCCGGCTTGGAGCCCTTCCACAGGGCGAAGTCCAGCGGGCTCCGCTTGTGCTCGCCCACCTCGATGCGGGCCCCGGCGCGCATCTCCTCGATCCGCTGCCCGGAGAGCTTGCCGTAGTCGGCCTTCCTGGAGACGTCGTAGTACACGTCGCCCTCGGCGGCGTAGGCGAAGCCCTTGTCCAGCAGCGCGCGGATCAGGTCTTGGATCTCGCGGATGTGCTCGGTGGCGCGCGGGTAGTGGGTGGCCGGCTTCACGTTGAGCGCCCGCGAGGCGCCCAGGTAGGCGTCAATGTTGCGCTGCGCCACCTGTGCGAAGCTCAGGCCCTCGGCGCTGGCGCGGTCGATGATCTTGTCGTCCACGTCGGTGAAGTTGTAGACGTAGGTGACCTGGTAGCCGAGGTGCTCCAGGTAGCGGCGCAGGGTGTCCCCCGAGATGGACGAGCGCAGGTGCCCCACGTGGGGCTTGTCCTGCACGGTCATGCCGCACACGTACATCCCCACCTGGCCGGGGGTGACGGGCTGGAACTCGCGCTTGTCGCGGGTCAGGGTGTCGTAGAGGCGCAGGGCCACGGGACGGTTCCTTCTCTGTGGGAGGCGCGGGCCCGGCCCGGCGCGGTCCGGGGCGGCGCGCCGCGGTTCACACCGGCGCGCCGTCGTGGCGCGCGCGGGACTCCAGGGCTTCCCGGCACAGCCGCTCCACAAGCTCGGCGTAGCTCAGGCCGGCCGCCTTCGCGGACATGGGCACCAGGCTCAGCTCGGTCATGCCCGGGATGGTGTTCACCTCCAGGCAGTACGGCTCGTTCTCCGCGCTCAGCCGGAAGTCCACCCGCGGGGCACCGGTGCAGCCCAGCACCGCGCAGGCGCGCGCCGCCAGCTCCTGCAGCCGGCGGGCCACGCCGTCGTCCACCGGCGCCGGGCACAGGTACCTCGACATGCCCTGGGTGTACTTGCACTCGTAGTCGTAGACCCCGTGCACCGGCACGATCTCGATCACCGGGTAGGCCTGGCCGCAGATCACCGGGACCGACATCTCCCGCCCGGGGATGAAGCGCTCCACCAGCACGTCGCGGGAGTACCTGCGGGCCAGCTCCACCGCGGGGCCCAGCTCGGCCTCCTCCTGGATCACCGAGAGCCCGATGGTGGAGCCCTGGTCGTTGGGCTTCACCACCAGCGGCCAGCCGCCGAGCGCGGCCAGCTGCTCCGCGGTCACCCGGTCGGGCGCCCCCGCCGGCAGCCACACCCACGCCGGGGTGGGGATCCCGTGGGCCTCGAACAGCTCCTTGGACAGCCGCTTGTCCATGGCCAGCGCGCTCGCCAGCATCCCCGAGCCGGTGTAGGGCACGCCGGCCAGGTCCAGCAGCGCCTGCAGCGTGCCGTTCTCGCCCTCGCCGCCGTGGAGCGCGATGAACACCACCTCGGTGTCCCGGATCGCGGGGGCGGACACGATCTGCCCCGGGCGCAGCGCCTCGAGGGCGGCGGTGGCTTCCGGGGCGCCCGGGCCGGCGGACGCCGGCCGGTCCAGCCGCGCGCGCGGCTCGGCGGTGTCGAGCAGCTGCACCTCGTGGCCGCGCGTGCGCAGCGCCTCGGCCACCCCGCGGCCCGACTTGAGGGACACTTCGCGCTCCGCGGAACGCCCTCCGTACAGCACGGTGATCTTCATGGATGTGGTGTTCTCCCCGGGGCGCGGCGCCGGCGCGCCGGCGTCAGTCTCCCTGGACGATGCGGGCCACCGCCAGCGCCGCCAGCCCTTCCTGGCGGCCCACGAATCCCATTCCCTCGTTGGTGGTGGCCTTCACGGACACGCGGTCGGCGGGGATGCCCAGCGTCGCGGCCAGCTTCTCCCGCATGGCCTCGCGGTGCGGGTCCAGCCTCGGACGCTCGGCCAGCAGGGTAGCATCCACGTTGCCGATCCGGAAGCCCCGCCCCCGCACCAGATGCACGATCTCGTGCAGCAACGTCAGGCTGGAGGCGTCCTTCCAGCGCGGCTCGCCGGGCGGGAAGTGCATTCCCAGGTCCCCCAGCCCGGCCGCGCCCAGCAGCGCGTCGCCGATGGCGTGGGCGATGACGTCGGCGTCGGAATGCCCGTCCAGGCCCCAGTCGGACTCGATGCGCACGCCGCCCAGCACCAGCGGGCGGCCCGCGGCGACGGGATGGGCGTCGTAGCCGAGGCCGACGCGCTCGAGGCGCTCGTTCATGGCTCCACTCCCTTCTGCATCCGCCACTCCAAGAACTGGAGGTCGGCCGCGGTGGTCACCTTGAGGTTCTGCTCGGCGCCCTCCACCCACGCGACCGGGCGGCCCAGGCGCTCCACCAGCGCCACGTCGTCGCTGGCGGTGACGCCGTCCCGGTCCGCCGCGGCCAGCGCCTCGCGGTACAGCGCCGCGCGGAAGGCCTGCGGCGTCTGGGCCAGGCCCAGGCCGCCGCGCGGCAGCGTGCCCGCCACCCGCGGGCCCTCCACGCGCTTGACGGTGTCGGTTACCGCCAGCAGCGGGACGGCCGCGCCGTGCTCGCGCGCGGCGCGCAGCACGGCGGCGATCAGCCTGGCCGGCACCAGGGGGCGCGCGGCGTCGTGGATCAGCAGCAGCTCCGCGTCCGGGGAAGCCGCCGCCAGCCCGGCGCGCACCGAGTCCTGCCGCTCCCGGCCGCCGGCGACCGTGGCCCGCAGCTTGGGTGCGCTCACGTCCCGCAGCATGAACTGCCGCCACGGCAGCTCCTGGCCGGGCGGCGCCACCAGCACGATCTCGTCCACCTCGGGGTGGGCCTGGAAGCGCAGCAGGGAGTGCAGCACCAGCGGGCGCCCGGCGAGCGGCGCGAGGATCTTGGCGCGGTGCTCGCCGAAGCGCTCGCCGCGCCCGGCGGCCAGGAGGATGGCGGAGTTCACGGGGGGAAGATACCAGAACCCGGGCCGCGCCGCTCACGGGCGCGGCGCGTGGCCCCGGGGGGGTCGCAAGCACCTCTCGGCGCTCCGCTCCCGGGCGGCTCGCAAGCACCTCTCGGCCGGACGCTCGGTTGCGCGCGTCCTGCGCTCCACCTCGCTCGGCACGCGTCCGGCGCGGACTTCCTGTCCGCGCTCGGCCGCGTGACGCCGGCCTACGAGGTCTTGCGACCCACCCGGGCCTCAACGCCGCGATTCGAGGTCCGAATCCGGCGTGCCGCGCCGGCCCCGGCTTCCCTAAGATGTCCTGGAGTCCGCCGCGCGCGGCGCCCGTCCGGAGCGACCGGCGGGGCCGCCCGCCGGCGGCCACGGAAACGGAGGACCTGCGTGCAGCCCACCCCCGATGCAGCCCGGAGCCCCCGCCCCGGCACGGCGCGGCCCGCGGCGCCCGCGCCCGCCCCGGAACCCCCGGAGGTGACTCTCGACCCGGCCGGCCCCGCGGAATGGGACGAGTTCCGGACGCTCGCTCACCGGATGGTGGACGACATGCTGGACCACCTGTCCGGCCTGCGCGAGCAGCCGGCCTGGCGGCCGATGCCCGAGCCGGTCCGGGCGGCGCTGTGCGAGCCCCTGCCGGTGGAGGGCATGGGGGCCGCGGCGGCCTACCGGCAGTTCGTGGAACGGGTGCTGCCGTACCCCAACGGCAACCTGCACCCGCGCTTCTGGGGGTGGGTGCAGGGGAACGGGACGCCGCTGGGGATGATGGCCGACATGCTGGCTGCGGGCCTGAACCCGCACCTGGCCGGCTTCAACCAGGCGCCCGCGCGGGTGGAGCAGCAGGTGCTGGCCTGGCTGGCCGAGGTGATGGGCTTTCCGCCGACGGCGAGCGGCGTGCTGGTGACCGGCGCGACCATGGCCAACCTCCTGGGCCTGGCGGTGGCGCGCCACGCCGCGCTGCTCGCGGCCGGGTTCGACGCGGGCGGGCACGGGCTGCAGGCCGGCCCCGGGGGGCGCCGCCCGCCGCGGCTCACGTTCTACGGCTCCACCGAGACGCACGGGTGGGCGCACAAGGCGGCCGGGCTCCTGGGCCTGGGGCACGCCGCCTACCGGCAGGTTCCGGTGGACGCCCGCTACCGCCTGGACCTGGGCGCGCTCGCGGCCCGCGTCCGCGCGGACCGGGAGGCCGGCGAGCTGCCCTTCTGCGTGGTCGGCACCGCCGGCACCATCAACACCGGGGCCACCGACGATCTCGCGGCGCTGGCCGGATGGTGCCGGGCCGAGGGGCTGTGGTTCCACGTGGACGGCGCGTACGGCGCATGGGCGCGCCTCTCTCCCAAGCTGCGCGCGGCGGTCGCCGGGCTCGAGGCGGCGGACTCCCTGGCGTTCGACCTGCACAAGTGGGGCGGCCTGCCGTTCGAGTGCGGCTGCGCGCTGGTGCGCGACGCCCGGATGCACCGCGCCGCGTTCGCCTCCACCGGGAGCTACCTGGCCGAGACCACCCGCGGGGTGATCGCCGGCGGCCTGCCGTTCGCGGACCGCGGCGTGGACCTCACCCGGGGCTTCAAGGCGCTGAAGGTGTGGCTGTCCTTCAAGGCCCACGGCCTCGCGGCGCTCGCGCGGGTCATCGAGCAGAACGTGGACCAGGCGCACCACCTGGCGGCCCTGGTGGGGTCGCGCGCCGAGCTGGAACTGCTTGCCCCGGTGGAACTGAACGTGGTCTGCTTCCGCTATGCTCCGCCCGGAGTCCCGGAGGAGGCGTTCAATGCGATCAACGAGGAGCTGCTGCTGCGCCTGCAGGAGTCGGGCGTCGCCGTGCCCTCGGGTGCGCGCCTCGCAGGCCGCTACGCGATCCGGGTGGCCAACGTCAACCACCGCAGCCGCCGCTCGGACTTCGAGGCCCTGGTGAAGGCGGTGGTCTCCATCGGGGCGCAGGTGGCCCGCGAGCTCCGGCCGGAGGCGGGCCGGGCCGGAGCCCCCTGACCCGCCGGCCCGAGAGAGACCCGCATGACGGAGCTGCCAGCCCCCCCGAGCGCCGCGCCCCCCGCTCCCCGCGGCGGCCGCGCCATGGCGCTGCTGGCGCTGCTGTGCGTGTACTTCATCTGGGGCTCCACCTACCTCGGCATCCGCATCGCCATCAGCGGCTACCCGCCGTTCCTGATGGCCGGGCTGCGCAACCTGCTGGCCTCCACCCTGCTGCTGCTGTGGCTCAAGGCCCGCCGCGTCCCCTGGCCCACCCGCGGGCAGTGGCTCGCCGCGGCGGCGGTGGGCGGGCTGTTGCTGGTGGGCGGCAACGGGGGAGTGGTGTTCGCCGAGCAGACGGTCAGCTCCAGCCTGGCCGCGCTGATCGTGTCGGTGGTGCCGCTGTGGATGGTGGTGTTCGAGGGCCTGCTGGGCGGGCCCTGGCCGCAGCCGCTGGAGTGGGTGGGCCTGGCGCTGGGCCTCGCAGGCGTGGGGCTGCTGCAGTTCGAGGGCGACCTGCGCGCCAGCCCGGCCGGGGCGGTGGCGCTGGTGGTGGCCTCCATGTCGTGGGCCTTCGGCTCGGTGTGGTCGCGCCGGCTCAAGCTCCCGCCGGCAGGCATGTCCAGCGCGGCGCAGATGCTGAGCGGCGGCTGCATGCTGCTGGTGCTGGGCACGCTGGTCGGGGAGCGGCTCCCGCGCGGGCCGGTGCGCCCGCAGGCGACCGCGGCGCTGGTCTACCTGGCGGTGATCGGCTCCATCGTGGCCTTCAGCGCCTACGTGTACCTGCTGCGCCGGCTCAAGCCCGCGGTGGTGGGCACCTACGCCTTCGTGAACCCGGTGGTGGCGGTGGTCCTGGGGGTGGGCTTGGCGGGCGAGCGGATCGCGCCCGTCGGGGTGGCCGGCACGCTGGTGATCCTCTCCGGCGTGGGGCTCATCACCCTGCGGCGGCTGCTGGCGCTGCGGGCTGCGGCGGTGGGGCCGTCCCCGGAGTAGGGCGCCGGCGGCGCGGCGTGGGCGGGCGCACTGCCGTGCGCCCCTACCGCCCGCGCTCCGACACCACTCCGGTCCGCTCCAGCGCTTCCCGCAGGGTGGCCACCGCGATCACCTTGAGCGGCGCGGGCGAGGGGAGGTCGCCGGAAGAGGCCTTCGGGACCACCGCGGTCTCGAAACCCAGCCGCGCGGCCTCCCGGATGCGCCGCTCGGGATCCAGGCAGCGGCGCAGCTCGCCCGAGAGCCCCACCTCGCCCAGCGCCAGGGTGCCCGCCGGCAGCGCCGCGTCCCGGGCGCTGGAGGCCACCGCCAGGGCCACCCCCAGGTCGGCGCCGGGGTCGTCCAGGGCGAACGCCCCCGCGGTGCTCAGGAACAGGTCGCTGGAGGCGAGTCCCACGCCGGCGCGCCGCTCCAGCACCGCCAGCAACACCGCCAGGCGCTTCTGGTCGAAGCCGGTGGCCACGCGCTGGGGCATGGCGTAGGCGGTGCGGGCGGTCAAGGCCTGCACCTCCACCAGCACCGGGCGCGAGCCCTGCAGCGGCGCCACCACCGCGCAGCCGGGGTGGGCGGAGTTCACGTCCACCAGGAAGGCGCGGGCCGGGTCGGTCAGCTCCGCGAGGCCCCGCGCGCGCATCTCGAACAGCCCGATCTCCTGGGTGGAGCCGAAGCGGTTCTTCACCCCGCGCAGCACCCGCAGCGCCTGGGAGCGCTCGCCTTCCAGGTACAGCACCGCGTCCACCAGGTGCTCCAGCACCCGCGGGCCGGCCACCTCGCCCTCCTTGGTGACGTGCCCGATGAGGAAGATGGCGCACCGGCCGTCCTTGGCCCGGCGCAGCAGGCGCAGGCCGCACTCGCGCAGCTGCCCCACGCTGCCGGGCGCGGCGGCCACGTCGGGGGCGTACAGCGTCTGGATGGAGTCCATCACCGCGATCTCGGGGGTGAGTTCCTCGAGCGAGGCCTCCACCGCGTCGAGATCGGTCTCGGTCAGCAGCCAGATGCCGTCTTGCCGCACTCCCATGCGGTCGGCGCGCAGGCGGATCTGCTCGGCCGACTCCTCGCCCGAGACGTACAGCACCGGGTGGCCGCGCCGGGCCACGGCGTCCGCCACCTGCAGCAGCAGGGTGGACTTGCCGATGCCCGGGTCGCCCCCGATGAGGGCCAGCGAGCCCGGCACGATCCCCCCGCCCAGCACCCGGTCCACCTCGCCCAGCCCGCAGGCCAGGCGCGGCTCGGCCGGCATGGACACCTGGGACAGCTTCTGCGGGCGGTGCGCGGGGCCCGCGGCGCCGGCGGCGCTGCGGCGGCGCGGCCGCGCGGGCGCCTCCTCCACCTGGATCTCGGAGACGGTGTTGTACTCGCGGCAGTTGGGGCACTGCCCGAACCACTTGACGCTGTCGTGGCCGCACTGGGTGCAGACGAACGCGGTGCGCTTGCCGGAGGTCTTCTTCATGGGTCGGGTCCGTCGGGGGTGGGGACGGGGCTCGCGGGGCCCGCCCACCGCGGGCTCCCGCCGTGGGCCGGGCTCAGAACAGGCTGACCTTGAGATACCGGCTCGGGTGCTCCCGGATGTCCTTCACCAGGTCGTCCAGGTCCTTGGCCGCGCGGTGCATCTCGTCGTACAGGGCCTGGTCCTTGGACAGCCGGCCCAGCGTGCCCTCGCCGCGCTCCAGGCGGTCGGCCGCCGCGTGCAGCTTGGCCGAGGTCTCCTCGAAGTTGGCGGTGATCTTGTCCAGCCGCGCGCTGGCGCTGCTGAACTTGTCGATGGACGCCTCGAGCGTCTTCCCCCGCGTGTCGGTGACGTGCCGCAGCGCGGCGGCCGCGGCGTGGAAGTCCTCCAGGCTCTGCCTCAACGCGGCGCGGTTCTCGTCCAGGATCTGGGCCACCTGGCTGGAGGCGCGGTCGGCGTTGCGGAGCGCGCGGGACAGCGCGCCCGAGGCGTGCAGGTCGTCCATCACCCGCTTGAGCGACATCAGCAGGCTGTCCACGGTCTCGATGGTCGGCCCGATCTTGCCCATGACCTCGGGGATGCCGCTGGAGAACTGGCCCGGGAACACCGAGTCCGCCGGCCAGGCCGGGGCCGGGGGACCGAGGTCCACCGACACGATCCGCTCGCCCATCAGCCCCTGGCTCACGATGGTCACGGTGGAGGAGGAAGTGAGGATCACGTGCTTGCGGACGCGCAGGGTGGCCACCACCTCGCCGTGCTGCAGGTAGATCTCCTCGACCGCGCCCTCCTTGACTCCGTTCACCAGCACCGGGTCGCCCCCGGCCAGGCCGCCCACGTGCGGGAAGCCCACCTTCCACTCGTTCATGCGGCCGTGGAGCCGGTACTCCTTGAGGAACACGATGCCCGCGCCCAGCACCACCACCGCCAGCAGCACCGTGACCCCGACCTTGAGTTCGTTGCTGGCCATCCGCTACGCCTCCCCCCGCGCGGCCCTCACAGCGCCGCCAGCGGCCCCTCGGAGGAGCCCTCGATGAACTGCTGCACCACCGGGTTGGCCGCGTTGCGCGTCTCCTGCGGCGTGCCGGCGAAGACGATGCGCCCCTGGTACAGCATCGCCAGCCGGTCGGCGATGAAGTAGGCGCTCTTCATGTCGTGGGTGACCGCGATGGACGTGGTGCCGGTGCGGTGCTGCAGCTCGCGGATGAGGCGGTTGATGGAATCGGACATCACCGGGTCCAGCCCGGTGGTGGGCTCGTCGTACAGGATGTAGGCGGGCTCGGTGGCCAGGGCGCGGGCCAGCCCCACCCGCTTCCGCATGCCGCCCGAGAGGTCCGCCGGCTTGAGGTGCTCCACGTCCCGGAGGCCCACCAGTGCCAGTTTCTCCTTCACCCGCCGCTGGATCTCCTCGCGGGAGAACCCGCCGTTCTCGGACAGGCCCAGCCCGACGTTCTCGCCCACCGTCATCGAGTCGAACAGCGCGGCGCCCTGGAAAAGATACCCGAAGCGCCGGCGCATCGCCAGCAGCTCGGGCCCGCGCAGCGCGGCGAGCTCCTGGCCGTCCACCACCACCCGGCCCGCGTCGGGCTGCAGCAGGCCGATGATGTGCTTGAGCAGGACGCTCTTGCCCGAGCCGCTCTGCCCGATGATCACGATGGACTCGCCGTCGCGGATGGTGAGGTCCACCCCGTCCAGCACGCGGTGGGAGCCGAAGCGCTTGTGGAGGCCGCGGATCTCGATCATGCCGCGTCACACCCCGGCGATGGGGAACAGGAAGGTGGTCAGGAAGTAGTCCAGGATCAGCACGCACACGCACGAGGTCACCACCGCCAGGGTGGTGGCCCGGCCCACGCCCTGGGCCCCGCCCTCGGCCCGCATCCCGAAGTGGCAGCCCATGAGGGCCATGAACATCCCGAACACCGCCGCCTTCTCCAGCCCGGCCACCACGTCGCGCACCTGGAAGATGCGCCGGAGCCCCATGGTGTAGGTGTGCGCGCTCACGTCCAGCAGCAGGTTGGACACCAGGAACGCGCCGGCGATGGCCAGGGCGTCGGCGAAGATCACCGCCACCGGCAGCATCACCGTGGCCGAGACGAACCGCGGCATCACCAGGTAGCGGGAAGGCGAGATGCCCATGGCTTCCAGGGCGTCGATCTGCTCGGTGACGCGCATGGTGCCCAGTTCGGCGGCCATGGCGGCGGAGATGCGCCCGGCCACCACCAGCGAGGTGAGCACCGGGCCCAGCTCCACCACCACGTTCTTGCCGATCACCTCGCCCAGGTAGCGGAGGGGCACCCAGCCCTGGAACTGGTAGGCGGCCTGCCAGGCGGCCACCGCGCCGGTGAAGATGGAGATCACCACCACCAGGGGCATGGACTCCAGCCCCAGGCGGACCATCTGGTCCACCACCAGGCGGCGCGAACGGGGCAGGCTGGGGAGGGCCGCCAGCGCTCCCCCCAGCAGCTTGGCGATGCGCCCGATCTCCTCCACCACGAAGATGGTGTGGTCGGCCAACCGGAACAGGCGCGGATGCCGGTCGGGCATGGTGGAGATGCGCTCGTCCATCGGCCGGAAGCATACCACGATGTCCGGGGCTTGAAACCCGGCGGCAACGGCGTAGGCTCGGGGCCGAATCCCACCCCGGACCGGACATCAGCAGGGAGGAGCCCATGGCCGCGATATCCTTGACCGTGAACGGCGCCGCCCGCAGCGTGGACGTGAGCCCCGACACGCCGCTGTTGTGGGTGCTGCGCGACACCCTTCACCTGACCGGCACCAAGTTCGGCTGCGGGATCGGTGCCTGCGGCGCGTGCACGGTGCTCCTGGACGGCGAGCCGGCGCGCTCCTGCTCCACCTCGGTGGCGGAGGCCGCCGGCAAGCGCATCACCACCATCGAGGGCCTGTCGCCTGACCGGTCGCACCCGGTGCAGCGGGCCTGGATCGCGGAGGAGGTGCCGCAGTGCGGCTACTGCCAGTCGGGCCAGATCCTGGCTGCGGCGGCGCTCCTGGCGCACCACCCGAAGCCCACCGACGCGGACATCGACGCCGCGCTGGGCGGCAACCTGTGCCGCTGCGGGACCTACCCGCGCATCCGGCGCGCGGTGCACCGGGCCGCGGAGGAGGTGGCGAAATGAGCACGACGTTCAGGGACGTGGTGCACGGCGCGGCCGGGGCCGGCGCGCCCCGCCCGGACTCCGCGGGCCGCGAGGCCGCCGAACCCGAGCCGCGCGGGCTGAGCCGGCGCGATTTTCTGAAGGTGTGCTCGACCGCCGGCGCGGGGCTGGTGATCGGGATGGCCCTGCCGTTCCGGGGCGCCGGGGAGGCCCGCGCCGCGGGCGCGGACTTCGAGCCCAACGCGTGGCTGCGCATCGCGCCCGACGGCGAGGTGACCATCCAGGTGGCCAAGTCGGAGATGGGCCAGGGCATCCGCACCGCCCTGCCGATGCTGGTGGCCGAGGACCTGGAGGCCGACTGGAGCCGGGTCCGGATCGAGCCGGCGCTGCTGGACGAGAAGTACGGGCAGCAGGGCACCGGCGGCAGCACCAGCGTGCGCCTGGGGTGGAAGATGCTGCGGGAGGCCGGCGCGGCCGCCCGCGAGATGCTGGTGGAGGCGGCCGCGCAGACCTGGGGCGTCCCCGGCTCCGCCTGCCGGGCCGAGAACGGCCAGGTGCTGCACCCCGCCAGCGGGCGCCAGCTGGGCTACGGCGAGCTGGCGGAGAGAGCCTCCCGGCTGCCGGTCCCGAAGGAAGTGACGCTCAAGCCGCGCCCGGACTGCCGGCTGCTGGGGCGCCGGGTCGCCCGGCTGGACACCCCCGGCAAGGTGGACGGCAGCGCCGAGTTCGGCCTCGACGTGCACGTGCCGGGGATGCTGTACGCCGCCGTGGCCCGCTGCCCGGTGATCGGCGGCCAGGCCGCCTCCTTCGAGGCGGCCCAGGCCAAGGCCGTGCCGGGGGTCCGGCACGTGGTGCGCGCCGGCTCGGGCGTGGCGGTGGTGGCCGACAGCACCTGGGCCGCGTTCCAGGGCCGCGAGGCGCTGGCGGTGACCTGGGACGAGGGCGCGAACGCGAACCTCTCCAGCGCGGGGATCCGGGCCGCGCTCAAGGAGCTGGCCGACCGGCCGGCCCCGGTGGGCCGGCACCAGGGCGACGCGGCCGCGGCGCTGGCCCGGGCGGCGAAACGCGTCGAGGCGGTGTACGAGCTGCCGTACCTGGCGCACGCCACCATGGAGCCCATGAACTGCGTCGCCGACGTGCGCGCCGACCGCTGCGAGGTGTGGGCCCCGACCCAGTGGCCCTCGGGCATCCTGCAGGCGGCGCAGCAGATCACCGGCCTGCCGGCCTCGGCCATCCGGGTCCACATCACGCTGCTGGGCGGCGGCTTCGGACGGCGCGCCCACACCGACTTCGCGGTGCAGGCGCTGCTGATCTCCAAGGCCGTGGGCGCGCCGGTGCAGGTGGTGTGGAGCCGCGAGGACGACATCCAGCACGACCTCTTCCGGCCGGTCTCCACGCACCGGCTGGAGGGCGGGCTGGACGCGGCGGGGCGGGTGGTGGCCTGGAGCCACCGCATCGCCGCCCCGTCCATCAGCTACCAGATGGACCCCAACTCGCTGAACGCCGGCGTGGACCCGGACGTGATCGAGTCCAGCGAGCACGCCTACGACATCCCCGACCTCCAGCTGGAGTTCGCGCTCTCGAAGATCGACGTGCCGGTGTGGTACTGGCGGTCGGTGTACAACACCCAGACCGCGTTCGCCAACGAGTGCTTCGTGGACGAGCTGGCGCACGCGGCGGGGGCGGACCCGTTCGAGTTCCGGCGGCGCATGCTGGCGAAGGCCCCGCGGGTGAAGGGGGCGCTGGAGCTGGCCGCGCAGCAGGCCGGCTGGGGCCAGCCGCTGCCCCCGGGGCACGGCCGCGGCATCGCGGTGCACTCGTGCTTCGGCAGCCACGTGGCCGAGGTGGTGGAGGCCTCGGTGGACGCCGGCAAGGTGCGGGTGCACCGGGTGGTGTGCGCCGTCGACTGCGGCTGGATCGTGCACCCCGACATCATCGAGACCCAGATGCAGAGCGGCGTCACCTACGGCCTGAGCGCCGCCCTCCGGGGAGAGATCACCCTGGACCGGGGCCGCGTGCAGCAGAGCAACTTCCAGGACTACGAGGTGTTGAGCCTGTCCGAGACCCCGGCCGCCGAGGTGCACATCGTCCCCAGTCAGGAAGCCCCGGGCGGGGTCGGCGAGCCGGGCCTGCCGCCCGCCGCGCCGGCGCTGGCCAACGCGATCTTCGCGGCCACCGGCAAGCGGGTGAGGAGCCTGCCGGTGCGGCTGGGATGACGCGCGGCGGGCGGGGGAGGTTGAACCCAGATCCGAGAGAGCGCCGGGCGGCCGGGCCGCCTGGCGCTCGCGTTCCTGCCAGGAAGGAGCCAGCCACCATGAAGCGCGCTTCCCTGTCGCTGACCGCCGCCATCCTGATCGGCCTCGCGGCCGCCGCGCCGGCGTCCGCCGCGAAGGCGTCCCGGCCCGCCCCGGCGGGCCCGGACTCGCTGCTCCGGGCGTCCACCTTCCGGGGGCTGCCGTTCCGCGGCATCGGGCCGGCGCTCACTTCCGGCCGGATCGGGGACATCGCCGTGCCGGAGTCCGACCCCAACACCTGGTACGTGGCGGTGGCCTCGGGCAACGTGTGGAAGACCGTCAACGCCGGGACCACCTGGGAGCCGATCTTCGACGACCAGGGCTCGTTCTCCATCGGGTGCGTGGCGGTCGCGCCCAAGCAGCCGTTCACGGTGTGGGTGGGCACCGGGGAGAACAACAGCCAGCGCAGCGTGGCCTACGGCGACGGGGTGTACAAGTCGGTGGACGGCGGCCGGCACTGGCTCAACACCGGCCTCAAGCAGTCCGAGCACATCGGCATGATCACCGTGGACCCGCGCGACCCGCAGGTGGTGTACGTGGCGGCCCAGGGGCCGCTGTGGCGCGAGGGCGGCGACCGCGGGCTGTACAAGACCACCGACGGCGGGAAGACCTGGGCCCGGGTGCTGTACGTGGACGAGCGCACCGGGGTGAGCGACGTGCACCTCGACCCGCGCGATCCGGACGTGGTGTACGCCGCCGCCTACGAGCGCCACCGGCGGGTGTGGACGCTCATCGACGGCGGCCCCGGCTCGGGTCTCTACAAGAGCACCGACGCCGGCAAGACCTGGCGCCGGCTCGAGAACGGCCTGCCCCGGGGCGACCTGGGGCGGATCGGGCTGGCGCTCTCGCCGGTGGAGCCCGGCCTGGTGTACGCGCTGGTGGAGACCGCCGACACCTCGGGCGGCGTGTTCCGCTCCACCGACTCGGGCGAGAACTGGCAGAAGACCAGCGGCTACAACCCCACCAGCCCGCAGTACTACCAGGAGCTGGTGCCCGACCCCCGGAACGCCGACCGGGTGTACTCCATGGACACCTGGATGATGGTGACCCCCGACGGCGGCCGCACCTGGCAGCGGGTGGGGGAGAGGTTCAAGCACGTGGACAACCACGCGCTGTGGATCGACCCGGCCAACCCGGTGCACATGCTTGCCGGCTGCGACGGCGGCCTGTACCAGACCTTCGACCGCGGCGCCACCTGGGCCTTCGTGGCCAACCTGCCGGTGACCCAGTTCTACCGGGTGTGCGTGGACCAGGCGCAACCGTTCTACAACGTCTACGGCGGCACCCAGGACAACTTCTCGCTGGGCGGGCCGTCGCGGACCAACAACGTGCACGGCATCCGCAACAGCGACTGGTTCACCACGGTGGGCGGGGACGGCTTCTACTCCCAGGCCGACCCCGAGGACCCCAACATCATCTACGCCGAGTCCCAGCACGCCGGCCTGGTCCGATTCGACCGGCGCAGCGGCGAGACCGTGGGGATCCAGCCGGAGACCGAGCCGGGCGAGGCGCCCGCCCGCTGGAACTGGGACGCACCGCTGCTCCTGAGCCCGCACTCGCACACCCGGCTGTACCTGGCCTCGCAGCGGCTGTGGCGGAGCGACGACCGCGGCGACTCGTGGCGCGCGGTGAGCCCCGACTTGACGCGCCAGATCGACCGCAACCGGCTGAAGGTCGTGGGCCGGGTGTGGAGCGTGGACGCGGTGGCCAAGAGCGCCTCGACCTCGTTCTTCGGCAACATCGTCGCGCTGGCCGAGTCGCCCCGGCAGGAAGGGCTCCTGTACATCGGCACCGACGACGGCCTGGTGCAGGTGAGCGAGGACGGCGGCGGCACCTGGCGGCGCGAGGAGCGCTTCCCGGGCGTGCCCGAGATGACCTACGTCTCGCGGCTGCTGGCCTCGGCTCACGACCCCAACGTGGTGTACGCGGCCTTCGACAACCATAAGAACGGCGACTTCCGGCCTTACGTGCTGCGCAGCGCGGACCGCGGCCGGACGTGGGCCTCGGCCGCCGGCGACCTGCCGGAGCGGGGCACGGTGTACGCGCTGGCCGAAGACCCGGGGGACCCCGACCTGCTGTTCGCGGGCACCGAGTTCGGGGTGTTCTTCACCGTGGACCGCGGCCGCCGCTGGGTGCGGCTGGAGGGCGGCATCCCCACCATCCAGGTGCGGGACCTGGTGATCCAGGCGCGTGAGAATGACCTGGTGGTGGGCACGTTCGGGCGCGGCATCTACATCCTGGACGACTACACCCCGCTGCGGAAGCTGCGGCCCGCGCAACTCGAGACGGCCGCGCTGCTGTTTCCGGTGAAGCCGGCGCTGATGTACTTCCAGGCCGAGCCGCTGGGCGGGCGCTCCAGGTCGTTCCAGGGCGACGCCTTCTACGTCGCCCCCAACCCGCCCTTCGGCGCGATCTTCACCTACTACCTACGGGACGAGATCCGCAGCCGGCGCGACGTGCGGCGGGAGCAGGAGCGCGCCATCGCCAAGCGCGGCGGCGACGTGTTCTATCCCCCGTGGGACAGCCTCAAGGCCGAGGACCGCGAGGAGGAGCCGGCGGTGGTGCTCACCGTGGCCGACGCCGAGGGGCACGTGGTGCGCCGGCTGACCGGGCCGGTGGGCAAGGGCTTCCATCGGGTGGCCTGGGACCTGCGCTACCCGGCCCCCGATCCGCTCACCGGCAGGCACGGGGAGCTGGCGCCCTGGGACCAGCCGCCGGCCGGGCCGGTGGTCGCGCCGGGCACCTACGTGGTCTCCCTGGCCGAGCGGGTGGGGGGACAACTCACGCCGCTCGCCGGGCCGGTGCGCTTCGACGCCGCGCCCCTGGGGAACGCCTCGCTCCCGGCGCGCGACCGCGCGGCGGTGCTGGCCTTCCAGGCCAAGACCGCGCGCCTGCAGGTCGCGGTGCTGGGCGCGATCGGCGCCGCGGGCGAGGCCGGCGGGCACCTGGAGCTGCTGATCCAGGCGCTGGACCAGACCCCGGCGGCCCGCCCCGAGCTGGCGGCCCGGGCGCGCGCCCTCCGGGAGCAGCTGCGCGACCTGCAGGTGGAGCTGACTGGCGACCCGGTGAGGGAGGAGCACAACGAGCCCGCCGCGCCCTCGCTCCGGAGCCGGGTGGGGCGAATCGTGGAGGACCACTGGCGCTCGAGCTCCGAGACCCCGCAGACCGACCGGCGGAGCTACGAGATCGCGGCCGGGCAGTTCACCGGGCTGCTGGCGCGGCTCCGGACCCTGGTGGGCACCGACCTGCCGGCGCTGGCGACCGAGGCGGGAGCGGCCGGCGCGCCGTGGACCCCCGGACGGCTGCCCGACTGGAAGGAGGAGTAGCGGCGAGAGTTGCAGCCCCTCGGCGGGCATGGCGCCGGGGGACGGAGTCCGGGGACGATTGGCGAAGAGCGCCCTCGCCCCGAGTAATCTATAAACTGAGTTCACATTCTCGAAATCGGTTGGGCGGCTGCCCACGCCAGGCGTATAGCCACTTAAGTACCATTGCGTCTTGCATCTGAACTAGAACTTTGGTATAGTCAACTCGCTTGGCTCAGCCACGTGCTGCCGTGCGTGCCGACCGAAACTCTGGCCCCCGGGACCAGGAACCCGCCCCTGGCCGAGCGTGTTCATCCCTTTCGCGTCTTGTGCGCTCGCTCAGCCCCCGCGGCAGGCAGCCAAGCGAGGAGGAGGTTCATGACCCCCGCTCGAATGCTCCTGTGTGTCACCCTCGCAGCACTCCTGATCCCAGTGGTGGCATTCGGCCAGACTGGAGTGCCCATCGACCACTACAAGGTCTACAACCTGCCGCCCAGCACCGTGACTTCTGGGATGGTGGTGACGTTGCAAGACCAGTTCGGGACCGAGGACATGACGATCCTGACCTTGGACCGGTTCGCGAACCCGGTGGACAAGAACAGCGAGGGAATCTCCAACCCGGTGCTGCACTACTCCTGGTGGCGCCTGGGCTCGCTGGCCACCGCCCAGTACCCGGTCCGCGAGGTGGTCCTCAGCAACCAGTTCGGGAGCGGCCAGGTGATCAAGGTCCAGAAGCCGATCTGGCTGCTCGCGCCGGCGCTGAAGAACGTCCCGCCGCCGCCGTTTTCCCAGCAGATCCCGGTTGCCAACCACTACAAGTGCTACGAGGCGATCACCACGCCGGTGCTGGGCAAGGTCGTCAGCCTGGTGGACCAGTTCGGCGCGCGGCAGGCGTACGTGGACAGCGTCAAGTGCTTCTGCAACCCGGTGAGCAAGTACGTCGCCGGGGCTGCGTTCCCGATGGTGGACCCGACTGCGCACCTCACCTGCTACTCGATCAAGCCGGCGCAGTTCTACGGGATTCCCGTCTCGATCGAGGACCAGTTCCGCTACACCCAGATTGACGTGCTGGACGACTGCCTGCTGTGCGTGCCGTCCACCAAGGACTTCACCACGCCGGCCAAGCCGTCCACGTGGGGTCAGCTGAAGCGCCTGTACCAGTAGCCTGCGGCTTCCGGGCCCCGGGGCAACCCGGGGATCCCGGCTGCCCCCAAGCCGAGACGACCGCCTCCGCGCCTGCGGGGGCGGTCGTCGTTTGGGCCCGCGGGGCGGCGGCGCCCGCGGCGGATCCCGCGGCGGCTAGCGGAACTCCTCGTCGCCGCCGGTCGCGGCGGCCTCGAAGCGGGTGCACGAGTCCAGGAACACCAGCGGGATGCTGCCGGTGGGGCCGTTCCGCTGCTTGGCCAGGATGAGTTCGGCCTTGGCCTTCTCCTCGTCGCTCAGCTCGTTGGGGTTCTTGTTGGAGTAGAAGCGGGCACGGTACACGAACATCACCACGTCCGCGTCCTGCTCGATGCTGCCCGACTCGCGCAGGTCGGACAGCACCGGGCGGCCGCCGCCGCCGCGCGACTCCACCGCCCGCGAGAGCTGCGAGAGCGCCACCACCGGCACCTCCAGCTCCTTGGCCAGCGCCTTGAGCGCCCGGGAGATCTGGGTGATCTCCTGCTGGCGGCTCTCGGTGCCCGGGGATCCCGCGATGAGCTGCAGGTAGTCCACGATGATCAGCGCCAGCTCCGGGTGCTCCATCTTCAGCCGCCGGGACTTGGCGCGGATCTCCATCATGGTGGAGGACCCGGACTCGTCGATGTAGATCTCGGACCGGTAGAAGTCGTCGGCCTTCATGGCCAGCTCGCGGTGGGCCTCGTTGCTCAGGCGCCCGATGCGCATCAGGTGCGCGTTCACCCGCGCGTGCGAGCACAACAGGCGGAGCATCAGGCTCTCGGTGCTCATCTCCAGGCTGAAGATGCCGATGGGCTTGCGCGGCCCCCGCGGGTCCACCGCCACGTGCTCGGCCATGTTCAGCGCCAGCGCGGTCTTGCCCATGGAGGGGCGGCCGGCCAGGATGACCAGGTCGCCCTTCTGGAAGCCGGCGGTCAGGTTGTCCAGGTCCCGGAACCCCGAGGGCACGCCGGTGACGTGCATCTTGCGCTGGTGGAAGTCCTCGATGGACTTGAAGGTGGCCGGCAGGGCCTCGCGCACCGACACGAACGCCCGGCGCCCGGAGGCCTGGCTCAGCTCGAAGATGCCGCCCTGGGCGCGGCTGAGGATGTCGGAGGCGGACTCCCCGGCGCGGAAGCAGTCGCCCACCACCTCGCCGCACGCCTCGATCATCCGGCGCAGCAGCGAGCGGTCCTGCACGATGCGGCAGTAGTGCTCCACGTTGCCCACCGACGCGACGCTGTCGCACACCGAGGCCACCGCGGCCTCCCCGCCCACCTGCTCCAGCGCGTCCATGCGGCGCAGCTCGTCGGTGACCGTGACCAGGTCCACCGCGCTGTCCCGCCCGGCCAGGCTGACGATGGCGGCGAAGATCCGCCCGTGCTCGGGGCGGTAGAAGTCGCGCGCGGAGAGCTGCTCCGTGCCGATGAGCACGGCCGCGCGGCTGAGCATCATCGCGCCCAGCACCGCGCGCTCGGCCTCCAGGTTCTGCGGAGGAACCAGGCCGGTGGTTTCCTTGACGATCATGGCGCTCGGTCCTCTCTCCTGATCCGAAGTCTAGACCCCGCCCCGGGCGGCCGCGGCAAGGAGGCCGCAACCCGGAGGGGCTGAATCTGTTTCGTCCCGGGCCCGCAGGGGCCGCGCCGGCGATCCCGCCGGCGGCCGGGGCCGGACCCGCGCGCTACGTCGCCCCCAGCTCGCGCAGCAGCTGCGGCACGTCCTTCACGTCCTCCCACACGTCCCATGCGGCCCGCGGGTTCCGCAGCACGTACGCCGGGTGGTAGGTGGTGATGACCACCGCCTGCCCGAGCCGGTAGCGCTGCCGCCGGAGCTGGCCCATGGAGTCCTTGAGCCCCAGCAGCGTCTGCGCCGCGGGCAGCCCCAGGGCCACGATCACCCGCGGCCGCACCACCTCGAGCTGCCGCTCCAGGTACGGATGGCACGCCGTGATCTCCTCCGGCATCGGGGTGCGGTTCTCGGGCGGCCGGCACTTCACCACGTTGGTGATGTACACGTCGGCGCGCTTGAGTCCGAGCTTCTCGATCAGGCTGTTGAGCTTCTGGCCGGCGCGCCCGACGAACGGCTCGCCCTGCGCGTCCTCGTCGCGGCCCGGCCCCTCGCCCACGAACATCAGCCGGGCGTCCGGGTCGCCCACCCCGAACACCGCCTGGGTGCGCCCGGAGCCCAGCGCGCAGCGCCGGCAGGCCTCGGAGTGGCGCGCCAGCAACTCCAGCTCCGCGGCGCGGGCGGCGCGCGTGGCGGGGCGTGGCGCGCCGTCGGTGGGGAGGATCGGCGCGGGCGCGCGGGGACCGGGCGCGGCGGGCGTGGCTGGGGCGAACAGGTCGCCCGACGCCGGCGCGCCTGCGGCGGCCCGCGAGGGCCAGCCCGGGGCGGTCACCAGCGGGCGCATCGGGATCGCGCCCGCAGCGGCGGCCGCGGGGTGGGCTGGCGCAGTCGCAGCCGGAGGCGCGGTGGCCCGGGGCGGCGCCGGCGCGGCCGGCGGCACCGGCGGGGTGGCGCTCCGCGGCGCCGGCGCGGCCGACCCGGGGGCCGGCGCGGCGGGGGCCGCGGGCGGGTACCACGCGCCGTGCGCCACGCGGCGGCGGGATTTCAGGTTCTTGAGCAGCTCTTCGCGAGCCCACTGCCTGGGATCGTCGGGCACCTGGATCTCCGGATCGGCAGGGTCGGGATGGACGTGGCGGGAAACGTACCCACGGTCTTAGCGCGTCGGCGCGCCCGGCCGCAACTGAAAGCTGCATGGCGGGAAAAGAAATCTCCCCGGGGGCGGGATTTCCACCGGGGCCGGTGGATGAACGGTTTACAACCGGGGGGAAAGCGGTGGAAGCCGGGGGCCGGGGCCCGCCCGCGGCGGGCCGGGGGCGGCGCCGGCGCCGGTCAGCGCGGCGCGGAGCGCGGCTTCCGGGCCGCGGCGGGGCGCGCCCGGAGGGCGGCGGGGGCCGGGGCGCGGCCGGCGCGTTTGGCGAGCCGCGCCGCCACGCGGCGCATCAGCCGCTCCGCGACCTCGCGCTTGGAGAGCAACGGCCAGGGCTCGGGGGCGCGCCCCGGCTCCAGCAGGGTCACCCGGTTGGTGTCCGCGCCGAACGCGGCGCCCGGCTCCAGCGGGTTGTTCAGCACCATCAGGTCGGCGTGCTTGGCCCGCAGCTTGGCCTGGGCGTTGGCCACGCACGACTCCACCTCCAGCGCGAAGCCCACCAGCAGGCGCCCGCCTTTGCGCTGGCCCAGCGCCGCCAGGATGTCCTCGTTGGGCAGCAGCTCCAGCGTGCGCGCCCCGGCGCGCTTGAGCTTCCCGGGCGCGGGCGCGGCGGGCCGGTAGTCGGCCACCGCGGCGGTCATCACCACCGCGTCGGCGTCCTTGGCCCGCGCCAGGACGGCGCGCCGCATCTCGGCCGCGGTGACCACGTTCACGCGCTCCACCGCCGCGGGGGCAGCGAGCGCGGTGGGACCGCTCACCAGCACCACCTGCGCGCCCAGGTCGCGGGCGGCCTCGGCCACCGCGTACCCCATCTTGCCGCTGGAGCGGTTGCTGAGGAAGCGCACCGCGTCGATCGGCTCCTGGGTGGGGCCGGCGGACACCAGCACGGTGCGGCCGGCCAGCGGCGCGGACGGGCCGGCCGGCTTCCCGGGGCTCGCGCCGCCCAGCGCGCGCTCCACGAATTCCAGGATCTCGTGCGGCTCGGCCATGCGGCCCTTGCCTTCCCAGCCGCACGCGAGGGCGCCCTCGCCGGGCTCGAGCAGGTGTGCGCCACGGCGCTGCAGCACCGCCAGGTTCTCCTGCGTCGCGGGGGAGTTCCACATGTTCACGTTCATGGCCGGCGCGAACGCCACCGGCGCGCGGGCCGCCAGCAGCACGGTGCTGAGGGCGTCGTCGGCGATGCCGTGGGCGGCCTTGGCCAGGATGTTCGCGGTGGCCGGGGCGACCACCACCAGGTCGGCGAAGGCCCCCAGGTCCACGTGCGCCACCGGTCCGGCGGGCAGGCCGGCGCGCGGCTCGAAGTCCACCGCCAGCGCGGCGTCCTCCCACAGGTCGCACAGCACCGGGTTGCCCGACAGCACCTGGAAGGTGAGCGGCTGGACCAGCCGCGTGGCCGAGCGCGTCATCACCACTGCCACGCGGGCGCCGGCCTTCTTGAGGAGCCGGACCAGCTCGCAGCTCTTGTAGGCGGCGATGCCGCCGGTGACGCCCAGGAGGATGTTCTTGCCGTGGAGCATGGCTGCCTCGGCGGCCGGGCGGCCCGTGCCCGGCTCCGCGGGGAGAGTGCGCGCCGGCCCGGGGCCGGGTCCGGCGCCCGGGGACCTAGCCCTCGTCCTCGTCCTGCGGCGAGGCGGCCTTGGGCTCCTCGTAGAAGTAGTTCACGCGGCCCTGGCGGACGTTCTCGATGGCCATCTGGGTGACCCGGGCCGACAGGGACTCCCCGGTCACCCGGGTGATGTCGTTGAGGCGGCGGGCCTCCACCGCGGCCACGATGGCGGACTCGTACTTGTTGGCGATCTCCTTGGAGTTCAAGACCTGGGCTCCTTCAGTGCCGGTTTCCGCCGGCGGGGTGAGTTCGTCGCTGTCGCTCACTTTGTTCGCCTCTCGATTCTACACTGCTCGGCATCCGCGATCCCGAGGAGCTGGCGGGTGGCCAGCTCGAGGTCGTCGTTCACGATCACATAAGTGTACTCCGAAACCCGTTTCAGTTCTGCCTTGGCGTTCTCAAGCCGGCGGGCCACCACCTCGGGTGCGTCGGTGGCCCGGTGCCGCAGCCGCTCCTCCAGGATCTCCAGGGAGGGCGGCAGGATGAACACGAACACCCCGTCCGGGAAGGCCCGTCGCATGCTGCTGCCGCCCTGGACGTCGATGTTGAGGACCACCACGTGGCCTTCCCGCAGCCAGCCCTCGAGCCGGTCCCGGGGGGTACCATACTGATGCCCGTGGACTTCCGCAGTCTCTAGGAAGTTCCCCGCCCGCCGGCGGTGTTCGAACTCCTCCTCCGAGATGAAATCATAAGCAGTTCCGGATATTTCGTCGGCCCTTGGGGGCCTGGTCGTGGTTGAGACACTATAGCGCCACCCGGGGCGCACTTTCAATGCGCTTTGTACGATGGAAGTCTTACCGACGCCTGAGGGTCCCGACACCACCAGGGGGAATACGGGGGACTTGCATATAAGCGAATTCAAATCGTATCTTGCCATCGTCCGTGCTTATCGCAATCCTGGCTCAATTCATTCAATGTTCTGGATTTGTTCGCGGAGCTTCTCCAGCTCCTCCTTGATGCACATCACCTTCTGAGTTATGACGGCGTCGGAGGCCTTGGACCCGATGGTATTTGCCTCCCGGTTCATCTCCTGGAGCAGGAAGTTGAGCCGCCGCCCGGCGCTGGGGGCGGCCCCGATCAGCTTCTCGAAGTGGTCGCAGTGGGTCCGGAGGCGCACGCACTCCTCGGTGCAGTCCATCCGGTCCACATAGATGGCCACCTCCTGCGCCAGCCTGCCGGGGTCCACCGGCCCGTTCGAGAGCAGCTGCCCCAGCCGCTCCTGCAGCCGGCGCTGGGCCTCTTCGATCCGCACCGGCGCGCGGGCCTCGACCTCGCCCAGGTCCCCGAGGATCATCCCCAGCCGCTGCCGGAAGTCGGACGCCAGGGCGCCCCCCTCCAGCTCCTTCATCCGGGTGATCTCCTTGCCGGCGAGTTCCAGCACCCGCTCCAGCGAGGGCCAGCCGGCGGCATCGTCGCCGCCGGGCGCTTCCCACACCAGCACGTCGGGCAGCCCGGCCAGCGTGGCCAGACTCACCGGCTCGGCCAGGTGGAACCGCTCGCGGACCTCGGCCAGAAGCGCGAAGTAGCGATCCAACAACGGGATATCCAGGCGCAGCCCGCCCGCGTCGGGGGCCGCCTGACCCTCGAACACCACGTTGACGGTGATCTTCCCGCGCATCAGGCGGTCCTGCAGGAGAGTCCGGGCGCGCTGTTCCAGGTGCTGGACGAACCTGGGAAGGCGGAGGGAGATCTCGCAGAAGCGGTGGTTGACGGAGCGGATCTCGGCGGTCCAGCGGCCGGTGCCGTCGGTCAGCTCCGCCCGCCCGTAGCCGGTCATACTGCGTATCATTTTCGGATCCTTCCCTCTCAGTGATCGTCCAACATACGCGGAAGGCTGGGGCGGGTCAACGGAGTTTACCACATTGGCTTTTCCAGATTGACCCAGGCCGCGCGCGGCTCCTACAATCCACGCGCCCCACGCTCTGTGCAAGGCGTGTACCCACTGGCGATTGTCCCGGGCAGTTTGTGAACGGATTCACGCTCTCGGGGGAATCAATGCCCGAGCGTCGCTACTCCCAACTCAGGCAGCTGGGTCTGCTGGCTTCCATCCCGGCCCTCATGGCGGTAGCGCCCTTGCTGGGCCTCTTCGCGGGCCAGTGGGTGGAGAAGAAGCTGCACCTGGCGCCGTGGGGCACCATCCTGGGGCTGATCCTGGGGTTCGGCGCGGCGGTGCGCGAGATCGCGAACATCCTGAGACGGGTCCGGGAGGAGTCGGAGCGGCCGGACGGAGATCCGAATGGATCGTGATTTCCTGGCGCGCAGTTACCGGGCCACGCTGGTGCTCCTGGCGCTGGCGCTCCCGTTCGCGCTGGTGTACCTGGGCCCGCGGTTCGCCCTGGGCCTGGGCCTGGGCGCGGTCCTGGGGGTGATCAACCTCCGGCTGATCGAGTCCCTCACGGTGAACGTGCTGCGGCCCGAAGGGGCGCGGCGCGGGCGGGTGCTGCTCGCGGCCGTGCTGAAGCTGGTCCTGGTGTACGGGGTCGGGTACGCCCTGCTGGCCCGCGGGGTGGGCACGCCCCTGTCGCTGGCGGCGGGCTTCCCGATGGTGCTGGCGGTGATCGTGCTGAAGGCCCTGGGCCGGATGCTGCAGACCCGGACCGCGGGAGCGGCCCTGGGCCCGGTGGCCCCGGGAGAGGGAAGGGAGCCGCGTTGATCCTGCCGCTCATGGAGGCTGCCGCGGGCCGCGAGGGGTCCTCCCTCGAGCTTCCCAACCTGCTCAGCCTCCTCACCCATTTCACGCACAACGAAGCCTGGCGCCGGGTCCTGGAAGAGGGCAAGTGGGCGGACGTGCTGTTCACCTGGGCGGTGGTGCTGTTCCTGGCGGTGTTCTTCCGGCTGGCCTCGCGCCGGCGCGCGCTCATGCCCGGCCGGCTCCAGAACGTGGCCGAGTACGTGGTGCAGTCGCTGCACGACTTCATCGTCGGGGTCATGGGCCCGCAGGGCGAGCCGTACGTGCCGTTCCTGGGCTCGCTGTTCATCTACATCCTGGCCATGAACCTGTGGGGGCTGGTCCCGGGGCTCAAGTCGCCGACGGTCAACCTCAACACCACCCTGTCCATGGGCCTCACCGTGTTCCTGTACGTGCAGTGGACCGGCATCCGCCGCCTGGGCGTGGTCGGCTACCTGGACCACATGGCGGGCGAGCCGCGCGACCTCATCGGGTGGGCGATGGTGCCGCTGATGCTGCCGCTGCACCTGATCGGGGAGCTGGCCAAGCCGGTGAGCCTGTCCTGCCGTCTGTTCGGGAACATCTTCGGCGAGGACATTTTGCTGGCGGTCTTCACCGGGCTGGGGATCACCCTGCTGCAGCTGGTGCACGTGCCCTACGGGGGCATCCCGCTGCAGCTGCCGTTCATCTTCCTGGCCATGCTCACCAGCGTGGTGCAGGCGCTGATCTTCACCCTGCTGAGCACCATCTACATCTTCCTCATGCTGCCGCACGAGCAGCACGAGGGGGGCGGAGCCGGGCCGGCGCACGCCCGTGCGGCGCGCCCCGAGAGCGCGTAGCCGCGGGCTCCGGCCCGCGCTGCGCACGGTTCTAACGCGCGGAGGAAGTGTCACCATGGATCTGTCTGCCGCACTGGGTTTGGCCCTGCCGCTCGGAGTCGGCCTCGCCGCCGTGGGGTCCGGGCTCGCGATCGGAATCATGGGCCGGGGCGCCATGGAGGCCATGGGCCGTCAGCCGGAGGCCATCGGCAAGATCCAGGTCGCCATGATCATCGGTCTGGGGATGGCGGAGGCGCTCACGATCTACGCGTTCGTGAACGTGTTCGTGCTGCAGAAGTTCCTGGCGCACTAGGGCGGCCTCGGGGGCGCCGCCTGCGGCGGCGCCGGAGAGTTGCATGGACCTGATCATCGTCAACCAGCTCATCACCCAGATCCTCGGCTTCCTGGTGGTGCTGTGGATCCTCCGGGCGTTCGCCTGGAAGCCGCTGCTCAAGGTGCTGGAGGACCGCCGGCAGAAGATCGCCGACGACTTCGCGGCCGCGGGCCGGGCGCGCGCCGAGATGGAGGCCCTCAAGGCCGACTTCGAGGCGCGCATCCGGGAGATCGAGAGCACCGCCCGGCAGCGCATCACCGAAGCCGCGCGCGAGGGCGAGCGGCTGTCCTCCCAGATCGTGGAGGAGGGCCGCGAGCGGGCCCGCGAGCAGCTGGAGCGGGCCACCGCCGAGATCGTGCGTGAGAAGGAGAAGGCGCTGGCGGAGCTGCGGGAGCAGATGGTGAGGTCGGTCATCGCCGCCACCGAGCGGGTGGTCCAGCAGAAGCTGGACGACGCCGGCCACCGCAGCCTCATCGAGCGGTTCCTGTCGGAGGTGGAGGGGGTCCGGTGAAGCAGCCCGCCGCGGTCGCCCGCAAGTACGCCCTGGCCCTGTTCCGCGCGGCGCGCGAGCGCGGCGCGCTGGACGCGGTGGGCGGCGACCTGGCGGCGATCGGGGGCCTGCTGCGCTCCGACCCCGACTTCGCGCGGGTGCTGGAGATGCCCGACCTCCCGCAGTCGGAGAAGCGCGCCTTCGCCGGGCGGGTCCTGGCCGGGCGGGTCGGGCCGGTGGCCGTGGAGTTCCTGGAGCTGCTGCTGACCAAGGGCCGCTTCGGCCTGCTGGCGGCGGTCGTGGAGCGCTACCGCGAGCTGGTCGAGGAGGAGCGCGGCATCGTGCGCGCCCGCGCGGTGACCGCGGTGCGGCTCACCGACGCGGAGCGGGCGGGGCTGGTGGAGCGGCTGCAGCGGGTCACCGGCAAGCAGGTGCTCCTGTCCGAGGTCGTGGACCCGGCCATCCTGGGGGGAGTGGTCGTCACCGTGGGCGACCGCATCATTGACGGCAGCGTGAGGAGCACCCTGAGGGAGCTGCGCGACAGCCTGCTCGCCGCGCCGCTCCCGTCGTGAGCGCGCGCCGCGGCCAGCGCCGCCCGCGCCGGGGATGCAAGGAGTCGTAGATGACGTTCCGTCCCGAAGAAGTCAGCACCATCATCCAGAAGGAACTCGAGAAGTTCGAGTCCAAGCTCGAGATGAAGAGCGTGGGCACCGTGCTCCAGGTGGGCGACGGCATCGCGCGGGTGTGGGGCCTGGAGGACGCCGCGGCCGGCGAGCTGCTGGAGTTCCCCGGGGACGTGCGCGGCATGGTGCTGAACCTCGAGGAGGACAACGTCGGGGTGGTCCTGTTCGGCTCCGACCAGATGATCAAGGAGGGCGACACCGTCCGCCGCACCGGCCGCATCGCGGAAGTGCCGGTGGGCGAGGCCCTGGTGGGCCGGGTGGTGAACTCGCTGGGCCGGCCGGTGGACGGCAAGGGCCCGGTGGTGACCCAGACCTACCGCCACATCGAGAGCCGGGCCCCGGGGGTGGTGTACCGCCAGCCGGTGAAGGAGCCGCTCCAGACCGGGCTCAAGGCCATCGACTCGATGATCCCCATCGGCCGCGGCCAGCGCGAACTCATCATCGGCGACCGCCAGACGGGCAAGACCGCGCTGGCGGTGGACACGGTGCTGAACCAGAAGGGCGCGGGGGAGATCTGCATCTACGTGGCCATCGGGCAGAAGGAGTCCACGGTGGCCCAGGTGGTGGACGTGTTCCGCAAGCACGGCGCCATGGACTACACCATCGTGGTGGTCGCGTCGGCCTCGGAGCCGGCGCCGCTGCAGTACATCGCGCCGTACGCCGGGGTGAGCATGGGCGAGTACTTCATGCTCAAGGGCCAGCACGCGGTGTGCATCTACGACGACCTGTCCAAGCACGCCGCCGCCTACCGCCAGCTGTCGCTCCTGCTGCGCCGGCCGCCGGGCCGCGAGGCCTACCCGGGCGACGTGTTCTACCTGCACTCGCGGCTGCTGGAGCGGGCCGCCAAGCTGGCCGACAACGCCGACCAGACGGTCGCGGGCTGCACCAAGGGCGGCGGCTCGCTGACCGCCCTGCCGGTCATCGAGACCCAGGCCGGGGACGTGTCGGCGTACATCCCGACCAACGTCATCTCGATCACCGACGGGCAGATCTTCCTGGAGTCCGACCTGTTCTACTCCGGCGTCCGGCCGGCGATCAACGTGGGCATCTCGGTGTCCCGCGTGGGCGGCCACGCGCAGACCAAGGCCATGAAGAAGGTGGCCGGGCGGCTGCGCCTGGACCTGGCCCAGTACCGCGAGCTGGCCGCCTTCGCCCAGATCGGCTCCGACCTGGACAAGGCCACCAAGGCCCAGCTCACCCGCGGCGAGCGGATGGTGGAAGTGCTCAAGCAGGGCCAGTTCGTGCCCATGGGCCTGGGCCGCCAGGTGATGATCATCTGGGTGGGGGGCCAGGGCATCCTGGACGACCTGCCGGTGGGCGCGGTCGCCCGGTTCGAGGTGGAGTTCTTCGAGTTCATGCGGCAGCGCTACCCGGAGGTGGAGCGGGCGATCGACTCCGAGAAGGACCTGAGCGACACCACCGTGGCCCGGCTGCAGCAGGCGACGGCGGAATTCAAGGCGCAGTTCCAGGCCTGAGGGCTGCATGGCGACCCTGCGCGACCTCAAGCGGCGCATCCGGAGCGTGCAGAGCACGCGCCAGATCACCAAGGCCATGGAGATGGTGGCGGCGGCCAAGCTGCGCAAGGCCCAGGTCCGCGCGCACCAGGCCCGGCCGTTCGCCGCGGGGATGGTCCAGGTGCTGGCGGCGTTCGCCGCGGCGCCCGAGGCCCAGGCGCACCCGTTGTTCCAGGCCCGCCCGGTGCGGCGGCGCGGGCTGATCGTGATCGCCGCCGAGCGCGGCCTGTGCGGGGCGTACAACTCGACCCTGCTGCGCGCCGCCGACCAGTACCTGCACGAGGCCGGGGTGCCGGTGGGCTTCCACCTGGTGGGCCGCAAGGCGATCGACTACATGACCCGCCGCAAGCGCGAGATCGACGAGCGCTACACCGACCTCCCGGCGCAGGCCGACTTCGCCACCGCCCGGACCGTGGCGCACGACGCCGTCCGCAGCTTCCTGTCGGGCCGGGTGGACGCGGTGGACCTGTTGTACACGCACTTCATCTCCACCCTGAATCGCAACGTGGTGGTCGAACCGTTCCTGCCCATCTCCAGCGAGGCGGCGGCCGGACCGGGGGCGGCCCGGACCCGGGACTTCATCCTGGAGCCCGACGTCCAGACCATCTTCGAGCACCTGCTGCCGCGCTACGCGCACACCCGGCTGTTCCTCGCCCTGGCCGAGGCCTACGCCTCCGAGCAGAGCGCGCGGATGGTGGCCATGGGCGCGGCCAACAACAACGCCGGAGAGATGATCGACTCGCTGACGCTGCTGCGGAACCGCCTGCGGCAGGCGGCCATCACCAGGGAGATCGCGGAGATCGTGGGCGGCGCCGAGGCGCTGGCCTAACACACAGGAGCCGTCTTCGATGCCAAACTACGGTGCAGTCGTGCAGGTGATCGGGCCCACGGTCGACCTCAGGTTCGACGCCGACAAGCTCCCGTCCATCCTCAACGCCATCCGGATCGAGGAGCCGGCGAAGGGCATCGACCTGACGGTCGAGGTGGCGCTGCACCTGGGGGACAACCTGGTCCGGTGCATCGCGCTGGCGTCCACCGACGGGCTGCAGCGCGGCATGCGGGCCGTGGACACCGGCTCGCCCATCCGCGTGCCGGTGGGGCCGGGCTGCCTGGGGCGCGTGTTCAACCTGCTCGGCAAGCCCATCGACGAGCGCGGCCCGCTCCAGGGCATGACCAAGGAGTACCCCATCCACCGCCCCAGCCCCGCGTTCGAGGACCAGGAGACCTCCGCCTCGGTGTTCGAGACCGGCATCAAGGTGGTGGACCTCATCGCGCCGTACGCCCGGGGCGGCAAGATCGGGCTGTTCGGCGGCGCCGGCGTGGGCAAGACGGTCATCATCCAGGAGCTGATCAACAACATCGCCACCCAGCACGGCGGCTACTCGGTGTTCGCCGGGGTGGGCGAGCGGACCCGCGAGGGGAACGACCTGTGGATCGAGATGAACGAGTCCGGGGTCATCTCCAAGACGGTGATGGTGTTCGGCCAGATGAACGAGCCCCCCGGGGCGCGGCTGCGCGTGGGGCTGACCGGCGTGACCGAGGCGGAGTACTTCCGGGACGAGGAAGGCCGGGACGTGCTGCTGTTCATCGACAACATCTTCCGCTTCACCCAGGCGGGCTCGGAGGTCTCGGCCCTCCTGGGCCGGATGCCCTCGGCGGTGGGCTACCAGCCCACGCTGGGCACCGAGATGGGCCAGCTCCAGGAGCGCATCACCTCCACCCGCAAGGGCTCCATCACCTCGGTGCAGGCCATCTACGTGCCGGCCGACGACCTCACCGACCCGGCGCCGGCCACCGCGTTCTCGCACCTGGACGCCACCACCGTGCTGGACCGGCGCATCGTGGAGCTGGGCATCTACCCGGCGGTGGACCCGCTGGCCTCCACCTCCCGCATCCTGGATCCGCGGGTGGTGGGCGAGGAGCACTACGAGGTGGCCCGCTCGGTGCAGCGGGTGCTGCAGCGCTACAAGGACCTGCAGGACATCATCGCCATCCTGGGGATCGACGAGCTGTCCGAGGACGACAAGGTGCTGGTGGCGCGCGCGCGCAAGATCCAGAAGTTCCTCTCGCAGCCGTTCTTCGTGGCCGAGGCCTTCACCGGCACGTCGGGCAAGTACGTCAAGCGTGAGGACACCATCCGGGGCTTCAAGCGGCTGGTCTCGGGCGAGCTGGACGACCTGCCGGAGCAGGCGTTCTACATGGTGGGCGGGGTGGAGGAAGCCATCGAAGCCGCCGATAAGATGCGCTAGAGGATCCGCATGGCAGAGCTGTTCCATCTGAGCGTCCTGACCCCCGAAGAGAAGGTGTTCGAGCAGGACGTGGTGTGCGTCACGGCGCCGGGCGCCCAGGGCTACCTGGGGGTGCTGGCGCACCACGCGGCGCTCATCACCCCGCTGGTGCCGGGCAAGCTCAGCATCCGGCTGGCCGACGGCGCGGTGGACGACTACGCCGTGAGCGGCGGGTTCCTCCAGGTGGGCGACAACCGGGCCACGGTGCTGGCGGACGCCTGCGAACACGTGGGGGACATTGACATGGCGCGGGCCCTGGAGGCGGAGAAGCGCGCCCGGCAGCTGCTGGAGGAGCGCGGCGAGCACTTCGACCGGGCGCGGGCCGAGGCGGCGCTCAGCCGGGCCATCAACCGGGTGCGCCTGGGGAACGGCCACAGCCAGGTGAGGTAGCGGCGGGCACCGCGGTGCAGGGTGCCCACTAGAGATTCAGAAAAATAGATTCGGCGGCGGGCTCAGCTGGGCGCGCCGCCGCGTTTCATTTCTATAGCATGATGGAATCCACGCTGCATGTGGATTCCGGCCCCGCCGGGAGTTGCGATCCGCTCGTCTCCATGCCCGTATCCAGAACCAGAATTGACGTCTAACCGACAATTCCGGATCCCACTGAGGCCTCCATGGACAAATATTCGTTTCGTTGTGCATTTAGCGCCGACGGCCGCGCTTATCGAATTGAGTCCTATCGAATCATTTTCGTAGCTTTATATGTTGCTCCGTCTCCCGAGCCCTCCGGCAGATGGCATCCGCGCGGGGCTCCGGCAGTGCCGCCCACGGCGGCGCCGCCCCGATTGCCCGATTCGCGGCGAGCCGGTACGCTGTGTCGGCCATGAATCCCAGCCACGAGCCGGGCACCCCGGAGCTGAAGCTCACCGCGCTCCAGCGCGAGCTGCTGGAGCTGCGCGAATCCGTCCGTCACCTCACGGTGCTGAACGAGGTGGCGCTGGCCCTGTCCACCGCCCAGGACCTCAACGAGGTGCTGGCCAAGCTGGTGCAGATGACCATCACCGAGATGGAGGCCGAGCAGGGCGCCATCTGGCTGATGCGCGAGGGCCAGTCCGACCCGCTCCAGACGCTGGTGCGGAAGGCCGAAGGCCACGGCGCCTTTCCCATGCCGCTGCGCCTGAGCCTGGCGGGCTGGGTGAGCAAGCACCAGACCAGCCTCGTCGTGGACGACCTGACCACCGACCCCCGCTTCCAGGGCATCGCCGCGCACGTGGAGGGCATCCGCTCGGTGCTGGCGGCGCCGCTGCGCAGCCAGGACCGGCTCATCGGGGTGCTGGCCATGTTCAACAAGAGCGGCGGCGGGTTCAGCCACTCCGACGAGCGCCTGATCGCGATCCTGGGGGCGCAGTCCGCCCAGATCATCGAGAACGTCCAGCACTCCGAGCAGGAGCGGCTGCAGGAGGCGCTGCGGCGCGACCTCAAGCTGGCCAGCATCGTGCAGCAGGAGCTGCTGCCGCAGCGCAACCCGAGCTGGCCGGGCCTCGAGGTGGCGGGCCGGAACGTGCCGGCGCGCGAGGTGGGCGGGGACAGCTTCGAGTTCCTGGACGTGGGCGACGGGCGCGTCGGCCTGGCCATCGCCGACGTGTCCGGCAAGGGCGTGGCGGCGGCGCTGCTGATGGCCAGCCTGCACGCCATGCTGCGCTGCGTCTCGGGCGCGGTCGAGGGGCCGGCCGAGTGCGTGACCCGCCTCAACCAGATGCTCGCGGGCTCCACCGCCTCGGGCCGCTTCGCCACGCTTTTCTACGGCGTGCTGGACCTGTCCGCGCGCACCCTGCGGTACTGCAACGCGGGCCACAACTACCCGCTGCTGCTCCGGGCCGGCGGCCCGATGGAGCACCTCGAGAGCGGCGGGATCCCGGTGGGGGTGATGGGCGACTGGCGGTACGAGGAAGCGGCGGTGCGGCTGGGCTCCGGCGACCTGCTGGTGCTGTACTCCGACGGCGTGACCGAGGCCGAGAACCGGCGCGGGGAGCTGTTCGGCGAGGAGGCGCTGGAGACCGCGGTGCGGGGCCTGGCGGGGCTGCCGGCCGCGGACATCGTGAACCAGCTGCTGCGCCAGGTGGGCCGCTTTGCCGCGGGAACCTCCCAGTCCGACGACCAGACGCTGGTGGCGGTGCGGGTGCTGTGACCCGCGCCCCGGGTCCTCCGACCGCCCCCGGCCCGCCCGGCGCGCCGCGCGCCGCCCGAACCTCGCTCACCGTGCTGGGCATCGAGACCTCCTGCGACGACACCGCGGTGGGCGTGGTGCGCGGCCGCCAGGTGCTCTCCAACGTGACCTCGGCCCAGCCGGTGCACTGGGAGTACGGCGGGGTGGTGCCCGAGCTGGCCTCGCGCGCGCACCTGGAGCTGCTGCTGCCGGCCCTGGACGCCGCGCTGGCCCAGGCCCGCGCCGACTGGGCGGCGGTGGACGGCATCGCCGTGACCCGCGGGCCAGGCCTGGTGGGCAGCCTGATCGTGGGGGTGAGCACCGCCCGCGCCCTGGCGCTGGCCCACGGCAAGGACTGGCTGGGGGTTAACCACCTGGAGGGCCACGTGTGGTCGGTGTGGGGCACCGACCCCGGGTGGGCCGCGCCGTGCGTGTGCCTGGTGGCCTCCGGGGGACACACCGAGTTGCTGCACGTCCTCGGCTTCGGGCGCTACCGGCTGCTGGGCTCCACCCGGGACGACGCCGCCGGGGAGGCTTTCGACAAGGCCGCCCAGCTCCTGGACCTGCCCTACCCGGGGGGGCCGGAGGTGGACCGGCTGGCCCGGCAGGGCGACCCCCGCGCCGTGAACCTGCCGCGCGCGCTGCTGCGCGAGCCGGGCTTCGAAATGAGCTTCAGCGGGCTCAAGACCGCGCTCCGGCTGTTCCTGGAACGGAACCCGGGCCTCTCGGCGCAGGGCCGGGCCGACCTGGCGGCCAGCTTCGAGGCCGCGGTGGTGGACGTGCTGACCGCCAAGACCCTGGCGGCCGCGGCTCACGCCGGCGCTCCGCGGATCGCGGTGACCGGCGGGGTGAGCCTCAACACCGGCCTGCGCGAGGCGTTTGCGCGCCGGGCCGCCGCTCAGGGCCTCCAGCTGGCCTTCCCGCCGCCGGCGCTGTGCGGCGACAACGGCGCCATGATCGCGCTGGCGGGCGCCGAGCGGCTGGCCGCCGGCGAGCGCTCCGGCGACGCCACCTCCGTGGAACCCTCCCTGGACGAAATGGGCTTCTTCGAGCCGGTTTGAGCCCCGCGCCGCCCCGGCGCGGGGATCCGGCCCCCTCCAGCCCCTGTCCCACGGCCCTCCCCGCGGTAAAGGTGGCGCCTTCCGCGACCGATATTGCTTGGGAATGGAGCAACTTGCGCCGGAGGCCGGCCCCTCCCCCCGGCGGGCCCACGGCGTGGTCCGTTTCCCCCACGGAGGCACGGGTGCCTGACAGCATTCGAGAGACGGTCTTGGTGGTCGAGGACGACGACACTCTCCGCGAGATGCTGCGGCTGCACCTGCAGCACGAGGGCTACCGGGTGCTGACCGCCGCCGACGGCCCCGCGGGCCTGTCGGCCGCGCGCACCGCGGCGCCGGACCTGGTGCTGCTGGACGTCATGATGCCCGGCATGGACGGGTTCGAGGTGCTCCACAGCCTGCGCTCCTCGTTCCGCACCCGCTACCTCCCGGTGATCCTGCTCACCGCGCTGAGCCAGACCCGCGACCGCATCCGCGGGCTGGAGCTGGGCGCCAACGACTTCATCAGCAAGCCCTACGTCGCCAACGAGCTGGCGCTGCGGGTGCGGATCCTGCTGAACTGGACCCGCGGGGTGCGCGACATGAGCCCGCTCACCGGGCTGCCGGGCACCGCCTCCATCGAGCAGGAGGCCAGCCGGCGCATCGCGCGCGGCGAACACTTCGGCTACCTGTACATCGACCTCAACTCGTTCAAGGCGTTCAACGACTATTACGGCCACGCCCGCGGCGACCTGGCCATCCGGGCCACCGCCGAGGCGCTGGGCGCGGCGCTGGAGTCGCTGGGGCGGGAGTCG
>DATKKS010000197.1:0-9891 GCA_035542815.1 Saccharimonadales bacterium (SeqCode) | reverse complement strand
GGCGGCGCCGGCTTCATAGCCTCGCACGTCGCCGACCGATACCTCGCCCTGGGACACGAGGTGGCCGTGCTGGACAACCTCAGCACCGGCTTCCTGCACAACGTGCCGCCGCAGGCCCGCTTCTACCAGGTGGACCTGCGCGACTCCGACGCCGTGGCCAGGGTGTTCCAGGAGTTCCGCCCGGAGGTGGTGAACCACCACGCGGCGCAGATCGACGTGCGCATCTCGGTGGAGGACCCGGCCGGCGACGCCCTGACCAACGTGGTGGGCAGCTGCACCCTGCTGGTCCTGTGCCGCAAGCACGACGTGCGGCGCTTCATCTACATCTCCAGCGGCGGGGCCATCTACGGCGAGCCGCAGTACCTGCCGGCGGACGAGGCCCACCCGGTGAGCCCGGAGGCGCCCTACGGGGTGACCAAGCACACCGTGGAGCATTATCTTGAAATCGAGCGGCGGCTGTTCGGGCTGCCCAGCGTGGTGCTGCGCTACCCCAACGTCTACGGGCCCCGGCAGAACCCCAAGGGGGAGGCCGGGGTGAACGCCATCTTCATCGGGATGATGCTGGAGGGCCGCACCCCGGTCATCTACGGGGACGGTGAGGCCGAGCGCGACTACCTGTACGTGCTGGACGTGGTGGAGGCCAACCAGCTGGCCCTCACCCGCGGCGAGGGCCAGGCCTACAACCTGGGCTGGGGGGAAGGCATCTCGGTCAACCGGCTGTACGAGATCCTGCGGGAGCTGCTGGCCTATCCCAAGCCCGCCCGGCACGCGCCGGCCCGCCCGGGGGAGGTCAGCCGGATCTTCCTGAACGCGGCCAAGGCCCGGGCCGAGCTGGGCTGGGAGCCGCGGACCGAGTTCCGCCGGGGGCTGGAGCTGACCCTCGACTTCTTCCGGTCCGGGGCGGCGCGCTAGGCCCGGCGGGAGGGGGGAATCCGAGAGGCAGGACCCGACATCAAAAAAGGCGGTTGACAGGAACGGCGGGGCGCCCGTAGGCTATCCCCAGTTGCCGAGGCCATGGGGCTCCCCGCCCGGCACTTCCGCAAGCCTCGTCCAAATTCCACATCGGGTACTTTCCGAAGCAGTTTCAAGCCCCTTTCTTGGACGATGCGTCGCGAGCCCAACTCGCGGCCCAGAATGCGCAGAGACCCAACCCCTGGAGACCTCGCTCAGGAGCTAGCAGGGACCCACACCTCGACCCGAAAGAGCCGTAACGACGGCCACGCCACCGGCCCCACCTGTCTGCCGGCGGCGGCGAAGGAGTTCAAGGCATGGATTTGCAGGAAATGAAGGGAAAGACCATCTCGGAGCTGCTGCTGGTGGCTCAGGAGATGAACGTTCCCGGGACCAGTGGCCTGCGCAAGTCGGAGTTGATCTTCAAGATCCTCGAGGCCCAGACCCAGAAGAACGGGCTGATCTTCGCCGAAGGGGTGCTGGAGATCCTCCCCGAGGGCTACGGCTTCCTGCGCTCGCCGGACTACAACTATCTCCCCGGCCCCGACGACATCTACGTGTCCCCGTCCCAGATCAAGCGCTTCGATCTGCGCACCGGGGACACCATCTCCGGCCAGGTCCGGCCCCCCAAGGACGGGGAGCGCTACTTCGCCCTGCTGCGGGTGGAGGCGGTGAACTTCGAGAGCCCGGAGGCGGCCAAGGACAAGATCCTCTTCGACAACCTGACCCCGCTCTACCCCCAGGAGCGGATCAAGCTGGAGAACAAGAACCGCGACATCTCCACCCGGATCATCGACCTGCTGGCGCCCATCGGGAAGGGCCAGCGGGGGCTGATCGTGTCGCCCCCGCGGGCCGGCAAGACCGTCCTGCTCCAGAAGCTCGCCAACAGCATCACCGAGAACCACCCGGAGATCGTGCTGATCGTGCTGCTCATTGACGAGCGGCCCGAGGAAGTCACCGACATGGAGCGCTCGGTCCAGGGCGAGGTGGTCAGCTCCACCTTCGACGAGCCGGCGGAGCGGCACGTGCAAGTGGCGGACATGGTGATCGAGAAGGCCAAGCGCCTGGTGGAGCACAAGAAGGACGTGGTGATCCTGCTGGACTCCATCACCCGGCTGGCGCGCGCCCACAACACCGTGGTGCCCCACTCGGGCAAGATCCTCTCGGGCGGTGTGGACGCCAACGCGCTGCAGCGGCCCAAGCGGTTCTTCGGCGCGGCGCGGAACATCGAGGGCGGCGGCAGCCTCACCATCATGGCCACCGCGCTGATCGAGACCGGCTCGCGCATGGACGACGTGATCTTCGAGGAGTTCAAGGGCACCGGCAACATGGAGCTGGTGCTGGACCGCAAGATCGCGGACAAGCGCATCTTCCCGGCCATCGACATCAACCGCTCCGGCACCCGCAAGGAGGAGCTGCTGATGGAGAACGAGGTCATCAACAAGGTCTGGATTCTGCGCAAGTTCCTCAACGAGCAGACGCCGGTGGAGGCGATGGAATTTCTGATCTCGAAGATGAGCGAGTCCAAGACCAATAAGAAGTTCCTGGAGATGATGAACTCCTAAACCACCGTCCACCGGGGCACGGCGGCCGGACTGTCGAACCGGATCGTGCCTGCAGGGCCCATGGCCCGGACGGAACCCCAAGAGGCCAACCCCCATGAAGTCAGGCATCCACCCCGACTACAAGAAGAGCCGGATCGTGTGCGTGTGCGGGAACGTGATCGAGACCCGCTCCACCATGGGCGATCACCACGTGGAGATCTGCTCCAACTGCCACCCGTTCTACACCGGCAAGCAGAAGCTGGTGGACTCCGCCGGGCGCGTGGAGCGCTTCCGGCGGAAGTACGCCAAGAAGACCGAGGCTCCCGCCACTTCGTAGCGCGGGGAGCTGCGGGCGTGCGCGGGCGCCGCGGGGCGCCCCGCACGCCCGTTTTCGTGCGGTGGGAAGGACCCGGAGGACCATGGGACGATTTCTCCCGGTAGGCGGCCAGGCGGTGATCGAGGGCGTCATGATGCGCTCGCCCGGGCGCGTGGCCACCGCGGTGCGCCGCGCCGACGGCTCGGTGGCGTGGCAGGACCGGCCGTTCATCTCGGTCACCAAGCGCGTGAGGCCGCTGTCCTGGCCCATCCTCCGCGGCGCCGCGGTGCTGGTGGAGTCCATGACCCTGGGGATCCAGGCGCTGGCCTACGCGGCCGACGAGGCCGCGCGGGAGGTCGGCGCCGCGCCGGGCCCGCCGAACGCGGCGGGCGCGGCGCCGGCCGCGCCCAAGGCCTCCTGGTTCACCGCCCTGGCCCTGCCGGTCACGGTGGTGGGGGCGCTGGCCCTGGGCTTCGCGGTGTTCTTCGCGCTGCCCCTGTGGCTCACCGGCCTCCTGCGCCTGCGCGGCAGCCTGGGGTTCAACATGGTGGACGGGGCGCTCCGGTTGCTCATCTTCCTGGCCTACATCTGGCTCATCGGCCAGTGGGGGGAGATGAAGCGGGTGTTCGAGTACCACGGCGCGGAGCACAAGAGCATCCACGCGCTGGAGGCCGGGGTGGACCTCACCCCCGAGAACGCCCAGCAGTTCAGCCGCTTCCACCCCCGCTGCGGGACCAGCTTCCTCTTGATCGTGATGCTCCTCTCCATCCTGGTGTTCGTGCTCCTCGGCCGGCCCACCACCTGGGGCCAGCGCCTGCTGCGCTTCGCGTTCATCCCGGTGATCGCCGGGGTGGCGTTCGAGGTGGTGCGCCTGTCGGCCCGCTACAGCCACCTGCGCTGGGTGGGCTGGTTCATCCGGCCGGGGCTGGACCTCCAGCGGCTCACCACGCGCGAGCCGTCGCTGGCCCAGATCGAGGTGGCGCTGGCCGCGCTCAAGGTGGTGTGGACCGAGGAGACTTCGGCGATGGCGCCCGACGCGGCGCTGGCCGCCGCGTGCGAGGGTTGAGGCGGGGATGGCCGAAGACACCGGCATGAGAAAGGCCCTGACGCAGGCGGTGGACCGCCACCGGGTGCTCTCCGACCGGCTGCTGGACCCGGCGGTGCTGGCCGATCACCGCGAGACCCAGAAGGCGGCCAAGGAGCGCGCCGAGCTGGAGGAGGTGGTGGGCTGCTCCGCCGAGCTGGCGCGGCTGGAGCGGGCCATCGCCGACGACGAGGCGGTGCTCCGCGGGAACGACGGCGAACTGGCCGACCTGGCCCGCACCGAGCTGCCTGGGCTGCGCACCGACCTCGAGAAGCTCGAAGGCCGCATCCGCGAGCTGCTGCTGCCCAAGGACCCCTACGACAGCAAGAACGTGATCGTGGAGATCCGCGCCGGCACCGGCGGGGACGAGGCCGCCCTGTTCGCCGCCGAGCTGTACCGCATGTACACCAAGTACGCCGAGAAGCTGGGCTACTCGGTGGAGGTGCTCAGCACCAGCGGCGCCTCCGGCATCGGCGGGCTCAAGGAAGTCATCTTCCAGGTGAACGGCCCGGACGCCTACAGCCGGCTCAAGTTCGAGAGCGGCGTGCACCGGGTGCAGCGCGTGCCGGTGACCGAGGCCTCCGGGCGCATCCACACCTCGGCGGTCACCGTGGCGGTGCTGCCTGAGGCCGAGGACGTGGACGTGGAGATCCGCCCCGAGGACCTGGAAGTGGACGTGTTCCGCGCCGGCGGTCCGGGCGGCCAGGGCGTCAACACCACCGATTCCGCGGTGCGCGTGCGCCACATCCCCAGCGGCATGGTGGTCACCTGCCAGGACGAGCGCTCCCAGATCAAGAACCGCGGCAAGGCCATCAAGGTGCTCAAGGCGCGCCTGCTGGACCGCATGCAGCGCGAGCAGGAGGAGAAGCAGGCCCGCGAGCGCCGCTCGCAGGTCTCCACCGGCGACCGCAGCGCCAAGATCCGCACCTACAACTTCCCCCAGGGCCGCGTCACCGACCACCGCATCGCGCTCACCGTGTACCGCCTGCAGGACGTCCTGGAGGGCGAGCTGGGCGAGTTCACCGGGGCTCTGCGCGCCGCCGACGTGCAGGCGCGCCTCCAGGGGCGGACGCTGGCGGAGGTGAAGGCGGGGGCGGAGGAGTAGGCCGCCCCTCAGTCGAACTCCGCCTCCGGCGCCGGCGGCGTCTGCTCGATCCCGACGCGGCCCGCCACGATGTCCGCCCGGGAGTAGTTCTCGCCCTTCATCTTGAAGCCCGAGAGGCGCCGCAGAAGCGCGAGCTGCCCGGTGTGGGTGAGGGCGTCGGCGATGCCGCCCTGGAACACCCGCCCCGGCTCCCAGCGGATCGGGGCGCCCGAAGCGAGATGCTCATCGAGCGCCCTCACCGCGGCGAAGAAGCGCGCAATCTCCCCGGCCCAGGTCAGCGGCGCGGCGGTCGTCCAAGTCGGCTTGCCCTGCACCATCCGCAGCACCCAGTCCATCAGGTCGCCCATGTGCGCGAGGATCATGACGCAGGCAGGGGAGTCCGGCGTCGGCCGGAACTGCCCGAACGCCTCCGGCGTCCCGCGCACGGCCTTGCCGGCTCGGTAGGCCAGAGTGGCCAGGGTGTGGCGCAGGAACGCCCGGGTGGTGGGGTCGTCGGCGGGGATCCCGCTCATGTTCGAAGCCTCCTTCTCGTTCCCGGCGCGCGGCGGCTGAGGCTTGAGATTCCGGGTGCCACTGCGCAGAATCGAGTTCCTGGCGGCAACTGTCAACCCGATGCGCGGCAACCCAACCCACTCCGGAGGAACCATGAACGTGCGCACGTCGGGAATCGTGGGCAGCGTGGTGGTTCTGGCGTTTCTGTCCGGGTTCGGGGTCGCGAGCTTCGCACGCGAGTCGCATCCCCTCCTCCATAAGCCCCAGAAGCAGCTCCAGAATGCCAAGGGCACTTTCGAGCACGCCGCGCAGGACTTCGGCGGCCACCGGGTCAAGGCCATCCAGCACATTGACGAGGCGCTCGACGAGCTGCACCAGGCGCTGGCCTTCGACAAGAACCAGGACCCCCTCGGGGCCCGCCGTCCCGGCCGCGGGGCGGCGGGCCCGCTCGTTCCATCCGCGGGGGCCCGGCGGCGCGGCCCCGGCGGCGCGCCGGGGGCCTCGGGAGCCGAGGGCATGCGCTTCTGGGCGCAGGATTCCTTCGCCCCGCCCCCCGTGCTACCTTCGTGCGCATGAATGACGAACTGCGCGAGCTGGCCTCGCTCATGGGCGGCGCCGGCCCGCACGAGGCCGAGCAGCTCCTGGCCCACGTGCTGGGGGTGAGCCGCGCGCGGCTGCTGACCCGCCCGCCGGAGCCCACCGCGGTGCAGCGCGAGCAGGCCCGCGCGCTGGCGCGGCGCCGCGGCACGGGCGAGCCGCTGCAGTACATCCTCGGCTGGGTGCCGTTCCTGAGCGCGCGCGTGCACGTTGGGCCGGGGGTGCTGATCCCGCGGCCGGAGACGGAGCTGCTCACGATCACCGCGCTCCAGGCGTGGCAGGAGCTGGACTCGCCGCTGCCGCACACGGCGATCGACGTGGGCACGGGCTCGGGCTGCATCGCCCTGGGCCTGGCGCTGGCCGAGCCGTGCCTGCGGGTGATCGCGCTGGAGTCTTCGGAAAGCGCGCTGGACTGGGCCCGCCGCAACATCGAGGCCAACGCCGCCGGGGCGGTGGTGGAGCTGTACCGGAGCGATCTCTTCTCGGGGCTCGAGTCGCTGCGGTTTCCGGAGCGGGGCGCCTCGCTCATCGTCTCCAACCCGCCGTACGTCACGGCGGGCGAGTGGCCGGGGCTGTCCCGCGACGTCCGGGAGCACGAGCCGCGGGAGGCGCTGGTGGCGGGTCCCACCGGCTTCGAGGTCTTGGAGCGCATCCTGGACCAGGCTCCGCGGTGGCTGTCGGCGCCGGGGCTGCTGGCGCTGGAGATCAGCCCGGAGCTGGCGGGGCGGGCGCTGTCGAAGGCGGAGGCGGGGGGCGCGTTCCGCCGCGCGGAGGTGCGGCCCGACCTGGCCGGCCGGGCCAGGATGCTGTTCGCCTGGAGGAAGTAGGGAGGGGGGGCGGCATGGATCGCTTCGTCATCGAAGGGGGACATCCACTCAAGGGCGCCATCCAGGTGAGCGGCGCCAAGAACGCGGTGCTGCCGGTACTGACCGCCGCCCTCCTGGTGGAGGGCCGCACCGAGGTGACCGGGGTGCCCGACCTCCGGGACGTCCACACCATCATCGAGCTGCTCCGGACCCTCGGGGCGCAGGCCGCGTTCGCCGACCACACGGTCACGGTGGACGCCGCGAACCTCACCTCCACCACCGCGCCGTACGAGCTGGTCAAGACCATGCGCGCCTCGATCTACGTGCTGGGGCCGCTCCTGGCGCGCTTCGGCCGGGCGCGGGTGTCCATGCCCGGAGGCTGCGCCTGGGGGCCGCGCCCGGTGGATCTGCACCTGAAGGCGATGGAGGCGCTGGGCGCCACGGTCACGGTGGAGCATGGCTACATCGAGGCGCGCGCCGGGCAGCTCCAGGGCTGCGAGTTCTTCCTGGAGATCCCCAGCGTGGGGGCCACCGGCAACATGATGATGGCGGCCTCCCTGGCGCGCGGCACGACGGTGATCGAGAACGCCGCCCGGGAGCCGGACATCGAGTGCCTGGGCGACTTCCTGTCCGCGTGCGGCGTGCCGGTGCGCGGCCAGGGCACCTCGCGGGTGGAGATCCAGGGGGTCGAGCGGCTCCGGCCGGCCGCGTTCAAGGTCATCCCCGACCGCATCGAGGCGGCCACCTTCCTGGCCGCCGGCGCGGTGACCGGCAGCACGCTCCGGGTCCTGGGGGCGCGCCCCGATCACATGCGCGCCGCCATCAACAAGCTGGAGGAGGCCGGCGCGCAGGTCATGACCCGCGGCGAGGAGATCGTGATCTGCAGCCCGCAGCGCCTCTCGGCGGTGCGCGTCACCACCGCGCCGTACCCGGGTTTCCCCACCGACATGCAGGCCCAGATGATCGCGGTGCTGTCGCTGGCGCACGGTCAGAGCACGGTGACCGACACCATCTACCACGACCGCTGGAGCCACGTGCCGGAGCTGCAGCGCCTGGGGGCGGACGTCCGGGTGCAGGGCAACGTCGCGGTGGTGAACGGCTCGCGCCATCTCACTGGCGCGCCGGTGATGGCCACCGACATCCGCGCCTCCGCGGCCCTGGTCCTGGCCGGGCTGGCTGCCGACGGCGAGACCACCATCTCGCGGGTCTACCACCTGGACCGCGGCTACGAGGGGCTGGAGCGGAAGCTGGCCGGGGTGGGTGCGGTGATCCGCCGCGACAAGGACCCCGCCGCGTGACTGCCCGCTTCGCCGTCATCGGCACCGCGGGCCACATCGACCACGGCAAGACCGCCCTGGTGCGGCGGCTGACCGGCGTGGACACCGACCGGCTCAAGGAAGAGAAGCAGCGGGGCATCTCCATCGACCTGGGGTTCGCCCCGCTGCCGCTTTCGCCGGAGCTGTCGGCCGGCGTGGTGGACGTGCCGGGCCACGAGCGCTTCATCCACAACATGCTGGCGGGGGTGGGCGGGATCGACCTGGTGCTGCTGGTGGTGGCCGCGGACGAGGGGGTGATGCCCCAGACCCGCGAGCACCTGGCGATCCTGGACCTGCTGCACATTCCGCGGTGCGTGGCGGTGCTCACCAAGTGCGACCTGGTGGAGCCCGAGATGCTCCCGCTGGCCGCGGAGGAGGTGCGCGCCACGCTGGCGGCCACGCGCTTCGCCGGCTCGCCGGTGGTGCGCTTCTCGGCGCGCACCGGGGCCGGGGAGCCCGAGCTGCGCGCGGCGCTGGCCGAGGCCCTGCGGGCGCTGCCGCTGCGGGACGGGGCCGGTCCGGCGCGCCTCCCGGTGGACCGGGTGTTCACCCTGGAGGGCTTCGGCACGGTGGTGACCGGCACGCTGTGGCGGGGGCGGGTTCGCGTGGGGGACACCCTGGAGCTGCTGCCCCAGGGCCGGAGCGTGCGGGTGCGCACCTTGGAATCGCACGAGCGCCGGGTGGAGGAGGCGGGCCCCGGCAGCCGGGTGGCGCTGTCGCTGCACCCGCTGGCGCGCGAGGACGCCCGGCGCGGGGACTGGCTGGTGGCGCCCGGTTCGGCCCCGCCCAGCCGGCGGCTCTCGGTGCGGCTGGAACTGCTGCGGGACGCCCCGCGGGCGCTGGGTCCGCGGACCGCGGTGACCTTCCACCTGGGGGCTACCGAGGCCTTCGGGATCCTGCGCCTGCTGGGGGTGGAGCAGCTGGCGCCGGGCGGTGCCGCGCTGGCCCAGGTCGAGCTGCGCCGGCCGGTGGTGGCGGAGCGGGGGGACCGGTTCGTGGTCCGGGTGGCCTCGCCGCCGGCCACGCTGGGCGGGGGCACGGTGATCGAGACCGGCGCGACGCGCCAGCGCCTACACGACACCGCCGCGGCGGAGCGCCTGGCGCGCCTGGAGCAGGGCGGCTCCGCCGACCGGCTGGGCGAGGCCCTGGAGGGCGCGGCGGTGCCGGTCTCGGCCACCGAGCTGGCGCGGGCCTCCGGCTGCACCCTGGAGGAGGCCGGCGCGGGCCTGGGCGCGCTGCTGTCGGAGGGCCGCGCCATGCGGGTGGGCGAGGGCTTCCTGGGGCTGCGGCGCTGGAGCCAGGCGCGCAGCCTGCTGCTGGCCGAGGTGCGCGCCCACCGCGACGAGTTCCCGCTGCGCTACGGCATCGGCAAGGGCGAGCTGAAGAGCCGGCTGCAGCGGAGCGTCCCGGCGGCGGTGTTCAACTCGGTGCTGGCCGCGGCGCTGGCCGAGGGCGCGCTGTACGCCCGCGAGGACCGTGTGGCGCTCACCGTGGACGCGCCGCTGCCGCCGGAGGCCGCGCGGGCGGCCGAGGCGATGGTGGCGGCGGCCGCGGCCGCGGGGCTGCAGGCGCGCCCGGCCGGTGAGCTGGCGGCCCTGGGCGGCGCGCCGGGGCAGGAGATCCTGAGCCGGCTGCTGTTCGAGCGGCAGCTGGTGCGGTTCCCGGGCGAGCTGGTGTTCC
>DATKKS010000196.1:0-23374 GCA_035542815.1 Saccharimonadales bacterium (SeqCode) | reverse complement strand
ACCTCGCTAGGTACAGGAGCCCCCACGCGCCGGTCAGGGCCATGTGCCAGCGACCAGCGAGGAGCGCCTCCCGGAGAGGCTTTCGGAGGTGCTTCCATTCCACCACCACCACGAGCGCAGGCAGCACCGCGGCCGTCTCCTTGCTCAACAGCCCTGCAACCAGCGTGAGTAAGCTCCAGGTGCGTCGGCCCGCGATCTGAAGCAGCAACGCCGCCACCAGGAACACCAGGGCGAAGAGGTCCTGGGTGCAGCAAGCCCAGCCGGTAAGAACGCTGCCCGCGTGCTGGCCCGCGAACAGCACCACGGCGGCGGGAGCGGCGGCGGGGCGGAGTAAGATCCGCGCGAGGTGGCCCAGAAGAGCAGCCGCAAGCAGATAGAGGGCCAGGTTGACGAGGTGGTAGGGAAGTGGATCGGCACCGAACAGGTGCGCCATCCCGGTGAAGTAGATCTGTCGGGAGAGCGGCCGGTAGAAGGTCTCGCCGCCGGTGGTGCCGAGGAGGCTGGTCAGCGGATGCCGCAGGGCCTGGCTTATGAAGACGTAGTCATCCGCGAGGAGTTCGAGCCGCAGGTTCGGAACGTACAATGCGAAGGCCGCGAGCATGGCCAACGCGAAGGCGATGAACTCGCGCGGCGTGTAGCTGCCCGACGTGCTGGCATCCGTCGATGGCATGGCGGCCACGCTCCACCGGGGCGACGCCTCCCGCATGATCTGCTCAGCGATTCCTGCGCAGAAGGCTGTTCGGTGAGGTACTCCCCGCGCATCCAAGGCTAGATTCCGCGGACTGGACCGTCAACCTGCTTGGCTCTCAGCCCTCAGGTGATCTTGCAGTTGCGACAGGTCTCCGAGTGGTCTTCCCTCCGCTCAGAGCACCACCCCGCTCTTCACGTCCCCAATCACGATCGCGTTGATCCGCCCTGCCGCATCCCGGCTCTGGAGGGCCTCGGCCAGGCGGCCGCCTTGCTCCGTCTGCTCCGCCGTTGCGACCTTGTTGAGGAAGACGATCAGCTCTCGGGCCGCCCCCGCCCGCGCGAGGTAGCCCTCCGGGTGGAAGCACAGGGCGGCGACGTCCTCGACCCGGACGGGCGAGCCGGGAGCGAGCCCCAGCCGCTCGCCCAGGAGCGCGGCCCGGTGCACGTGTTCGTCATCCAGCGGCGCGCCGAGGCAGTCGGCGCCGACCACCACGATCACCAGGTCGGCCCGGTCCGACACCACCGGCTCGTGCTCGCGGTGGGCCTTGAGGGAGCGCCCTGCGGCGCCGTCGGCCTCCACCAGGAGATACTCCGCCACGCGTCCGTCGAACAGCGTGTCGAGCTGCGCCGGGGTGAAGCCGCGCAGCTTCTGCCCGTCCGAGTCGAGCCCCGGGGCGGCGGTGACGTGCCGGTGCTCGCCCAGCTCGCCCCGGAGGCGGGCCGCAAGGCCGGGGGAGAGCGGCGCCGCCACCACCGAGCCGGACTCCCCCGGCCCCGGCACGCGGATCCGGGTGCTGGTGGTGGTCAGCACGGCGTGGCCCTCGCCGGCCAGGGCCCGCGCCAGGGCGAACATCAGCGAGGTCTTGCCGCCGGCCCCGATGAGGTAGACGTAGTGGTTCCGGTCCAGCCGGAAGGCTTCAAGCAGGCGTGCCGGGCTGCTGGCGGGCATGGCGCACCACGATCTCCAGGACGCTGCCGCTGATGGTCCGGGCCTTGTCGGAGAGGCTGCGGCAGTAGGCGGGGTCGCCGCGGGGATCAATGTCCCCGAGCTTCTGCCCGGGGACCACTTCGAGGCCCGGAGCCAGGAGCCCCCGGAGCACCCCGGAAATGCGCGCCGAAATCTCCCGGCCGGCCACGCGCCCCACGGCCTCGCCGGCCTCGACCAACTCCCCGATCCGCCGTGGGCTCTCGAAGATTCCCGCGGTGGGCGCCACCAGCAGCCGCTCGTAGGTGTAACCCGCGATGTTCCCGGGCTCTCCGGTGTCGCTGGCGGCCCGGCCGCGCTCGATGATCCGGCCCAGGTGGTGGCCGCGGTTGGTCTCCACCACCAAGTGCACGTCCCGGCCGGCCTCCAGCCCCGGGCCGAGGCCGATCACCAGGGCCGCGTCGGAGAGCCGGTTGTCGAGGTTGCGCTTGAGGAGCCGCCCGTCCACCACCACCTCGGGCCGCCACAGCTCGCGGAGCCGGCTCTCGGGGTCGGCGAACACCGGGATGTGGGCCCAGTCGAATCTCTCCAGCAGCCCCGCCTCGTCCAGGGCGTGGCGCACGCCGCGGACTCCCTCGACCTCGATCTGGCCCTCGTAGATGGCGGTGCAGAAGGCCACCGTGCGGCGCACCGCCGTGGGGCGCTCGAGGTCGGTCATGGCCACCCGGAAGCCGCACCGGAACAGCCGGTGAGCGGTGGCCGAGGCCAGCTCTCCCGCGCCCTTCACCAGCACCTTGAGCTCCATGGGTGGCCCCGCCCTCACCGCGCGCCCGGGAGATCCCCGGGGGTGTCCACGTCGAAGAGCACCGCGGGGTCCTCGGTCTCGAACTCCGCGACGCCCGCCGCATGCGCCCGCAGGATGTCGCGCGCCCCGACGTCCCCCTGCACGCGCAGCAGCTCCTCCCGCAGCTCGCGCGAGACTAGCACCGGATGCCCGCGGCGTCCGCGGTGCACCGGGACGGTGATGGGCCTCCCGGCGGCCGCGTGGAAGGCGATCAGATCTCCGATCAGCTCCGGGCGGAGCGCGGGCATGTCGGCGAGAGCGATGAGGTAGGCGCCGGCATCCTCGGGAGCGGCCCGCACGCCCACGCGCAGCGAGGAGCCCATCCCTTCGGCGGGCTCGGGGTTCACCAGGAACGTGCAGCGCTCCACCGCCGGCGGAATCGGGAAGCTCGGGCCCACCACCACCAGCGTCGCGGCCACCGCCGGCGCGGCGGTGAGGGCGTCCAGGGCGTGGCGGTAGAGCGGCCGGCCGCGGTAGTCGGCGTGGAGCTTGTCGGCCTGGAAGCGGGTCGCCGCCCCGGCGGCCAGCAGGATGGCGACGACGCGCATCCGGCTACCGGTGGGCGCCCGTGCCGGTCAGCTCGGGGGCGGTGCGGAGGTACTCCGCGAACAGCTCCGACAGCCGCTGGGCCGCGGCCAGGACGGCCTCCGGCGCGCTGCCGTCGGAGAACGGCAGCACCCGCCCGGCCTGCTTGAGCACCCGCCCGCGGGCCACCACGGTGTCCACCTCGCTGCCGTCGGCGGCCCAGATGAGGTTCTCCACCACGTTGTCCAGCCGCGTGGGGGTGAGGTTGGGCCGGTCGAGGCTCACCAGGATCCAGTCGGCCTGCCGGCCGGGCGCCAGCTCGCCCTGGTTCTTCTTGAGGATCTGCGCCGGCACGCAGGTGATCCGCTCCAGGAGCTGCTGCGAGCCCAGCAGCGTGGCGTCCTGGTGGAGGGCCCTCTGGTACTGCGCCGCGAGGCGCGCCGCGGCCAGGATGTTCTGGTTGTCGGCGGAGCCGGAGCCGTCGGTGGAGATGGCCACCGGCACCCCGGCCCGGATCATGTCCAGCACCGGCGGCATGCCCGAGCCCAGGATGGTGTTGGCGAGCGGGTTGTGCACCACCCGGGCGCCGGTGCGGGCCAGAATCTCCACGTCCCGCGGCCCGCAGTTGACCTGGTGGGCGAGCACGGTGTTCTCGTCCAGCAGGCCCAGGCTCTCGGCGAACTCCACCTCGCTCAGCCCGGGCTCGACCTCCTCGGTGAACCAGCGCGTGGTGCGCGGCTCCTCGGCGCTGTGGATGTGGAACAGGGTGCCGTGCTCGCGGGCCCACGCCTTCAGGGGCACCAGCATCTCGCGGCTGTTGGAGAAGAACTGGTCGGGTCCGGGGCAGAAGCGGGTGCGCTCCAGGCCCGGGAGGGCCGCGGCGGCACGCAGCCGCTCCAGCGCGTCCTGGGGGCGGTCCAGCGCCTCCGGCACGTAGTGGCGGTCCTGGCTGCCCAGGGCCACGATCATGGTGGTTCCGGCGGCCTCGTTCACCCGCGCGATGTCCTCGAAGTGGTACTTGTTGAAGTTGCAGTGGTGGACCAGGCTGGTGGTGATGCCGTAGTGGATGTCGCACACCCGGGCCAGCCGGTAGGTGATCGCGTGCGGGGAGTCGCCCAGCTCGCGCTCCAGCCGCTCGCGCTCCCGGTTCAGGAACCGGGTGAAAGGGTTCACCGCGTGGTCCAGCCACGCCGTAAGCGGCTGGTCCTTGGCGATCCCGATGAGCGGCTGCTCGTGGTCGTGCCCGTGGGCCTTGACGAACGCGGGCATCAGCACCGCCCGCGGGCACGGCACATCCTCGCCCGGGCGCGGTTCGCCCAGCACCCGCAACGCCGGGCCGTAGGCCTCCCGCAGCCGCCGCCCGACGGCCGGCGTGTACGCGCCCACCTCGCGCAGCGTCTCGCCCTCCGCCAGCACGTAGCCGTCCGGGATCCGGAGGCCGCGGTCCGGCTCGGCCAGCGGCAGCAGGAACGCCGCGCGGCACAGGGTGGCCCGGGGGGCGCTCATGGCCGCGCCGGACCCGGGAGCCGGCCCAGCGCCCGGAGGATCTTCTCCGGGGTGAACGGCCAGCTCCGCAGCCACACGCCGGTGGCGTCGTGGATGGCCGCGGCGATCGCCGGCGCCGCCCCGTTGCAGCTGATCTCCGACACCGACTTCCCGCCGTACGGCCCGAACGGGTCGGTGGTCTCCACCAGCACCGCCCGGAAGTCCGCGGGCAGGTCGCGGATCATGGGCACCTTGTAGTCCAGGAGGTTGGCGTTGAGGCAGCGGCCCTTCGAGTCCAGCAGCATCTCCTCGTACAGCGAGTGGCCGATGGTCTTGAGCGCCCCGCCGTAGATCTGTCCCAGGGCCAGCTCGGGGTTGATGGGCGTGCCGCAGTCCTGCAGCGCGTAGTACTTCTGGAGCTGCACGGCGCCGGTGCGGGTGTTCACCGCCGCCTGGCAGAAGTGTGCCCCGTAGGGGAAGGCCGCCTTGTCGGTGGTGAAGCTGGCGGTGCACGAGAGCTGGCCCGCGCCGGTCCCGGACTGGGTGGCCCGCGCCACCTGGGTGAAGCTCGCCGAGCCGGACTTGCCCTGGACGGTGGAGGGGTAGGCCAGCTCGAGGTCGGCGACGGGCTCGCCGAGCAGGCCGGCGGCGACCTCGAGGATCTTCTGCTTCATGTCGCGCGCGGCGTTCAGGGCCGCGCTGCCGCTGAAGAAGGTCCCGCTGGAGGCGTACGCGCCGTCGTCGTAGGGGGTCACGTCGGTGTCGGCCACGATCAGCGAGACGTCGCCCATGGGCGCGCACAGGCACTCGGCCACCACCTTCACCATCAGCGTGTCCAGGCCGGTGCCCAGGTCGGTGCCGCCGCTCAGCAGCATCAGCGTGCCGTCCCCGAGCAGCGTGACGGTGGCGTTGGAGGAGTCGATCCCGGGCAGCCCGGAGGCCTGCTGGATGATGGCCACGCCCTTGCCGATCCGCACGTCGGGGTCGGCACTGGCCTCGGGCGCGCCCCAGCGCAGCATCTCCGCGCCCTGCTGCAGCGCCGGCCCCAAGCCGCAGCTGGACACCGCCTGCGGCCGCCCCTCGCGCCCCTCGCCCAGGCAGCGCAGGATCTCCAGCATGCTGCCGTCGCGCACCCGGTTGGTCTCTAGGAAGGCCAGCGGGTCCACCCCCAGCTGCTCCGCCATCTCGGCGCACGCCAGCTGCAGCGCGTACGAGCCCTGGGGCGCCCCGTAACCCTGGTAGGCGCCGCACGGCGGGATGTTGGAGTAGTAGGTGGTGACGTCGAAGCGCACGTTCTCGCACAGCAGCAGCGGCAGGCTCTTGGAGCACGCGTTCATCGGCACGGTGAGGCAGTGCGCGCCGTACGGGCCGGTGTTGGCGCGCACGTTCATGCGGATCGCGGTGAGCTTGCCGTCCTTGCGCGCGCCCAGCGTGACCCGGATCTTCATCGGGTGGCGGGTGCGCGAGGCGATGAACTCCTCCTCCCGGGTGAGCCGGTAGAGCACCGGGCGGCGGGTGACCCAGGTGGCGTACGCCGCCACCTCCTCCAGCACCACGTCCTGCTTCGCGCCGAAACCGCCGCCGATGCGCTCCTTGATCACCCGCACCTGGTTCTCGCTCACCCCCAGCACCCGCGCCACGATCCGGCGCACGTGCCACGGCACCTGGGTGGAGGCGTGGATCACCAGGCGCTCCCCGTCCATCCGCGTGTAGACCACGTGCGGCTCCAGCGGGGTGCACTGCACCTGGGAGGTCTCGTACTCGCGCTCCAACACCACCTCGGCCTGCCGCAGCCCCGCCTCCACGTCGCCGATGCCGCCGCTCACGCTGGCGGCGATGTTGCGGCGCGGGTCGGCGTGGATGGGGAACTGGTAAAGGACCTTCCCGTCGCGCGGGTCGGCCCCGGAGTTGTCCAGGTCCGCCGGGGCGCCGGTCACGTACTCCAGCACCGCGTTGTGGAGCCGCGGGGCGTCCGGGGCGGCGGCCTCCTCCACCGTGAGCACCGGCTTCAGCACCTCGTACTCCACCCGGATCTTCCGGAGCGCCTCCGCCGCGATCTCCGGGGTCTCCGCCACCACCGCCGCCACCCGGTCCCCGACGTGGAGCACCTTCTGGCCGAACAGCCGCCGGTCGTAGGGGGACGGCTCGGGGAAGCCCTGGCCCGCCTGGTTGTAGTAGACCTCCGGCGTGTTCCGGTGGGTCAGGACCAGCACCACGCCGGGCATGGCCTCGGCCGCGCGGGTGTCCAGGCGCTTGATGTAGGCGTGGGCGTGGGGCGAGCCGAGCATCCGCAGGTGGCAGGCGCCGGGCTCCACCATGTCCTCGACGTAGGACTTCTCCGCGCGCACCAGCCGGGGGGCGTCCACCTTCCGCCGCACCTTGCCCACCACTCGCAGGTCTTCGCGGAACTCGGGCGCCGTCTGCGCGGCGTGCGCGGGCTCCACCCGGCGCCGCGCGGCCAGCTCCACCGCGGCGAACAGCTGCTGGTAGCCGGTGCACCGGCAGAAGATGCCGGAGAAGGCGTCCTGCACCTGCTCCCGGCTGGGGCGCGGGTGGCGGGCCAGCAGCTCCTCGGTGGCCAGCAGCAGCGCGGGCGTGCAGTAGCCGCACTGGACCACGCCGGCGTCGATGAACGCGGTCTGGACCGCCGACAGCTCCCGGTCGCGGGAGAGGTGCTCGGCGGTCCGGATCTTCCGGCCCTCGACCTGCGGCGCCAGCAGCAGGCACGAGTTGACCACCTTGCCGTCCAGCAGGATCGAGCACGCGCCGCAGGTTCCCTGGCCGTCGCAGCCGTTCCGGACGGACAGCAGGCCCTCGCGGCGCAGCAGGTCGCGCACCCGCTCGCGCGCGTCCGCCTGGAACTCCCGGCGGGTGCCGTTGACCTCGACCTGGATCTTCATGGCCGGGCCTCCCGGCGGCGTGCGGCGGGGCGGGCGAGGGCGTCCTGGAACGCCCGGGCCACCAGCACCCCGGCCTGGTAGCGCTTGAACTCGGCGGTGGCGAAGGCGTCCGCGGCGGGCTTCACGTGGCGGCTCACCAGGGCCGCGATCTCCTCCGGCGGCGGGAGCGGCCGGCCGCCCAGCGCGGCCTCCACCGGCGCCAGGCGCGCCACCCGCGGCGCCACGCCGCCCACGGCCACGATGGGATCCTCGATGCCGCTCCGGCCCCGGGCCAGCGACACCGCGGCGGTCACCAGGGAGCGCGCGTTGGTGGAGGCGCGGAAGCTCCCGCACGCGGCCAGCCGGCCGCGCGCCGCCGGGATCACGATCTTGATGATGAGGCCCGCGGCGGGCGCCCGCAGGTAGTCCAGGAGCGGCACCGTCCGCGACCCGGCCGGGCCGGCGACGGTGAGCGCCGCCTCCAGCGCCACCAGCATCGGCAGGATGTCGCTGTGCGGCTGGGCGCAGGCCACGTGCCCGCCGAGCGTGGCCGCGTTGCGGATGTTCCGGCTGGCGACCCAGCCCACCGCCGCCCGCAGCGGCGGCGGCACCTTCCGGTCCTCCAGCAGCTGCTGCAGGGTGCAGCCGGCGCCGATCGTGACCTTCCCCTGGGCCGCGACGATGCGGTCCAGCTTGAGCGCCGCGAGGCTGACGTAGCACTCGGCGCGCGCCGGGCTGGCGCCGGAGTTGAGGCCGGTCCCGCCCGCGAGGTACACGCCCCGGCCCTTGAGCCTCCGCTTCAGGCTCACGGCCTCCGGGACGCTGCGCGGACGGTAGAACGGCTCGGCCATGGTCGGGTCCTCGGTGTTCCTGGGTCTCGCCGGGACGCCCCGGCCCCGCCCCACGCGAGGGTCCCTTCGAGCGCGTCGGAGATCTCGCAGGCAGGTGGAAGGGCCGGACGGAGAATCGCGTCTCGGTCCCGGGGGCCGGCCTGGGGGACGCCCCGGCCCAGGCGTGTCGGACGGACGGCGCCGTCCAAGTGAGACAAGTATACGCCGGGCCGGGGGATGCGGCCACAGAAGACATCCGGCGGCGGCCCCGCCGGACGCCGGTCAGGCGGGTGGCGCACAGCCCCTGGTGGGCGGCCGGGCGGCGATGCTACCGTGGGGCCGATGGCCGCCCGGCGGGGCCGCCTGCCGGACCCGCGCGCAGTGGTTCCACATAATATGAGAGGACCCGATGAACCCCACCGACCTCGCGTACCCCATCGGCAGGTTCGAGGCCCCCGCCCGCATCGGCCCCGCTGAGCGGGAGGGATACGTGGCCCAGATCGCGGCCGTCCCGGCCGACCTCCGCCGGGCGGTGGAGCATCGGAGCGACCGCCAGCTCGACACCCCGTACCGCCCCGGCGGCTGGAGCGTGCGGCAGGTGGTGCACCATCTCCCCGACAGCCATCTCAACGCCTACCTCCGGCTCAAGCTGGCGCTCACCGAGGCGGAGCCCACCGTGCGCCCCTACGACGAGGCCCGGTGGGCGGCGCTGCCCGAGGCCCACAAGGGCCCCATCGCGATGTCCCTGGACCTGCTGGATTCCCTCCACCAGCGCTGGGTCGCCTGCCTGCGGTCGCTGCCGCCCGAGGCCTTCGCGCGCACCCTGCGGCACCCCGAGGACGGACTGATGTCGGTGGACCAGCTGCTCGCCAAGTACGCCTGGCACGGGCGGCACCACCTGGCGCACATCACCTCCCTGGCGGCCCGCGAGGGCTGGCAAAAGCACCCTTGACGCGCCTCGGGGACACCGGCTAGCGTCTCGCCGATCCGGGCAGCTCAGGATCGTCTTCGATCTGGCCGCCGAACTCCCGCCGTCTCTTCCGCTGGCCGCAGAACCAGCAGCCCCGCGCCTCTCGTCACCGAAGAGGAGGTTCTGCCATGCCCCCCGACGCCGCGTTGGCCAGCCTCGCCAAGGTGGACCACCTGGTGGTCCTGATGCAGGAAAACCGTTCCTTCGACCACATGCTGGGCTACCTCAGCCTGGAGGCCGGGCGCGCCGACGTGGACGGGCTCAAGCCGGGGCTGCTGAACACCTACCAGGGGCAGGACTACCACCCCCGCCGGCTGGCCGCCACGTCCTTCCCGGCCGACCCGTGCCACGAGGCCGCCTGCGTGGACGAGCAGCTCTCGGGGAACAACGGCGGCTTCGTGCAGAACTTCGCCGAGAAGTGCCCCCTGGCGGGCGACCCCGGCCTGGCCATGGGCTACTACGGGGCGGAGCAGGTGCCGGTGTACAACCTGCTGGCCTCGGAGTTCTGCGTGTGCGACCGGTGGTTCGCCTCGGTCCCCGGGCAGACCTGGCCCAACCGCCTCTACTCGCTTACCGGGGGCTCGGCCGGCCGGCGCGACAACGTGCGGATCCCCTCCTACGACCTGCCCGCGTTCGTGCGCCAGCTCGACCGGAGGCAGGTGCCGTGGCGCTGGTACCACCACGGGGTGGTCTCCCTGATGCAGGCCGACAGCAGCTACAGCCCGCCCTTCCACCGATCCATCTTCCCGTTCGAGGACCCCTCCGCCGGGAGCGCCGGCGACTTCTTCACCCACGCGGCCAGCGGGGACCTCGCGCCGGTGAGCTGGATTGACCCCAACTTCGCCACCTTCATGAACCAGCCCGGCCCGCAGAACGACGACCACCCGCCCGCCGACATCACCGCGGGACAGGAGCTGGTGCTGCGGATCTACAACGCCCTGGCCGGGAGCCCCGCGTGGAACCAGACCCTGTTCCTGGTGGTGTACGACGAGCACGGCGGCCTGTACGACCACGTGGTGCCGGGGCCCGCCCCGGACGACGATCCCGGGATGCGCCGCTACGGCTGCCGGGTGCCGGCGATCGCGGTGTCCCCGTGGGTGGGCCGCGGGGTGGCCTGCCACACGCTGTTCGACCACACCTCGATCATCAAGAGCATCCTGCTGCGCTGGTGCGCGGCCGCCGACGGGAGCATCCCGAACATGGGGCAGCGGGTGGCGCAGGCCAACCACCTGGGGGTGCTGCTCACCGAGGCTCAGCCCCGGCCGTGGGAGGCCAACGACGCCCACCACGACGCGGTGGCGCAGGTCTCCGCGTGGTCGGCCGCGCAGCCGCCGGCCGCCTCACGGCGCAAGGGGAGCGGGCCGGCCCCCGGCGCGGCAGGCCCGGGCGGGCTGGCCGACCGCACCCGCGGCTACACCGAGTTCCAGCAGGGCATCGTGGACGCCACGGCGCTGCGGCAGGAGCAGGGCGCGCTGCACGTCTCGGAGCGCGCCTTCGACGCCCGGCCGGACACGCTGGACTTCCGCGACCTCATGTACGTGCCCACGCTGGTGGAGGTGCCGTCGTTCATGGACGTGGCCGACTACCTCAAGGTGGGGGTGCCGGTGCTGGACCAGGGGCGCGAGGGCGCGTGCACCGGCTTCGGGCTGGCCACCGTCGCCAACTACCTGCTGCGCCGCCGCAAGGTCCTGCCCGACGACACCCCGGTGAGCCCGTGGATGCTCTACAACATGGCCCGGCGCTACGACGAGTGGCCGGGCGAGGCCTACGAGGGTTCGAGCGCCCGGGGCGCGATGAAGGGCTGGTACAAGCAGGGCGTGTGCCCCGCGGCGAGCTGGCCCAACGGCGCGGTGGGGGACCCCACCCCGGAGGTGCTGCAGGAGGCGACCGCGCGCCCGCTGGGCGCGTACTACCGGGTGGACCACCGCGACCTGGTGGCGATGCACTCGGCGCTCGCTGAGGTGGGGGTGCTGTACGCCACCGCCAGCGTGCACCAGGGCTGGCAGGGGGTGGGCCCGGACGGGGTGATCCCGCCCAGCCCCGAGGTGCTGGGCGGACACGCCTTCGCCATCGTGGCCTTCAACCAGCAGGGCTTCTGGATCCAGAACTCGTGGGGCACCTCGTGGGGCATGGGCGGCCTGGGCCTCCTCAGCTACGACGACTGGCTGCAGAGCGCCACCGACTGCTGGGTGGCGCGGCTGGGCGCGCCGGCGCGCGTGGAGACCGCCCCGGGGACGGCGCTGACCCACGCGGCGGACGCCGGGGCCTCGCCGGTGCACGCGGTGGCGGCGCTCCGCCCGCACATCGTGGACTTGGCGAACGAGGGGCAGCTCGATCCCTCCGGCCCCTTCGCCACGAGCGCCGCCGACCTGCGCCACATCTTCCAGGTGGACTTCCCGGCCGCCACCCGCGACTGGCCGGCCCGCCGGCTGCTGCTGTACGCGCACGGCGGCCTGGTCTCCGAGGCCAGCGCGGTGCAGCGCGTCGCGGACACCCTCGGCCCGCTGCTGCGCAACGAGATCTACCCGGTGGCCTTCGCGTGGCACTCGGACGCCTGGTCCACGGTCACCGACATCCTGAGGAGCGCCCTGGAGCTCCGGCGCCCCGAGGGTCTCCTGGACTCGGCCAAGGACTTCATGCTCGACCGGCTGGACGACGCGCTGGAGCCGATCGCGCGGGACCTCGGCGGCAAGGTGCTGTGGGACGAGATGAAGCGCAACGCCACCCTGGCCACCGAGAGCCCCACCGGCGGGGGCCGGCAGGCGGCCGGCCTGGTGGCGGAGCTGGCGGCCGGGGATCCCAGAGTGGAGATCCACGTCGTGGGCCACAGCGCCGGGAGCATCTTCCACGCGCCCCTGGTGCAGGCGCTCGCGGCGGCGGGCTGCCGCATCCGCACCTGCACGCTGTGGGCGCCCGCCTGCACCGTGGCGCTGTTCAAGCAGGCCTACCTGCCCGCCATCCGGTCCGGGGCCATCCAGCAGTTCGCGCTCTTCACCATGACCGACCCGGTGGAGCAGGACGACCAGTGCGCGGACATCTACCACAAGTCGCTGCTCTACCTGGTCTCCAACGCGCTTGAGGCGCAGCCGCACATCCCGCTGGTGCAGGACGGCGTGCCGATCCTGGGCCTGGCCAAGTTCGTGCAGGCCGACCCCGCGCTGCGGCTGCTGTTCGCGGGCGGCAACGCGGACTGGGTGCAGTCCCCGTCCGTGGACGGCGCGCCGCCGGAGAGCCGCTCCGACGCGCGGCACCACGGCGACTTCGACCACGACCCGGTGACGCTGCAGGCCACGCTCGCGCGCATCCTCGGGGCGGCACCCCGGCCGGTGGGGTACCAGTTCCAGCGCTCACCCACCGGGCTCCGGGACGCGCGCGAGCGCCTGTTCCGCAGCCGCTAGGCGGCGCCGGCCGCGCCGGCTCCGGGGGCAGCCCCGGCTGCAGCAGCGGCCCGCGCCCCGCGCGCGGGGAACGCGGGCCGCGTGGAAGGAGGCAGCATGACCATTGACCTGCTCAACTCCGTGATCCCGGTCATCCTCGCGATCAGCCTGGCCTCCGAGCGCCTGGTGACCATCCTCAAGACGGCGTTCCCGTGGCTGGCGCAGGAGAAGACGCTCGCCCCGGGCCAGACCGACCCGCAGGCGGACCGTTCGCGCCGCCTGCTGGTGCAGGGGCTGGCGGTGGCCACTGCCTACGTCACCACCGGGTGGTTCGCGCGCAGCTTAAGCCCGTTGGCCGCGGTCCCGCTGGGCACCAGCGCGGCCTCCGCCGCCAACCTCCCGGTGTGCCTGGTGGCGCTCCTGGCGAGCAGCGGCTCCGCCCTGTGGAGCAACCTCCTGGGCTACACCAAGGCGGTCAAGGACAGCCAGGCGGCCGACCAGGCCATGAAAAGCATGAGCCTGCAGGAACAGGCGCGCCGCATCGGGATGTCCGCCCCGGCCGCGGCGGCCCGCCCGCCGGGGGGCTATCCGCCGGGGGCCAATCCCCTGGCGGCCCGCGGCGTGCCGGGCGGAAAGTCCGTGCAGCAGGCCCTGGGGCGGATGGGCAGCCTCGCCCCGCCCGACTTCACCCTTCCCAAATCGAGGTTGTGACCCATGAACTTGGCCAACATCGTCGTCAAGCCGGACGGCCCGCTGTCGGTGGAACTCTTCGCGCCGCATTTCCCGCAGACCCCGGCCGGAGTGCTGTGGCGCTACGACTCGGCGCAGCAGCCCGAGGGGAAGGCCGGGGAGTTCAGCCCGGGCGTCCCGAGCGTCTCGCTGGGCAGCCCCGCGAGCGTCGCGGGCAAATACTTCCTGCTGGAGGGGGTGGTCCTGAACCAGGGCGACAACCCGCCCACGCCCTACCAGGTGCAGGTCAGCATCCTGCAGGCCGGCGTGCCGGTGCACCAGGAGGTGCCGCCGGACGGCGGCTCCGGGCAGATCGGGACCGCCGACGTGCCGTTCGTGTACCGGTTCAAGATCGGGGTGGCGCCGTGAGGCGGGCGGCGCTTCTCGCGCTGCTGCTGGCGTGCGCCCCGCCGCTGGCCGCGCGCCCGGCGGCCGCCGGCAGCGATCCGGCGGCGCTCGCGGCGATGGCGCAGGACGCCAACGTCGGCGTGCCGGGCTCCCCGGCCTTCGAGCTGCTGCCCGAGCAGCCCAGCGAGGTGGTCAACGCCGCGACCCCCAAGGACCTGGCCGCCCGGCTGCGCACCTGGTCGAGCGGCGGGCGGCTGTGGGCCGGGATGGCGCTCGACGCACGGCCGCTGGTGCAGGCGTCCGGCTCCATGACCCGGTACCGGTCCTCGTGGCTGCGGCGGATGGCGCTGCGCACGGTCCTGTCGGCCGGCACGGCGGTGCCCACCGAGGGCTCGCGGGACGTGCTGTTCGCGCTGGGGGTGCGCCTGCCGCTGGTGGACCGCGGGGACCCGCGGTGCGACTCCAGCTACCAGGAGCGGATGGCGCGGGCCTGGGACGCGGCCGCCTCCGCTGCCGGCCCGCCGGCGTTCGGGGCCAGCGCCGCGGACCTCGCGCAGCGCGCCGAGAGCGCCTCGGTGGCGCTCGACTCCCTGCGGCAGGCGTTCACCGGCGGGCACTGGAACGCGTTCAAGCTGGACCTGGGCTTCGCCGGGAGCGGCACCGCCAGGGAGGGACGGCTCAACCCGGACGCGCTGATGCGGAACCGCGGCGGCGTGTGGGCGGCCGCCGCGCTGCCCGTGGGTCACGTCGCGGAACTCACCGTCAGCGGCAAGGCCATCTGGGCCCGGACCGACTCGTCCACCCAGGAGTCCGGGCGGCAGGCGGCCGGCGCGCGGCTGCGCGTGTTCCCGGCGCAGGTGCTGGGGCTGTCGCTGGAGGCCGCCCGGGTGTGGTCGCGCTGCCGCGGCGACGCCGCGCTCAACGACTCCTGGACCCACCTGGCCGGCGTGCTGGAGTGGTACATCCCGGAACTCAAGTCATGGGTGGGCGTGGGCTACGGCGGCGACCTGGCGCGCAACGGCAATCCCGGCACCCGGCTGGAGTTTCACTACGCCATCTCCAAGACCCGGGTGATGCGGCCGTAGCGCGGCCGCGACCATCGCCGCCGCGCGCCCGCGCATGAGAATGAACTCCCCGGCGCGCGGCGGCCCGGGCCTGGCGGACACGAGACGCGCGTCGCGCCTGACACCGCGCGCGGGTTCGCGCATCCAAGTCTGAACCGCCTGGAGCCTCACCGCTCCCACCGCATCCCGCCACTTGCACCCGGGGCCACCCAGGCACCCGCGGGCCTCTCGCGAGGCCGCGGCCCATCCCCCAGATGGCAGTTCATGCCGTTCGAATGATCGAGCGATCGCGCTACCACTCCGTGCCGCGAGTGCATCACCACGTGACCTCATCCTGGCCGCGGGAGTGATCCCATGGGAACCTGGAGTAAGCTGAAGAACCAGCCGTCGTTCAACGCCGACACGATGCTTCTCCTTACCGATGGCACGGTGATGTGCCACGAGTACGAATCCAAGAACTGGCACAAGCTCACTCCAGACTCCTCCGGCAGTTACGTCAACGGCAGCTGGTCCTCGCTGGCGTCCCTGCCCGACGACTCCCGGATTCCCGCCGCGGTCGGCGGCCCCACCAACGCCCCGCTGTACTTCGCCTCGGCGGTCCTCGGCGACGGCACGGTGTTCGTGGCCGGCGGTGAGTACAACTCCGGGAACGCGAACGCCGACACCCTGGCCACGCAGATCTACGACCCGGTGAGCGACAGCTGGACCACCATCGACGCCCCCTCGGGGTGGACCGGGATCGGCGACGGCGTCAGCTGCGTGCTCGCCGACGGCCGGCTGCTGCTGGGGAACTTCTCCTCGAGCACCAACGCCCTGTTCGACCCGGCCACCCGGATCTGGCAGGCCGGCGGCGCCAAGGGCGACAGCTGCAGCGAGGAGACCTTCACGCTGCTGCCCAGCGGCAACGTGCTGACCGTCCAGTGCTCCAACTCGCCGAACGCCGAGCAGTACATCCCGGGCAGCAACAAGTGGGTCGGCGCGGGCAGCACCGGCGTGACCCTGCCGCAGGCCTGCCCGGGCTTCGTGGCCGAGATCGGTCCGGCGCTGCTGCTGCCCGACGGGCGGGTCCTCGCGGTGGGGGCCACCGGCAATACCGCCCTCTACACGCCCGATCCCGACCCCACCAAGGCTGGCACGTGGGCCAACGGGCCGACGCTGCAGGACTCCGGCGGCAAGACCCAGTTCCCGATGGACGCGGCGGGCGTGCTGCTGCCCAACGGCAAGGTGCTGCTGGTCGGGAGCCCCGGGCCGCCCTGCAACTACCCGAGCCCCACGACCTTCTTCGAGTACGACCCGTCGGCCAACACCGCCAGCGTCATCACCGGGCCGGGCAACAACGGCAACCCGGCCTACCAGGGCCGGATGCTGCTGCTGCCCACCGGCCAGGTCCTGTTCTCCAACAACACCAGCGACGTCGAGGTGTACACGCCGGACCCGGGACCGGACGCGTCGTGGAAGCCGGCCATCACCAACTGCCCGTCCACGCTGGTGACCGGCCACGTCTACAAGATTTCCGGCACCCAGTTCAACGGGCTGTCGCAGGGGTGCAGCTACGGCGACGACGCCCAGATGGCGACCAACTACCCGATCGTGCGGCTGTCCAACAGCTCCGGGAAGGTGGTGTACCTGCGCACCTCGAACCACTCCACCATGGGGGTGGCCACCGGCAGCGCCGTCGTGAGCACCAACGTGTACGTGCCCACCAGCGTGCCCACCGGCCCGTGGGACCTGGTGGTGGTCGCGAACGGGATCGCCTCCGACCCGGTGGCGGTCACCGTCGGGACGCAGGACTGCTTCTTCCTGGTGGACCGGAGCACCTTCGCGCAGGGCGAGATCCAGGCGCTGATCAACCTCAGCGGCACGCCGGCCACCATCGAGGACGCGCTGTTCATCGTGGTGGAGGGCTACAGCAAGCAGCAGGTGGGCTCGGCGGTGCCCTCGATCCCCGACCCGCTGCCCAAGATCTCGCTGCAGTCGAGCGGGCCGGCGATCCCCCAGGATCCGTCGCTGCCGGCCACCGCGATCCAGCGGCTCACCTTCCCGTTCCGGATCGTGTTCCAGGACGCCTCGATGTTCGGCGCCTCGGCCCAGACGCTCACGCTCAACGCCAGCTTCACCGCGGCGGGCGCCACCGTCGCCGCCAGCGCCGAGATCCAGCTGCTGAACACCCCCAACCCGTTCATCCTCCACGGCGACGTGGCCAGCGGCCAGCCGTGGTACCTGAGCGTGGACCTGCGGGTGTTCCAGATGAAGCAGGGCCAGACCAAGTTCGGGGTCGCGGTGGGCTCCTCGGGCGGCGCGCAGAGCGTCGCCACCCACTTCATCTCCCAGGTGATCACCAACCTGAACGCCGACCCGGCGGCCCTCGGCGGGGTGTTCGACGCCCTGCCCCAGGACGAGGACACTAACCCGCTGGCGCTGGCGCCCGCGGACTCCGGCGGCACGCCGGTCTACAACTTCGCCCTGGCCCGGGTGCGCTACCGGGACGTCCAGGTGGCCGACAACGTGCGGGTGTTCTTCCGCATGTGGCCCGCGCAGCAGACCAACGCCACCTACGACACCGGCACCCTCTACCGGTCCGCGGTCAGCGGCTCGACCAAGATCCCGCTCCTGGGCGTGGTCGGGGACGAGATCATGACCATCCCGTTCTTCGCCAGCCCGCGGGTGCCGGCCAGCGCCAAGCTGAGCACGCAGACCGACCCGAACAACGTGCACAAGATCAAGCCGGACCCGTTCGGAGCCGAGGTGGACACCTTCTTCGGCTGCTGGCTGGACATCAACCAGCCGGGCGACAACCGCTTCCCGCCGCGGCTGGTGGGGGGGAACCCGGCGGACATCCCCGACGGCCCGTTCTCCGGCTTCAGCCCGCTGGTGTCCATCCAGCAGCTGGTCCGGAGCCAGCACCAGTGCCTGCTGGCGGAGGTGTCGTTCGACCCCGACCCCATCCCCGCGAACGCCGACCCCTCCACCTCGGACAAGCTGGCGCAGCGCAACCTCGCGTTCGTGAACGTCCCGAATCCCGGGGTGGACCCGTCGCGGATCGCGCCGCAGACGTTCGAGATCCGGCCCACGCCGGCGCTGCTCAAGGCCGACCAGCGGCCGGACGAACTCATGATCCGCTGGGGCGACACTCCCGCGGGCAGCTCGGCCGAGTTCTACCTGCCGGGCACCACCGCGGCCCAGATCCTGGACTGGGCGGGCAAGCTCTACACCACCCACAACCTGACCCAGGTGGACGCGCACACGGTGCGGGTTCCCACCGGCGGGGTGACGTTCCTCCCGGTGCCGCAGGGCACGGACGTGAACTTCGCCGGACTGTTGTCGGTGGACCTGGCCCCGTCGGTGCGCTTCGGGGACAAGTACGACGTCCTGGTGCGCCAGATCACCAGCGCGGAGCACCAACAGGTGGTGATCCAGATCGCCCGCGGCAAGGGCGCCCAGAAGCACCGCAAGGACGACAACCAGTCGTTCACCTGGCGGCGCACCCTGGGGACCTTCCAGCTCTCCATTCCGGTGAGCACCAAGAAGGTGCTGCTCGAGCCGGAGGAGCGCTTCTACGCGATCCTGCTGTGGATCCAGAAGGCGATCCCGACGACCAGTCGCTGGTATCCGGTGTTCCAGCGGTACGTGCAGCTGGTGGGCGGCCGGGTGAAGGGTCTGGGCGGCGATCCGGGCAAGATCCTGCCCTCGCCGACCGGCACCGTGCCCGGGCTCCTGCCCGAGCCCAAGGGCGAGCGCTGCCGGGACTACAGCGGCAAGGTCGCGGGGCTCATCTACGACCACTTCGGCGACTTCGAGGGCTTCCTGCTCGAGACCGTCGAGGAGGGCCGGCGCCGGTTCCTGAGCCGCGAGGTGCGGGTGGAGCGGATCGTGCGCGACGCGTGGGAGCAGCGCAGCACCGTGACCGTGTTCGTGGACGCCGACTCGCCGCACCGCCCGGAGACGATCGTCGTCGGGGGGGTGGCGCGGCCGCTGCACTAGGCCCGGACCGGGCTGCGCGGCACGCCCCGGGGGGCCACGGCCTCCCGGGGCGCCGCGTCTGGGGGAGGAGAGTGGGTGGGGGCAGCGGGGCGGCCGCAGTCTGGGGCGCGGGTCCGCCCGGCTTCCGGCGTGCGGATCGTCCGGGCCCCTCCGCGGGCCGGGGTATGCCGATCGGCGGAAAGCGCGTAGGATGGGTCGCGATTTCCGCGGGGCGGGCCCGGCCCGCCCCGGCCGGCCCGCCTCGCCCTGGCGGGGCCCGTCCCGTGACCGAGGAGCCTCGATGCCCACGCCGCACATCACTGCCCAGCCCGGCGACTTCGCCGAGGTCGTGCTCATGCCCGGCGATCCGCAGCGCGCCGAGCACATCGCCGCCACCCGCCTCACCGACGCGCGCCGGGTGACCGAGGTCCGGAACGTGTACGGCTACACCGGCCTGTACCGCGGCCGGCGGGTCTCGGTGATGGCCCACGGCATGGGCATCCCCTCGTGCTCCATCTACGCCACCGAGCTGATTCGCGGGTACGGAGTCAAGACCCTCATCCGGGTGGGCAGCTGCGGCGCGCTCGCCGCGGACGTCAAGCTGGGCGACGTGATCATCGCGCTGGGCGCCTCGACCGACTCCAAGGTCAACCGGGTGCGCTTCCTGGACCACGACTTCGCGGCCCTCGCCGACTACGGGCTGGTGGAGCGCGCCGTCGCCGCGGCGCGCGAGCAGGGCACGCCGGTGCGCGTGGGCGGGGTGTTCTCGTCGGACTTCTTCTACACCCCCCAGCCGCAGGTGTTCGACGTCCTGGAGAAGATGGGGATCCTGGGCGTGGAAATGGAGGTCGCCGGGCTCTACGGCGTGGCGGCCGAGCACGGCGTGCGCGCGCTGGGGATCCTCACCGTGTCGGACCACATCCGGCGCGAGGAGCACCTGTCGGCCGAAGAGCGGCGCACCAGCTTCGACGCCATGATCCAGATCGCGCTGGAGACGGCCCACCGGAGCTAGCGCGGCGGGGGCGGATTGACGCCCCCCGGCGGCGGGCGGCCACGGTCCGTCGCCTCGCGCACCCCCGGGGCTGCCTCCCTTGGGCTTGCGCCGCCCACCAGAGATTACATTCTCATTCGAATGCGGCCTCCTGGCCCCAGGGACGGGCGCGCCCGGGCTGCCGATGGCCCCTCCCGAGATTCCCCGGAACCGGCCGAGCCGGAAGGATCATCCATGAGGGTGGAGCCCGCTCGCCACCCTCGGCGAGCGGATGGGCCGCAGGGAGTCCTCGCCATGAGCGTCACAATCCGGGTCCCGGCGCCGCTCCGGAAGTACTGCGACGGCGCCACCGAGATCCGCCTGCCCGCCGCCGACGTCCGAGCCGCTCTCGGACAGTTGGAGGAGCAGCATCCGTCGCTGTACCGCAATGTCTGCGACGAGACCGGCACGGTGCGCCGGCACGTCAACCTCTTCGTGAACCAGTCCCACATCCGCGACCGGGAGGGGCTCGCGACCGCGCTGGTGCCTGGGGACGTCGTCATCATCCTGCCAGCGGTATCGGGGGGCTAACCATGCCGGCTAGGGTCATCGTCTGCATCGGGACCCGGAAGGGTCTGTTCGTGGCCGAGGCGCCGCAGTCGCGGCAGAAGTTCACCCTGCGGGGGCCGTTCGGCATGGGCGTGGCGGTGTACTCCGCCCTGGTGGACGGGCGCGGCACGCCCCGGATCTACGCCTCGAGCTGCAACGCCTACTTCGGCATGAAGGTGCTGCGCTCCACCGATCTCGGGAAGAGCTTCGCGGAGACCCAGTCGGCGCCGGCCTTTCCGAAGGACGACGGGCGGGCGCTCGCGAACATCTGGTCCATGGAGGCCGGCGACGCCGAGCAGGAGGTGTGGTGCGGAGTGGAGCCGGCCTCGCTGTTCCGGAGCGGCGACGGCGGCGACTCGTGGGAGATGGTCCCGGGGCTCAGCAACCACGAGCACGCCCGGAAGTGGCAGCCGGGGGCTGGCGGCCTGTGCCTGCACACCATCGTGCGCGACGGGGACCGGGTGCACGTGGGGATCTCGACCGGCGGCCACTACCTGAGCGAGGACGGCGGCGCGACCTTCGCCGCCTCCAACCAGGGCGTGGGCGCCGGGTACGTGCCCGACCCGTGGCCCGAGTTCGGCCAGTGCGTGCACAAGATCGTGGGGCACAAGGCCGCGCCCGGCCGGCTGTACATGCAGAATCATGGCGGCTGGCCCGACCGGCCGGGGATCGGGGTGCTGCGGAGCGACGACCACGGCCGCACCTGGCGCTCGATCACCGACGGGCTGCCCTCGGACTTCGGCTTCCCGATCGTGGTGCACCCGCACAATCCCGACACCGCGTACGTCATGCCCCTGGAGCCGGGCACGCGCACCTGCCCCGGGGCCGCCCCGGCGATCTGGCGCACCGAGAACGGCGGCGACTCGTGGCAGCCGCTGACCGAAGGTCTGCCCAAGCGCGAGACCTTCTTCACCGTCCAGCGCGACGCGATGGACGTGGACGACACCCCGACCCCGGCGGTGTACTTCGGAACCACCACCGGCCAGCTGTGGATCGGCCGGGAGGGCGGGGAGAAGTGGAGCTGTCTGTATAAGTCTCTGCCGCCGATCCACTGCGTGAAGGTGGCGGTGGTGTAGGGGGCCGGCCCGGCGCCGGGCCACGGCCCGCCTCACGCCCCGCTCTTCCGCAGCTCCTCGAACAGCTCCTTCTGCTTGGGAGTCGGCTTCCCGGGCACGGTGACCATGACGTGCGCGACGTGATCGCCCCCGCGCACGCCCTGGCCCCGCAGCCGGAGCTGCGCGCCCGAGGAGGTCCCGGGGGGGACGGCGAGGTTGATCCGCCCGCGCAGGGTCTGCATCGGCGCCTTGCCGCCCAGCGCGGCGGTGGCCACGGGCACCGGCACCTCGGAGTGGATGTCGTTTCCCTGGCGGCGGAAGACCGGGTCGGGCCGCACCCGCACGTGAACCAGCAGATCCCCCGGGGTGCCGCCCCGGGATCCGGCTCCCCCGAGCCCTGCGAGGCGGAGGACCGTCCCATCCTCGGTTCCTTCCGGCACGGAGATGTGGACCGTGCGCGTCCTCTCGAGGCTGCCCTGCCCGCGGCACTCGGGGCACTCCTTGGCCCGATCCACGCCGGTGCCGTGACACGCCGGGCAGGGGCGGGTGACGGTGAAGAACTGCCCCTCCTCCCGGGACTGCGAAGTGGCCCGCCCGCTCCCGTGGCACGCCGGACATTCGGGATGCTCCCCCAGCGCCCCACTCCCGCCACAGCGCGGGCAGGCGACCGCGCCGGACAGCGACACCGCCACCTTGCCGCCGAGCGCCGCGGTGCCGAACTCCACTTCGAGCTCCACCTCGGCGTCGTACCCGGGATGGGCCGCGCCGCGCGAGCGGTGGAGGCTCTCCCCGAACTCGCCGCCGAAGACCCCGCCGAAGCGGCGGAGGATCTCGTCCATGGACATGGCCTCGACATCCGGTCCGGCGGGCCCGCGCCCGCCCGGCCCGGAAGGCCTGCGGGACCCGGCCCCGGAGGGCACCCGGCCCGCCGCGACGTCGTCGAACTCGCGCCTCTTCTCGGGATCGGAGAGCACCTCGTAGGCCGCGGCCAGCTCCTTGAACTTCTCTTCGGCGGCCTTGTTCCCGGGGTTCCGGTCCGGATGGAACTTCAGCGCCAGGGCGCGGTAGGCCTTCTTGATTTCCTCGGGGGTGGCCGAGGTCGGCACGCCGAGGACCTGGTAGGGGTTCTTCATCGCGCCCCCCGGCGGGCCACGCGCCGGATCCGGACTTCCAGCGTCTGCTCGACGAACCGGATCACCGGGTGCTCGGAGTCGAACCCGCGCGGCACCGGGAGAATGCCCACCAGGACCGCGGGGTCGGGCCAGGTCCGGCTGGCGCGGACGATGAGCACCTCGCCGCTGATCTCCACGTCAATGTCGGGCTCGACCACCTCCTCCAGCGGCACCACCCAGCGCAGGCCGGCCGCCTCGGCCGCCCATCGGGCGGCCACTTCGCGCATGCCCGGCGCCTCGCGCGCCAGCGCGGCGTACTGGCGGCGCAACCGCTCGATCTCCCGTTCGATCTCCTCGATCCACTCCGGCTGCATGCGGATCCTCCTGCCTCCGGGGCTCCCGCCCGACCGGGCGAGATTAGGACAAGTGGCCCGGTTTGGGCTAGGAGGGGGGTCGCCCGGCCCCGGGCGCCGGGCTCGCCGCGCGCGGTTGACAGGCCCCCGGCCCGGGGCGACAATGATGCTCCAGATTCTCACCGAGGGCCGCCAAAGTAGCTTCACGTCCGTGCCGCGTGGGAGGCCATCGTGAGAACCCGCCCGCTCCTTTGCGCCGCGATCGCCATCGCCCTTCTCCCCACGGCTTCCAATGCCCAATTGGCCTACCTCCTGGTGGACCCGGCCGTCGGCAGTCCCTACGACGGCATGACCCTGAACGGCATCAACAACTCCGACCGGCTGGCGGTGGACGGGATCGGGCCCGGCTCCACGGCGCTCTTCTATGCGGGCGGGCAGGCCCGGCGGGTCGACAGCGTGGACGGGGGCTGCACGTCGGCGCTGTCCATCAACGAGCACGGCGACATCGTGGGCTCCGCGAAGAACGGCGACGGCGGGGCGCCGGCCCAGAGCGGGGTCTACTTCGTGCGGCTGGCGACGGCGGACGGGGTGGTGGCGCGGAAGGTCGTGCTGCTGCCGTGAGCCGCAGCCCCGAGGAGAACTTCCCCAC
>DATKKS010000195.1:0-2947 GCA_035542815.1 Saccharimonadales bacterium (SeqCode) | reverse complement strand
CGGATCTTCGACATTTCCACGCCCGACGCCTCCCTTCCCGGCGGCGGCGAGCCCCGCGGCCCGGGCCGCGCCGTGGGGGGGGCGATCGCGCTGCTGGTGGCCGCGCGCCTCGGGCTGATCCTCTCGGGGGTCTTCATCCTGGCGCCCGACGAGGCCTACTTCTGGGAGTGGTCGCGCCACCCGGCCTTCGGCTACTACGACCAGGGCCCCGCGGTGGCGTGGGTGATCCGGCTCTTCACCCTGCTGTTCGGCGCGACCGAGCTGGGGGTGCGCGGCGGGGCGGCCTTCGTGGACGGCCTGACGCTGCTGCTGGTGGCCACGCTGGTGCGCCGCCTGGGCGGCTCCCGCCGCGCGTCGCTGCTCGCGGTGCTGGCCATGGCGCTCACCCCGCTGGGCCAGGTCAACGCGTTCCTGATGACCTACTACGTCCCGCAGATGCTGCTCTGGACGCTGGTCGTGCTGACGCTGTGGGAGCTGCGCGACTCGGGCGGGACCGCCCGCTCCTGGCTGGCGCTGGGCCTGTGGCTGGGTCTGGGCGGGCTCACCCACCACACGTTCCTGTGGCTCGGGATCCTCGCGTTGGCGTGGCTGCTGTGGACGCCCGAGACGCGCCGGGCGTTCGCGGGGCCGTGGCCGTGGGCCGCCGCGGCGGTGGCCGCCGTGGTGGTGTCCCCGTACGCGATCTGGAATGCGGGCCACGACTGGGTGGGAGTGCGGCACGCGGCCGCGCTGGTGCACCTGGCGCAGCCGAGCTGGCGCGGGGTCGGGTGGTCCGGGGTGTTGTACTACGTGGCGGGGCAGTTCGCGGTGTTCACGCCCTTCTACCTGGCCGCCGGGCTGTGGGCCATCGCGGGCGAGACGCGGGAGGCGCTCCGCGGCTCCGCGCGCGGCCGGCTGCTGGCGCTGGCCACCTGGCCGCTGTTCGTCTATGTGGCCACGCTGGCGTGGGCGGGGCGCTCGGAGGCCAACTGGACCTCGGCGGCCACGCTGGCGGTCGCGGCCGCCTGGGCGCTGCGCCAGGACCGCGCGTGGCGGGCGCGCGGGCGCATGCCGTTGACCGTGCCGCTGTGCCTGACCACGGCGCTGCTGGTCACCGCAGCGCTGACCGGCACGCCGCTGCTATGGCGCGCCGGGCTGCGCTTCCGCGACCCCTCCCACGACCCCACCCACCGCCTGCACGGGTGGCGCCAGCTGGGGCTGGCCGCGTACGCGCTGCGCGAATCCCTGTCCGTGGAGGGCCCCACGGTGACCGCCACCGTGGACGACTACGCCATTCCCGCCGAGCTGTCCTTCTACGCCCCCGACCACGCCATGACCTACTGCCCGCCGCTCGGGCGGCGCCACCACCAGTACGATTTCTGGCCGTCCGCGGCGCCGCCGCTGGGCGGCAACGCGGTGTGGGTGACGCGCTACGAAATTCCGGCCGGCGCGCCGGTCCGCTCGCTGTTCCGGACCTGGGACCCGGCGCGCGCCGTGGACGTGGTGGAGCCTTCGAGCGGCGTGCTGCGGCGGCGCTTCTACCTGTACCCGTGCCGCGGCTTCACCGGGCCACCACCGGACCGCGTCCGGGGCTACTAGCCGCGCTGCGAGCCCCGCCGGGGGGAAAGCGCCGCGGACGTCCGAGGAGCGGCAAGCTGGCCCGGCGCGTAGCCGCCGCCCCCGCCGCCCCCGGTGGGTACGGTGGTCACGGTGTGCTGCGCGGGGCTGGAGTTGGTCCAGGCCACCGTCTCCCCCACGTGCACCGAGTCCAGCGGCACGGTCAGCGTGTAGCAGCTCCCGCCGGCCTGCTGCGCGATGGCCAGCTGGTGAGTGGCCGGCTGGAGGGTGACCGTGGCCGGCACCACCACCACGGTGCCGCGGAGGCCCAGGCAGGTGGTGTGGATGCTGCAGTAGTAGTTGTCCGTGCCGGCGAACTTGAAGGTGTAGTGGTACGAGTCACCCTGGTTCAGCACGGCGGAAGCCAGTTGGTCGGTGCCGGGTGGGGTGTTGTTCCCGCTGCTGCTGCTCCCGCAGGAGTTTAGCGAGAGGGCGAGGAGGACCAGGACCGGCGGGCCCAGATGGCGTGGCTTCATGGAGTCTCGCTCCTGTGGTTGGGCGGCCTGCGCGGGCGGCGGCCTGAGCGGCGGGTGGCGCGGTGAATGAGGGGCCCCAAACGCGCCACGGGGGTCAGTCCTTCGGATGCTCCCAGAGGCCGCCCGGTGCGGTCATTCGGCCGCGCCGCAGCCCCGGAAAGGCCGATCGGCGGCCCTGCCGCTGAAGGCCCGACCCCGCCGGCCCGGCGCCGCTGGCGCAGACCCCGGGCGCCCTCTATAATGCGGGCCATGCTCTTCGGCACCCCGCGAAGGCAAGCCGCCCGGGCCTGCGCCGCACTGCTCCTCGCCGCGGCCGTTCCGGGCGCCCCGTGCGCCGCGGCCGCGGACCGCGCCGCCCCATCCCGGGAGGAACTCAGCCGCGGCAGCCAGCTGCTCGCGAGTTCCCCCGCAGCCGCCCTCGCGCATCTCAAGCGGGCCTACACTTTGGCGCACGCCGGCGGCCTGGACTCGGTCGAAGCCGCCGCCTTGCTGCGCATCGGCCAGGTGGAGCTGGGGCGCGACGTGCCCCGCGCGCGGATCGTGCTGCGCGCGGCGCTGCCGCTGTGGCGGGCGCACCAGGACTCGACCGGCGCGTCGCGCACGCTGGCGGCGCTGGCGGAAGCCGACCGCCGGCAGGGGCGGCTCGCCGGCGCGGTCGCGCTCCTGGAGCAGGCCGCGCGCGCCGCACCCGGGGCCCGGGAGCGGACGCGCCTGTTCGCGCTGTGCGCGGCCCTCGACACCGATCTCGACGACCCCATCGCCCGCGGCCGGCACCTGGAGTCGCAGGCGCGCGCCGCGCAGGCGGCGGGCGATCCGCAGGGGCAGGCGCAGGCGGTGGCCGCCCGGGCGCAGCTGCTGGGGCAGCTGGGGGCGCT
>DATKKS010000194.1:0-5254 GCA_035542815.1 Saccharimonadales bacterium (SeqCode) | reverse complement strand
GCTCCCGCGACGGCACGGTGGCCCTGGCGCAGGCGCGCGGGGCGCGGGTGCTGGAGTGCGCGTGGAGCGACGATTTCTCCGCGCCGCGCAACCGGGCGCTGGCCGAGGCGCGCGGGCCGTGGGTGCTGGTGCTGGACGCCGACGAGGAGCTGGACCCGGGCTCGGTGGGGGAGCTGCGCGGGCTGCTGCAGGGCGGGGGCTGGGACGCGGCCGAGGTGGCCATCGCCAACCGCCTGCGCCCAGGCGAGGCGGTCTCGGGCGTCTCCCATCGCTACTGCCGGCTGTTCCGCAAGCTGCCGGGGGTGGCCTTCGAGGGCCGGGTGCACGAACAGGTGCTGCCCTCGCTGCTGCGGGCCGAGGCGCGCGTGGCGCGCAGCAACATCCGCATCCTGCACGCCGGCTACGGGCTGGACCCCGACGCCCTGCGCGCCAAGCAGGAGCGGAACCTGAGCCTCCTGCAGCGGGAGCTGGCGGAGCGGCCCGGGGACCGGTTCCTGCTGTTCCACCTGGGGGTGACGCTGTTCGCCCTGGGCCGGCCGGCGGACGCGGCGGCCCCGCTGCGGGCGTGCCTGAAGGGCTGCTCGCTGCCGCCTGAGGCCCTGTGCATGGCCCACGTGAAGCTGGCGCAGTCGGCCCTGGCGGAGGGCGACCGGACGCGGGCCCGGGAGCACCTGGACGAGGCCGAGGCGATGCGCCCGCGGAGCGCGCTCATCACCTATCTGCGAGCCGGGATCGCCTACGCTGAGGGCCGCCACGCCGAGGCCGCCGAGCTGCTGGAGCGGCTGCTGGGCTCCGGCGGCGGGATGAGCTGCGAGGAGGTCCTGGACGAGGGGGCGGTGCGGCTGGACTACGGCAACTGCCTGTATCACCTGGGGCGTTTCGCGGAGGCCGGGCGGGAATACCTGCGGGCCGCGGAGCTGCAGCCCGGGGCGGCGCTGGTGCGCTACAACCTGGGCAACGCGCTGTACCAGGAGGGCCGCTACGGCGAGGCGCTGCTGGCCTACGACCGCGCGCTGGCCCTCCGCCCAGATCTCACCTGCGCGCGGGAGAACGCCTGGCAATGCACACTGCGGCTGGCCCAGCAGCTCGAGGAGCAGGGCCGGGACGCCGAGCTGGCCGCGCTGGACGCGAGGGGCGCGCCGCGCGAGCTGCGCCAGATCGTGGCCTGCGCGCGGGTGCGCCAGGGCCGGGCCCAGGAGACGCTGCCGCTGCTGCGGGAGCTGCACCGGGAGGACCCGGGCGACGCCTCGGCCGCGTTCCTGCTGGCGGTGGGGCTGCGGGAAGCCCGGTGCCTGGAGGAGAGCCTGGAGCTGTTCGGGCGCCTGGCGCCCGGCCAGGAGGCGAACCCGCACTTCCTGTCCCAGCACGCCCTGGCGCTGCTGGAGGCCGGGCGGCCGGAGGAGGCGGAGCGGGTGTTCGCCCAGGCCCTGGCCCTGGACCCCGGCCTCGCTGCGCCCCGGGCGGCCTGATCGGGGCTCCTCGCGCGGCCCGGGGCCGGCGCGGCGCCGCCTCGCCAAGCCCTGCCCGTGGCAGCAAATATCCCGGTACCTTGGGGCTAAAGTTTCCGGCCGGCGTGCCGAAAACAGGAGCAATCGGAAGACCCCCATCCCGCCGGCTCCGGCCGGAGGGCGGAGGCGCCGAACGCAGAGGGATCTTGCGAGACCCTCGGGTACGGACACCCGCTTCGCCAGGGAGGGCGGAGCACCACAAGGAGTCACCTCCACATGGCGTATTCGGACATCTCCAGGATTCGGTCGAACATCCAGAGCCTGAACATTCTGCAGGCGCTGCAGGGTGTGAGCCGCGACCTGGCGACGCACCAGCTCCGGCTGGCGACGGGCAAGCAGATCAACGAGGCCGGCGACGACCCCGCGGGTCTGACCATCGCCACCAAGTTGGACATCCGGAGCCGCAACCTCAGCCAGATCACGCAGAACCTGGGTGAGGCGCAGAACCTGATCGGCGTGGCCGAGGGTGGGCTCGAGAAGCTGAAGGACGTGCTGTCCGACATGTCGGCCAAGATCCTCAAGGCGGCGTCGGACTCCATCGGTACGAGCGAGCGGCAGGCGATTTCGGCCCAGCTGGTCCAGCTGACCTCCGAAATCAACAGCATCGCCAGTGACACGTCGTTCAACGGTGTGTCGCTGCTCAACTCGGCCGTGACGTTCACGTTCCAGACCGGCGAGAGCAGCCAGACGGCGTTCACGTCGGCCAACTACTCGGCCACCGCGCTGGCCATGACGAACATGGCTGCGCTCACCGACGGCAGCGTGATCAACAGCGCCAACTACGCCACCTACCTGCAGGAGGTCACCTCCGCGCTCGGGACGGTGACCAGCGGTCTGACCACGGTCGGTTCGCTGGCCAACCGGTTCACCGTCAAGGAGGACGTGATCGCGGTGGCCCAGACCAACACGCAGGCGGCCTACAGCCGAATCATGGACGCCGACGTGGCGCAGGAGCAGATGTACGTGGTTCGCGACCAGATCCTGCAGCAGACGGCGACGTCGGTGCTGGCTCAGGCCAACGTGAACTCGCAGAGTCTGCTGGCCCTGTTCCGGTAGTCCGAGGCCGAACCCGGGGTCGATGACCCCGCAATTCATCCGTGCACCCGGCGGGGGCCGTGAGGCCCCCGCCGGGACCGCCGGATCCGCCCGCTAGGAGAGGGCGCCTGTGGCATCGAACCTGGATCCCGGCAGCCGCCGTTACGTCGAGCACGATCTGCTCAGCAAGACCCCTCAGGAACTGGTCCTGGCGGCCTTCGACCTCGGTCTGAAAGGCTGCCGTCAGCGGGACCGGGCCCTGGTGCGGGACGTGTTGACCGAGCTGATTTCCGCGCTGGACTTCGACCAGCAGGTGGCCGGCAACTTCCTGGTTCTGTACGACTACGCGCTGCGCGAGGTTCGCGAGAACCGTTTCGAGCAGCCGGAGCGCATCCTGTCGTGCCTGCGGGACGCCTGGAAGCAGGCCATGGACTCGCAGCGCTCCGCGGCCGCAGCCGCGGGGCTTTCCGCGGCGGCGTGACCGTCCCGCCGCGGCGTGCGGAGTAGCGGAGCATGGGAGTAGCGGAGTAGAGGATGAGCACCACCACCAGCAGCGTCAGCCAGCTCAACAGCACCTACCAGGCGCTCATCGATCAGCTCATCCAACTGGACAGCGGTCCGCTGACCCAGGTGGAGGCAAAGCAGTCGCAGCTGACCATCACCCAGGGCATCATGAGCGATCTGGGCACGAAGCTCTCGGCGCTGCACACCGCCCTGGACGCGCTCCGGGGGGTGGGCACGCTCTCGCCGCTGCTGGCGTTCCACGTGTCCTCCGCCAACTCCCAGGTGGTGACCGCCAGCGCGGACGCCACGGCGGCCCGCGGCACCCACCAGGTTACGGTTTCCTCGCTGGCCCAGGCGCACGTGCTGGGCAGCTCCGGATTCCAGCAGGACGGCACGGACTTCGCGCCCGGCACCTACACCTTCAACGTCCAGGTGGGCACCGCCAGCGCCGTCCCGATCACGGTGACGGTGGGGACGGGCGACACGAACGGCGCGGTCCTGGCCAACATCGCCGCGGCGGTGAACGGCCTGGGCGCCAACGTGAGCGCCTCGGTGGTGACCACCGACGCGGGCGCGGGCACCAAGAAGCTGATTCTCCAGTCGGCCACCACCGGCGTGGCCAACCTGATCTCCAGCGTGGCGGACGCGCAGGGCGGCCTGGCCGCGCAGCTGGGGATCGCCGGCACCTCCAGCGCCGGCTCCTACGCGGCGGCCACGCTGCAGGAGCCCACGGACGCGGCCTACACTCTGGACGGCATCAGCCTGTCCTCCAGCACCAACGAGGTGACCGACGCGCTGTCGGGGGTGACGATCAACCTGCTGGCCAAGAGTGCCGACCCGGTGACCCTGACCCTCACCGCCGACACCGACACCGCCAGCAAGGTGGTGAACGACTTCATCAGCAAGTACAACGACCTGGTGACCTACGTCCGGAACCAGAGCGCGGTGTCCGACGACGGCACGACGCGCCAACCGCTCGCGGGCAACTCCACGTTCGAGTACCTGCTGTCCGACCTGCGCGACATCGTCTCCGGCCCGGTGGCCGGGCGGCCCGCCGGGGCCCCCTCGATGCTGGCCGACCTGGGCATCGACGTGGGCAAGGACGGCACCCTCTCGGTGAGCGACAACAGCAAGCTGACCGCGGCCCTGAACGCCAATCCGGCGCAGGTGGTGGCGGTGTTCGGCGGGGACCAGGGCGTGGCCGGCCGGCTCTACTCGGTGGTGGACAACTTCGACGGAACCAACGGCGGGCTCACCGTGGAGCAGCAGTCGCTGAGCGACCTGAGCTCCACCCTGAACGACCGAAAGACCGAGCTGCAGGCGCGCTTGGACGCCCGGCGGGCCCAGCTCGTGGACGAGTTCTCGCAGTTGCAGACGCTGGCCTATCAGCTCTCGCAACAGCAGCAGCTCCTGACCTATCTCGCGAGCACCTGGACGAGCAGCGGCTAGGCCGGAGCATAAGGACGAAGGTGCGGTTATGAGTGCGATCGATCCGGTCCAGAGCAACCTCCCCGAGGCGTCGGCCTGGGAGCCCGCCCAGCCGGCCTCCGGGCCGGCGGGGGCGGGCCCGCAGGACCTCGGAGCGAAGCAGCTGGCCGAGGTCCGCCAGCCGCTGGCCCTCGCGGAGTCGAGCGGCGCGCCGGCCGCCCCGGCGGCGGCGACGCCCTCGGTGGGCACCCGCGTGAGCATCAACATCGACCGGCAGCTGCACGAGGCCATCCTCGAGGTGATGGACCCGGGGACCGGCAAGGTCCTGCGGCAGATCCCCCCGGAGGAGGCCCTGCGCCTGCGGCGGCTGTACCTGGAGTCCCAGAAGCAGACGGGATCGAAGGGCACGGGTGGGGTTGCCTGACGCCGCCGGCCGCCCGGCCCGGGCGCTGCTGGAGTCCGCGCTGCGCCTGAGGTCGGCGCTGCGGCGCATGGACCTGGATGCCGCGGCGCTGGCCGGGGCGGAGTGCGCGGGGCACGTGTGGGCCCTGCGGGCGGGGGGAGCGGCCGGGCCCGAGGCCCGGCGCTGGGCGGACGCCGCGGCCCGGATGCTGGCGCTGTGTCACCGCCGGGTGGTGGCGGAGCAGGACCGCGCGGCCCGGGAGCTGGAGGCGCTGGGGTTGAGCCAGGTGCGGGCGGCCCGGTACACGGGCCGGCCGGCCGCGCCGACCCGGGTTCCGTGAGTTTCGACGGACACGACATTCCAACGCACCCGCGGG
>DATKKS010000193.1:0-20253 GCA_035542815.1 Saccharimonadales bacterium (SeqCode) | reverse complement strand
GGCGTCGCTGCGCGACGCCGGCATGGAGGTGATCTACACGGGCCTGCACCAGACCCCCGAGATGATCGCGGAGGCGGCGGTGCAGGAGGACGTGGACGTGGTGGCCCTGTCGGTGCTGTCCGGGGCGCACATGACCCTGTTCCCGAAGGTGCGGCAGCTGCTGGAGGAGCGGGGCGCGGGGCACATGCTGCTCACCGGGGGCGGGATCATCCCGGAGGAGGACATGGCGGCGCTGGCCCGGCAGGGGGTGGGCCGGCTGTTCGGGCCGGGCACGCCCACCGGCGAGATCGTTGCGTACATCCGCGGCTGGGCCGGGGAGCACATCCCCGCGTAGGCGGGCCGCGAAGGGGGGCAGCGTTTGGCCTGTCAGATCGTAAAGGACGCCGCCGAGGCGCTGGAGAAGGCCGGGTTCCGCTCCGGGGCCACGGTGATGGCCGGCGGCTTCGGGCTGTGCGGGATCCCGGAGAACCTCATCGCGGCGGTGCGCGAGGGCGGCTGGAAGGACCTCACCGTGATCAGCAACAACGCCGGCGTGGACGACTTCGGCCTGGGCGTGCTGCTGCGCACCCGCCAGGTCCGCAAGATGATCTCCAGCTACGTGGGCGAGAACGCCGAGTTCGAGCGGCAGTACCTGGAGGGCGAGCTGGAGCTGGAGTTCGTCCCGCAGGGCACGTTCGCCGAGCGGGTGCGCGCGGGGGGCGCGGGCATCGGCGGCTTCTACACCCCCACCGGGGTGGGCACCATGGTCGCCGCCGGCAAGGAGGTGCGGGTGCTGGGCGGCCGCGAGTACTTGCTGGAGATGCCGCTGCACGCGGACTTCGCGCTGGTCAAGGCGTGGCAGGGCGACGCGCTCGGCAACCTCGTCTACCGCCAGTCGGCGCGCAACTTCAACCCGATGATGGCCGCCGCGGCCGACGTCACTCTGGCCGAGGCCGAGGAGCTGGTTCCGGCCGGCCAGATCGACCCGGACCGGGTGGACACGCCGTGCATCTATGTGGACTTCCTGTTCCGGGGTGCCCGCTATGAAAAGCGTATCGAGCAAAGAACGAATCGTCCTGCGGGCCGCTAAGGAACTCCGGGACGGCTACTTCGTGAACCTGGGGATCGGCATGCCCACCCAGGTCGCCAACCACGTCCCGCCCGGCATGCACATCGTGCTGCAGAGCGAGAACGGCATCCTGGGGGTGGGACCGTTCCCGGAGGCGGGCGGGGAGGACCCCGACCTGATCAACGCCGGCAAGCAGACCATCACGGTGCTGCCGGGGGCGTCGTTCTTCTCCAGCGCCGACTCGTTCGCCATGATCCGCGGCGGGCACATGGACCTCACCATCCTCGGCGGCATGGAGGTGGACCAGGAGGGCAACCTGGCCAACTGGATGATCCCGGGCAAGATGGTCAAGGGGATGGGCGGGGCCATGGACCTGGTGGCCGGCACCCGCCGGGTGGTGGTGATGATGCAGCACACGTCGAAGGAGGGGGCCTCGAAGGTCCTCCGCAAGTGCACCCTGCCCCTGACCGGCAAGCGGTGCGTGCACCGCGTGATCACCGAACTGGCCGTGATGGACGTCACCCCCGAGGGCCTGCAGCTGCTGGAGCGGGCCCCCGGCGTGAGCGTGGAGGAGATCCGCAAGGCCACCGAGGCCGAGCTGATCGTGCGCGGCGACGTCCCGGAGATGACCCTCTGACGCGGCCGGCAACGGTCCCGCCTGACGGAGCGCCCATGGCAGACGCATCCACGCTGGCCCCGCCGCTGGCCGAGCTTTCCGAAGAGCACCTGCAGGTGCGGGCCACGGTCCGCCAGTTCGCGGAGGAGGTGGTCCGGCCCACCGCCGCCGCGCGCGACGAGTCCGGCGAGTTCCCCTGGGACAGCATCCGCCAGATGGCGGAGCTGGGCTTCCTGGGGCTGCCGTACCCGGAGGAGTACGGGGGCGCGGGCCTGGACGTGCTCTCCTACATCATCGCGGTGGAGGAGATCGGCCGGGTGTGCGCCTCCACCGGCATCACCTACGCCGCCCACGTGTCGCTGGGCTGCGGCCCGATCTACGACTACGGGACCGAGGCGCAGAAGCGGAAGCACCTGCCGCGGCTGCTCTCGGGCGAGTCGCTGGCCTGCTTCGGGCTGACCGAGCCCAACGCCGGCAGCGACGCCGGCGGCACCCAGACCTTCGCCCGGGCGGTGGACGGCGGCTGGATGGTGAACGGCACCAAGATCTACATCACCAACGGCTCGGTGGCCGACGTGTGCGTGTTCACCGCGCGGGTGAACCGCGAGGCCGGCACCCGCGGCATCTGCGCGTTCATCGTGGAGAAGGGCGCGCCGGGCTTCCGGGTGGGGAAGAAGGAGAACAAGATGGGCCTGCGGAGTTCGGACACCGTGGAGCTCGTCTTCGAGGACTGCTTCGTGCCGCGCGAGAACCTGCTGGGCCAGGAGGGCGAGGGCTTCAAGCAGTTCCTCAAGACCCTGGCCGGCGGGCGCATCTCGATCGGGGCGCTGTCGCTGGGCATCGCCCAGGGCGCCTACGAGCACGCGGTGCGCTACTCCCAGCAGCGCCGGCAGTTCGGGAAGCCCATCTGCGAGTTCGAGGGGATCCAGTTCATGCTGGCGGACATGGCGGTGCGGATCGAGGCCTCCCGGCACCTGGTGTACGAGGCCGCCCGGCGCAAGGACGCCGGCCTGCCCTACAGCAAGCACTCGGCCATGGCCAAGCTGTACGCCTCGGAGGCCGCGACCTGGTGCGCCGACCGCGCCATCCAGGTGCACGGCGGCATCGGCTACATGCGTGAGTACCCGGTGGAGCGGATGTACCGCGACGCCAAGCTCATGGAAATCGGCGAGGGGACCAGCGAGATCCAGCGGATCGTGATCGCGCGGGAGGTCCTGAAGGAGTTCTTGCCCGGGCGGCCGTCGCCCGGGCCGGCACCGTCGCAATGGGGGAAGGGACATGAAGAACGTGTGGATCGTATCGGCCACCCGGACGCCGGTGGGCCGATTCATGGGTGGGCTGGCGTCCCTCTCCGCGCCCCGGCTCGGGGGCATCGCCATCCAGGAGGCCCTGAAGCGCGCCGGGGTCGAGGGCGGGCAGGTGGACGAGGTCATCATGGGCAACGTGGTGCAGGCCGGCCTGGGGCAGAATCCCGCCCGGCAGGCGGCGCTGGCCGCGGGCATGCCCGACAGCACCAACGCCTTCACCGTGAACAAGGTGTGCGGCTCGGGGCTCAAGGCGGTGATGCTGGCGGCCCAGGCCATCCGGGCCGGGGACGCCGAGGCGGTGGTGGCGGGCGGCACCGAGAGCATGTCCAACGCCCCGTACCTGCTGCCCAAGGGCCGCAGCGGCTACCGCTACGGCAATGGCGAGGTGCTCGACGCGCTGGTGTCCGACGGCCTCACCTGCGCCTACAACCACTGCCACATGGGCAACCTGGCGGAGTTCACCGCGGCCAACTCCAAGCTCACCCGGGCGGAGCTGGACCAGTTCGCCTTCGAGAGCCAGAAGAAGGCGGCCCAGGCGCAGGCGGAGGGCAAGTTCGCCGCCGAGATCGTCCCGGTGGTGCTGCCGCAGAAGAAGGGCGAGCCGCTGAAGGTGGCGGCCGACGAGGGCGTGCGGGCCGACACCACCCTCGAGAGCCTGGCGAAGCTCAAGCCGGCGTTCGACCCCAGCGGGGTGGTCACCGCGGGGAACGCCTCCACCCTGAACGACGGCGCGGCCGCGCTGGTGCTGATGAGCGAGGACCGCGCCCGGGCGAAGGGCCTGAAGCCGCTGGCGCGCGTGACCGGCTACGCCTCGGGGCACGTGGAGCCCAAGCGGCTGTTCTACGCGCCGGTGGTGGCGGTGAAGTCGCTGCTGGAGAAGACCGGCGCCAAGATCGGTGACTACGACCTGATCGAGGCCAACGAGGCATTCGCGTCGCAGTCCCTGGCCGACGGCCGGGAGCTGGGCTGGGACTGGGCGCGGGTGAACGTGTGGGGCGGCGCGATCGCCATCGGGCACCCCATCGGCGCGAGCGGGGCCCGCATCCTGGTGACGCTGCTGCACGCGATGGCGGACCGCCGGGCGAAGCGCGGGATGGCGACGTTGTGCCTGGGCGGCGGCGGGGCCGTGGCCCTGGCGGTGGAGGCCGTATGAATGTGAACATGAACGCGCGCTACGCTCCGGTGGAGGCCGCCGGCCGGGCGGTCCGCACCGTGGCGGTGGTGGGCGCGGGCACCATGGGCAACGGGATCGCCCAGGTGCTGGCGCAGAGCTCCTACCAGGTGCGGCTGGTGGATTCCCAGCAGCCGGCCCTGGACCGGGCGCTCAAGACCATCGCCGGCTCCATGGACCGGCTCATCAAGAAGGAGGCCCTGACCCCGGCCGACAAGGAGGCGGCGCTGGGCCGCATCCAGGCCGGCACCTCGCTGGACGCGGTGAAGCAGGCGGACTGGGTGATCGAGGCGGTGTTCGAGGACCACGCGGTCAAGCGGCAGGTGTTCCCGGAGCTGGACCGGCTCGCGCCGCCGCACGCGGTGCTGGCCACCAACACCTCGGCCATCCCCATCACCGAGCTGGCCGCCGCCACCGGCCGCCCGGCCCAGGTGATCGGGATGCACTTCATGAACCCGGTGCCGATGATGAAGCTGGTGGAGGTGATCCGGGGCCTGCAGACCAGCGACGCCACCTACGAGGCCACCGCCGCGCTGGCCCGGGATCTGGGCAAGACGCCAGTGCTGGTGCACGACTACCCCGGCTTCGTGGCCAACCGGGTGCTGATGCCCATGATCAACGAGGCCTGCTTCGCCGTGATGGAGGGCGTGGCCGACCGCGACGCCATCGACACGGTGATGAAGCTGGGCATGAACCACCCGATGGGGCCGCTGCAGCTGGCGGACTTCATCGGGCTCGACGTCACCCTCAACATCCTGCGCGTGCTGCACCAGGGACTGGGGGATCCGAAGTACCGGCCCTGCCCTCTGCTGATCAAGATGGTGCAGGCCGGCTACCTCGGCCGGAAATCCGGCCGGGGATTCTACGACTACAGCCAGGCCGGATAGCGGGGGCCGCGCGGCGGGCCGCCCGCGCTGCGGGCAGCCCGCCGTCCCACACAGGACATGGACTTTCATCTCACCAGTGAGCAGTTGGCAGTGCGCTCCATGGTGCACGAGTTCGCCGAGACCGAGATCGCACCCATCGCCGACGCCATCGACGCCGAGCACCGGTTCCCCGAAGAGACCGTGAAGAAGATGGCCGAGCTGGGCCTGCTCGGCATGATCGTGCCCGAGGAGCTGGGCGGGGCGGGCCTGGACTACGTGGCCTACGCCGTGGCCATCGAGGAGCTGGCGCGGGTGTGCGCTTCGCACGCGGTGATTGTCTCGGTGAACAACTCGCTGCTGTGCTACCCGGTGATGACGTTCGCCAACGACGAGCAGAAGCGGCGCTTCCTGGTGCCGGCGGCGCGGGGCGAGATGCTGGGGGCCTACTGCCTGACCGAGCCCAACGCCGGCTCCAACGCCGCCAACCTGGAGACCGTCGCGGCGCGGGACGGGAACGACTACGTCCTGAACGGCACCAAGCTGTTCGTGACCAACGCCGGGCCCGCCTCGCTGCTGCTGGCCTACACCGTCACCGACCGGTCCAAGGGCACGCGCGGGATCAGCGCGTTCCTGATCGAGGCCGACCGGCCGGGAGTGCAGAAGGGCGCGAAGGAGCGCAAGATGGGGCTGCACGCCTCGGACACGCGCGAGATCGCGTTCGTGGACTGCCGCGTGCCGGCCGCCAACCTGCTGGGCCAGGAGGGCCAGGGCTACAAGATCGCGCTGGACACCCTGGCCGGCGGGCGCATTGGCATCGCCGCGCAGGCGGTGGGCATCGCGCAGGCCTCGCTGGAGGCGGCCCAGCGCTACGCCAACGAGCGGGTGCAGTTCGGCAAGCCCATCGGGGAGTTCGCCGCGGTGCAGGACATGCTGGCGGACATGGCCACCCAGACCGAGGCCGCGCGCCTGCTCACCTTCCGGGCGGCGTGCCTCAAGGACCAGGGGCGGCCCCACGCGCTGGAGTCCTCCGTCGCCAAGCTGTACGCCTCGGAGACCGCCACCCACTGTGCCGACTGCGCGGTGCAGATCCACGGGGGCTACGGGTACCTGGCGGACTACAAGGTGGAGCGCTTCTACCGGGACGCCAAGGTGTGCGAGATCTACGAAGGCACGTCCGAGATCCAGAAGATGGTGATCGCGCTGAACGTGCTGAAGCAGTTCGAGGGGGCCGCATGAACTTCGACCTCACGGACGAACAGCTCGAGATCCGCAGCTTCGTGCGCGAGCTGGCCCACAAGGAGTGGGGGCCGGCGTGCGAGTGCTGGGAGCAGGCGGGGGGCATCCCCGACGCGGTGATGGCGCAGCTGGCCGAGCTGGGCTTCATGGGCCTGGCCATCCCCGAGGAGTACGGCGGCAACCCCTACGACCCGGTGTCCACCGCGCTGGTGATCGAGGAGATGGCGCACGTGTCGGCCTCGCTGGCCATCTGCGTGGCGGTGCACAACTCGGTGGGCACGTGGCCCATCGTGACCTTCGGCACCGACGAGCAGAAGCGCCGCTACCTGCCGCCCATGGCCAAGGGCATGCTGGGGGCCTTCTGCCTGAGCGAGCCGGACGCCGGCTCGGACGCCTCCCACCTGGCCACCGTGGCGGTGCGCGACGGCGACCACTACGTGCTCAACGGCGCCAAGAACTGGGTCACCAACGGCGCGCGGGCCGGCCTGTTCACGGTGCTGGCCTGCACCGACCGCGCCAAGCGCAGCCACGGGGTGTCGGCCTTCCTGGTGGAGCGGGACGCGCCCGGGCTGGTGCTGGGCAAGAAGGAAGACAAGATGGGCCTGCGGGCCTCCGACACCCTGGCGCTTACGCTGGAGGACTGCCGGGTGCCGGCGGACAGCCTCCTGGGGGCCGAGGGCGATGGCTTCAAGATCGCCATGACCGCCCTGGACGGAGGCCGGATCGGGGTCGGGGCGCAGGCGCTGGGGGTGGCCCAGGCGGCCTTCGAGCGCGCGGTGCGCTACTCCAAGGTGCGGCAGGCCTTCGGGTCGCCGATCAGCGATCTCGAGGCGATCCAGTGGATGATCGCGGACATGGCCCGGCGGCTGGAGGCCGCGCGCTGGCTGACCTACCACGCCGCCTGGCTGCGCGGCGAGGGGCTGCCGTTCTCGCGGCAGGCGGCGATGGCCAAGCTGTACGCCTCGGAGGCCGCCACGTTCGTGACCCACCGGGCGATCCAGGTGCACGGCGGGTACGGCTACGTCCGCGAGTACCTGGTGGAGCGGTTCTACCGGGATGCCCGGGTGATGGAGATCTACGAGGGCACCTCCGAGATCCAGCGCCTGGTGATCGCGCGCTCGGTGCTGAAGGAGGGCGTCGCCCCGATGGCGTAGGGGTGCAGGGCGATGCGCCCGCGGGCGCCGACTCCGCACGGGCGGACGGCAAGGCGCCCGGCCGCGGCGCGCCCCTGACGCGGGGCGCCGTTTCCAAGTATGATGATCGTCGGGCGGGGCCGCCGGCCCGGCCCGGGCTGCCGGCTCTTACCCTTTCCCGCGGCGCTGCGCCGCGTCCGCCCCGGCCGCAACAGGAGAGAACCCGTGGTGCGCTCGAAAGTCGCTGTGCTGAAGACGACGCCCGCCCAGGTGGTCCAGGACTACGGGCGGCTCATGGACATGGCCGGGTACTCGGAGGAGATCCGCAAGGAGCACGAGACCTGCCTCCGGATCAACATCTCCTGGCACGTGTACTACCCGGCCTGCTCCACCACCCCGTGGCAGCTGGACGGCGTCATCAGCAAGCTGGTGGCGGACGGGTGGGACCCGCGGCGGCTGGTGACGGCCCAGAACAAGACCGTGGTGGTGGACTGCCGCGTGGGCGCGGTCAACAACAAGCTGCAGCCGGTGCTGGACCGCTTCGGCGTGCCCATCGTGTACCTCAACGAGCCGCCCACCAAGTGGATCAAGTACCAGCCCAAGTGCCCGCTCCTGGTGCTGGACAAGGTGTACCCCAAGGGCATCGAGGTCCCCGAGATGCTGCTGGGGAAGAACGTGATCCACCTGCCCACCACCAAGACCCACGTGTTCACCGGCACCACCGGGGCGATGAAGAACGCCTTCGGCGGCCTGCTGAACCTGAACCGGCACTGGACCCACAGCGTGATCCACGAGACGCTGGTGGACCTGCTGCGCATCCAGAAGGAGATCCACCCGGGCATCTTCGCGGTCATGGACGGCACCATCGCCGGGGACGGCCCCGGGCCGCGGGCGATGCGCCCGCACATCAAGAACTACATCCTGGCCAGCCGCGACTGCGTGGCCATCGACGCCATCGCCGCCAAGATGATGGGCTTCGACCCGATGGAGCTGAAGTACATCCGCCTGGCCCACGAGGCCGGGCTGGGGGTGGGCCGCCCGCAGGAGATCGAGGTGGTGGGCGAGGACATCTCCAACGTGAACTACGGCTTCCGCAAGGACGAGAACACCTTCGCCTCGTGGGGCCAGAAGCTCATTTACTGGGGGCCGCTGAAGCCCCTGGAGAACTTCCTGCTGCGCACGCCGCTGGTGCCCTGGTCGTTCATCGCTTCGCGCGCCTACCACGACGGCTACTGGTATCCGTTCATCGGCCGGGGCCGCGTGGCGCAGGTGATGAAGAGCGAGTGGGGCAACCTATTCCGGTCGTACTGAGGCCGGGCGCCGGCGGCGGCAGCCGGCCACCTCGGCCGCCTTGGGGGTTGGAGCCGGCCCTCGCTCCACTCCGCGCGGGACGTCCATGACCCTCACTGGGATCCACCTGCTGCTCACCTGCCAGTGCAATTACGAGTGCGACCACTGCTTCGTGTGGGGCAGCCCGCGCCAGGAGGCCACCATGACCCTGGCCCGGGTGCGCGCGATCCTGGCGCAGGCCCGCGAGCTGGGCACGGTGGAGTGGATCTACTTCGAGGGCGGCGAGCCCTTCCTGTTCTACACCGCGCTGCTGGTGGGGGTGCGGGAGGCGGCCCGGCTCGGGTTCCGGGTGGGGATCGTCTCCAACGCCTACTGGGCCACCAGCGAGGAGGACGCCCGCGAGTGCCTGGCGCCGTTCGCCGGGCTGGTGCAGGACTTCTCCGTGAGCTGCGACACCTTCCACGGCAACGACCGCGCCGGCGGCGCGCCGGCGCACGCGGAGGCCGCCGCGCGCGCGCTGGGCATCCCGGTGGGGGTGATCCGGGTGGCCCGGCCGGAGGCGCCGGGGGTGGCGCCCGCCTCCGGCCAGCTGCCGATCGGGCAGTCCGCGGTGATGTTCCGCGGCCGGGCCGCCGAGAAGCTCGCCGCCGAGGCCCCGCAGCGTCCGTGGGACACATTCACCGAATGCCCGCACGAGGACCTGCGCGAGCCGGGCCGCGTGCACGTGGATCCGCTGGGGAACGTCCACGTGTGCCAGGGGATCTCGGCGGGCAATCTGTTCCGGGATTCCCTCCGCCGCATCTGCGGCGCCTACGACGCCGACGCGCACCCGGTGGTGGGGCCGCTGCTCCGGGGCGGCCCGGCGGAGCTGGTGCGCAGCCACGGCCTGGCCCACGGCGACGGCTACGCCGACGCCTGCCACCTGTGCGACGCGGCCCGGCGGGCGCTGCGCCCGCGCTTCCCCGACGCCCTCACCCCGGACGCCCTGTACGGCGTGTTCGGGGAGGCCTGAGCCGGCGCCGCGGCCGAGCCCCGCGCGATCCGTGAGTGCTTCCGTACCGCCCCCTGTGATATACACACCTGACACCGCCTGGCGCGCGGCCCACAGGCCGTCGGCGCCGCCGGGTCCGGGACGCGGGCCGGGGCGCAGCCGCTCCGCCCCGGGCCGGTCCCGGCCGCCGGGTTCGCTCCAGGCTGGGGAATGAGGGAGTCACCGAGGATGGGAACCGACGGGTCCGCGCGCCCCGCAGCCAGCCAGATCCGAGTCTCGGGGGTGGACGTGGGGTGGGACGTCGAGCGGGGCATCTGCACGCTTCAGGACCTGCCCGTGGTGATGCTGCGGACGGGGTACGTCCTCCCGGGGCTGATGTCCGCCATGCACGCCATGGTCGGGACCGAGCGCTTCCGGCTGGCCCTGCAGAGCGAGGGGCGCAAGAGCGTCGAGGCCGACTGGCAGATCATCTCCGGATTCCCGGACTTCCACCAGGGTTTCCAGGCCTTCGCCGAGTTCGCGGCGGTGGCCGGCTGGGGCCGGGTGACGCTCGTCTCGATGGACGAGGCGCGGCAGGAGTGCCGTTTCCGCGTGACCGACAGCTGGGAGAGCGCCTACCAGAAGGAACTCGGGGTGTGCTGGGGGAGCGGCATGCTGGCCGGCAAGCTGGCCGGCTACTGCACGCGGCTGTTCGGGACCAACTGCTGGGCCGAACAGACCGCGTTCATCGCGCGCGGGGATGCCTGCGACGAGTTCGTGGTGGGGCCCTCTTTGCGTTCGGTGGAGGAGGAGCTCGAGGCAGCCCTCGGCACGGAGCTGGCGAGCCCCGCGGCCGTGGCCGTGGCCCAGGACCGGCTGGAGCGGGCGGTGGGCGAGCGGGAGCGGGTGGAGGAGGCGCTGCGCGAGAGCGAGGCGCTGTTCCGCTCGCAGTTCGAGCTGGGCAACATCGGCATCGCGATCACCTCGCCGGACAAGGGCTGGCTGCGCGTGAACCGCCGCCTGTGCGAGATGTTCGGCTACACCGAGGCCGAGCTGCGCCAGCTCACCTGGGCCCAGATGACCCACCGCGAGGACCTGGCCGCCGACGTGGCGCTGTTCAACCGGGTCCTGGCGGGGGAGATCGAGGCCTACGAGCTGGACAAGCGCTTCCTGCGCAAGGACGGCAGCATCATCGCGACCCACCTCACGGTGTCCTGCTTCCGCAACCAGGACCGCTCGGTGCGGTTCTTCATCGCCTCGTTCCAGGACGTCACCGAGAGCCAGAACGCGCAGAAGGAGCGCCTGGAGCTGGAGCGCCGCCTGCTGCACGCGCAGAAGCTCGAGAGCCTGGGAGTGCTGGCCGGCGGGATCGCGCACGACTTCAACAACCTGCTCATGGCCATCGTCGGCAACCTGGACCTGGCCCTGCTCCGCATGCCGGGGGTGTCCAAGGCGCACCAGCCGATCGAGCGCGCCATCCAGGCCACCCACCGCGCCGGCGACCTGACCCGCCAGATGCTGGCGTACTCCGGCAAGGGCCGCTTCGCGGTCTCGCGCTTCGACCTGAGCGACCTGGTGCGGGAGAACGCCGAGCTGTTCCGGACCGCCATCGCCCGGACGGTCACGCTGGAGCTTTCCCTGGCGTCCGAGCCGGCCACCGTGGAGGCCGATCCCGGCCAGGTGCAGCAGGTGATCATGAATCTGATCACCAACGCCTCGGAGGCCCTCGCCGACCAGGCGGGGCGGATCACGCTCCGCACCGGGGTGCTGCCGTGCGACGAGGAGTTCCTGCGCCGGAGCCGGCTGGAAGAGCGGCCCGAGCCCGGCCGGTTCGCCTACATCGAGGTGGCCGACACCGGCTGCGGGATGAACGAGGAGACCCAGCAGCGCTTCTTCGATCCCTTCTTCACCACCAAGTTCACCGGCCGCGGGCTGGGCATGTCGGCGGTGCTGGGGATCGTGCGGGGGCACCAGGGGGCCATCCTGGTCGAAAGCGCCGAAGGCCGCGGGACCACCATCCGGGTGCTGTTCCCGGAGAGCGAGGCGACCGCCCGGCCGCCGGCGCTGGAGCCCGTTCCGGCCGTGCCGGCCCCGGGCAAGGGCCGGGGCTCCCGCGCCATCCTGGTGGTGGACGACGAGGAGGCGGTGCGCTCGATCTGCCTCGACTTCGTGGAGCACCTGGGCTACCGGGGGCTGGGGGCCGCGGACGGCACGGAGGCGCTGTCGGTGTTCGAGCGGGAGGCCGGCGACATCGCGTGCGTGCTGCTCGACCTGACCATGCCGCGGATGGACGGGCTCAGCGCGTTCCGGGAGCTGAAGCGGCGCCGCCCGGAGGTGCGGGTGATCCTCTCCAGCGGCTACACCGAGCAGGACGCCATGCAGCGCTTCGCGGGGGAGGGCCTGGCCGGGTTCATCCAGAAGCCCTACCGGCTGCAGGACCTGCGCGATCGGATCCTGCACGTGCTGTGAGGCCGGGGTCCGGCTCCTGCGATTCGAGATTCGATTGTCCCCGGCGGTGCGGGCCGTCTCAGTTGGCTTTGGCGGCGATTTTCAGTTGACCCGCCTCCCGCCGGGATGCTAAACAACGCAACTGTTGTCCCCGGCGGAGCGACCGCCCGCCGGCTCTCCGAAACTCTGGCCACACTTCCACCCCCAACCGGCCGCAGCGAGAACCCTTGGCCGAAGCGCCCGGGCCGACCCCTCGGGGCCCCGACCGCCTCCTGAAACGCGCCCCCACGCCGGACGGAGAGGTCACGACTCGTACCGACGGAGGACCCACCCAGATGAAGCGTGTCTCCATGATCCTGCTTGCGGTGCTTTCCCTGGCGGCGGCCGGCGCGACCCAGGCCAATGCGATTCCCCTGGCGCTGGGCAGCGGCTGGCAGCCGTTCCTGTGGGACGGGACCGGGGTGACCGATCCCACCACCGGGTTCCAGGTGACCTCCCCGGACGTGTTCACCGTCAAGTTGACGGACGCGTTCGTGGTGGGCGACGCCTTCGATCTGTACGACGGCGCCTCGCTCGTCCTGTCCACGCCCTCGGTGCCCAAGACCGGGGCGATCATCACCGGCGACCCCGACGTGGCCTACGCCGGCACCGACTACAGCCACGGGTCCGTGGTCCTCGGGGCTGGCTCGCACAACTTCTCGATCGTCATCCGGGAGCGTGCTCTCGATGTCACAGGGGCGCTCATCCCCGGCGGCGGGGGCTTCATCCGTGCCGACGCCGGCGCGGTGCCCGAGCCGGGCACGGTGGCGCTCCTGGGCCTGGCCCTGGCGGGCGGGGGCCTGGTGCTCCGCCGCCGGCTGGTCTAGCCCGAGCCGCAGTCCAGTCGCATCCAGAAGGCGCCGCCTCCCTCAAGGGGGGCGGCGCTTTCGCATGCGGCGGGCGGGCCGGCCGCCGCTGATCCGGCGTTCTCGATGCCGTCTCTGGCGCGGCCCGGCCGCCGCGGCCGGGATTTCGCCGGCCGCCCGGAACTTGCGGCCCAGCCGGCGCGTCCAATCGTGCGCCGCCGCCCGTCGCAGGGAAACCAGGGGCGCGCGGCCGCGCGACCGAGCTGGCTGCAGGAGGCAGGCCATGGGCCACGGGTCGTTCCGCCGGCGCCTCGCGGGCGCCTCCCGGGGCGCCGTCCTCGGGTTGCTGTGTCTGTCCGGCGCCGCCGTGGCGGCCGCCCGTGGCGGCGCGGCGACCCCAATCGTCTACCGTTCCCCCGTTCCCGGGTCGCGCTACGTCCGGCCGCAGACCTCGGTCGCCGTGCGCGCCGGCGCGCGTGTCGATCCCTCGAGCGTGGCGGCCGCCGCGGCGCTCGTTTCGGCCGTGGGGTCGCGCAGCGGAGCCCATCCCGGCCGCCTGGTGCTCTCGGACGACGGCCGGACCCTGGTCTTCCAGCCCCGCGAGCCCTTCGCCGAGGGCGAGGTCGTCCGCGTGGACCTCGGGCGCGGGATCAGGACCGCAGAGGGCGGGGCGCTGGAGACCTCGAGCTTCGAGTTCCAGGTGGGTGCCGCCCCGGCGCCTGCGCCGGGCGGGCTGCCGGACGTGCTCGCGGAGCTGGAGGGCGAATGGGCCTCACCGGGCCCGCCTCCGTTCGCGCCGGGGGGCGCAGCGCCGCTGGGGGCGGCCGCGCCGGAGACCCTCCCGGCGAGCTTCCCGTACGTGTTCACGTACCTGCCCGGAACGCCTTCGGCGGGCCGCATCTTCGTCGCCAACCTGTGCTTCACCCGGCCGTTCACGCCGTATCTCCTGGTGCTGGATGATGCCGGCGCGCCGGTCTTCTACCGCCAGATGCCGGGCCCGTGCTTCGACTTCAAGCTCCAGCCCAACGGCCTGCTGACCTACTACGACGCGACCCGCGGGATGTTCATGGCCCTGGACTCGTCCTACGCGGTGGTGGACAGCTTCCAGTGCGGGAACGGCTACTCCACCGACCTGCACGAGCTGCGGCTGCTGCCCGACGGCCACGCGCTGCTGCTGTCCTACGACCCGGAGACCGTGGACATGAGCCAGGTGGTCCCCGGCGGCAACCCGCAGGCGCAGGTGACCGGCCTGGTGGTCCAGGAGCTGGACCAGGACAAGAACGTGATCTTCCAGTGGCGGAGCTGGGACCATTTCCAGATCACCGACGCCACGCACGAGGACTTGACCGCGGCCCAGATCGACTACGTCCACGGGAACGCGCTGGAGGTGGACTGGGACGGCAACCTGCTGCTCTCCTGCCGGCACATGGACGAGATCACCAAGATCGACCGGGCGACCGGAGAGATCGTGTGGCGCTGGGGAGGGAAGCACAATCAGTTCACGTTCGTCGGGGACTCCATCGGCTTCTCCCACCAGCACGCGGTCCGGCGCATCGCGAACGGGGACGTGACCCTGTTCGACAACGGCAACTTCCACGTGCCGCCGTTCTCGCGCGCCGCCGAGTACATGGTGGACGAGGCGGACCGCATCGCGACGATGGTGTGGCAGTACCGGCGCTCGCCCGACGTGTTCGCCTCGGCCATGGGGTACGTGCAGCGCCTGGCGGACGGAAGCACGCTGATCGGGTGGGGTCTGGCGGCGCCGGCGGTGACCGAGGTGGACCCGGCGGGAACGGAGACGTTCGAGCTGTCCTTCGCCCCGGGCAACTACAGCTATCGCGCATACCGGATCGACTGGCAGCCCGACGCCACCTCCGTCGCGATCGGGACGTCCGCGTCCACGAGGTTCGCCCAGAACCTCCCCAATCCCTTCAGCGGCCGGACCGTGCTGCGCTTCAGCCTGGGCCGCACTTGCGTGGCGGAGATGGCGCTCTACGACGTGGACGGACGCAGGGTCATGGAGCTCTTCGTGAGCCGGGCGATGCGGGCGGGCGACTACACCCTGGATCTGGATGCATCGAGGCTGCGCCCGGGGATCTACTTCGCGCGGCTGGTGGCGGGGACCACCTCGGTGGCGAGGAAGTTGGTGGTGATCCGATAAGCCGGCTGCTGCCGGGCCCCGCCCGCCGCCCGGTGAGAGGTCCGATTTCATGCCGCGGACCTGATCTCGCCATCTCGATAACTGTGTAACCGATTGCAAAACAATGGAGGCACAAGGAACGTCAAAAGCGCTCTTCTGCCACTTTTGTATTGACTAGGGTCGGCTTGATCGGTAGACTTTAGTCCCAGTTGCGGTCATGGCCCGGGCGCCCCGGAGCTGCAGTCCCTGCACCTGGTCTCGCAGGTTCGGCGCGCCGCCGGAGGCCCGACCGCAACTGACGCCGTGGATCCGATGCCGTGCCGCTCATCGGGCCCTATCCGCCGCCCCCGAACTGCGCACCCGCGCTGGACGGACAGGCGCCCACCCCCCTTCTTCGAGGAGGAAACCCTCTCATGAAGCGTGTTGCCACCTTGCTGCTCGCGCTCGTGGCCCTCGCCGCCGTCGGTGCCTCCGGTGCCTCCGCCATCCCCCTGGCGCTGGGCAGCGGCTGGCAGGGATTCGACTGGGACGCCACCGGCGTGACCAACCCTGCGGACGGATTCCAGGTCACCGCGCCGGACGTGTTCACGGTGAAGCTGACCGACGCGTTCTTCCAGGGCGACGCCTTTGATCTGTACGACGGCGGCTCCCTGGTGCTGTCCACGCCGTCCGTGCCCAAGACCGGCATCTCCACCACCACCGACCCGGACGTGGCCTACGCCGACCCGGCCTACAGCCACGGCTCCGTGGCCCTGGGCGCCGGGACGCACAACCTGAGCATCATCATCCGCGAGCGCGCCGTGGATGCCCAGGGGGTGGTCTTCGACCTCGGCACCGGCTACATCCGCGCCGACCGCGGGGGCACACTGACGCCCGAGCCGCACTCGCTGCTGCTGCTGGGCATGGGCCTCGCCGGTGGGGCGCTGGCTCTTCGCCGCCGCTCCGCGTAGCACATCTGCCTCAGCTGCTCTGATCCCGTATCGCCGCGAAGCGCCGCCTCCCCCGTGAGGGAGGCGGCGTCTTCGGGCGCCGGGACCCGGTCGGGGCCTCGGCTCCGACGTTCATCTCAACAGGAGGATGCCCCATGAAGCGCGTTGTGACCTTGCTGCTCGCCGTCGTGGCGCTCGCCGCCGTCGGCGCCGGCAGCGCGTCCGCCGCCGCCCCCCTGACCCTGGGCACCGGCTGGACGAAGTTCTACTGGGACGCGACCGGTGAGACCGACCCCGCCGGCGGCTACCAGGTCACGTCCGCGGACGTGTTCACCATCAAGATGACCGACTCGTACGTGGTCGGGGATGCCTTCGACCTGTACGACGGCGGCTCGCTGGTGCTGTCCACTCCTTCGGTGCCGAAGACCGGCGTGGACGTGATTGACGACGACGCCGACGCCGCCTACGCCAGCCCGCTCTACAGCCACGGCTACGTGACGCTGCTCCCGGGCACCCACAACCTCACCATCAACATCCGCGAGCGCGCCCTGGATGGCACCGGCGCGGTCATCTCCGGCGGCGGGGCGTTCATCCGCGCCGACGCGGGCACGATCCCCGAGCCGCACTCGCTGCTGCTGCTGGGCATGGGCCTGGCCGGCGGCGCGCTGGCGCTGCGCCGCCGCTCCGCGTAGCCCGGTCTCCGCGCGGGCACCGGCCCGCCGCCCCCGCGAGACGCCGTCTCCCCTTTGGGAGGCGGCGTTTTCGCTTGCGGGGCAATGGATTACGGCCCTATCGGGTCAATCCCGGCGGCGCGATCCGGCTCCCCCTGGGACCCACGACAGTCACAGATTGACTATTATGTAGTCAGTGTTATATACTTGAGTCTCGGAAATCGAACGGGTCCGAGGCGCTCAGGCTGGACTCCCGCGGGTCCGGCCCGAGCGTGCATCGCCTCGCGTGCCTGACGGTGGCCGCTCCCGGATGCAGTGCCGGGGGCTCCGACGGTGTTTCTTCCACTGCCCCAGATCGTGCGCGCGCGCCGAACCGTGGGGCGACGTCCTTTCCCGAGAGGAGGCCGTACCATGAAGCGTGCCGCGACGATTCTCCTGGCCTTGGTGGCGTTCGCCGCCTTCGGCGCAACGGGTGCCTCGGCCATCCCGCTGGCGCTGGGCAGCGGCTGGCAGGACTTCAACTGGAACACCGACGGTGTGTACGACCCGGCTGACGGGTTCCAGGTGACTGCCCCGGACGTATTCACCATCAAGCTGACGGACATTCTGGTGGTCGGGGACGCCTTCGACCTCTACGACGGCGCCTCGCTGGTCCTGTCCACGCCGTCGGTGCCCAAGACCGCGGCCAACCTCACGGGCGACCCGGACGCGGCGTGGGGCCTCCCTGATTACAGCCACGGCTTGGTGGCCCTGGGCGCGGGCAGCCACAGCCTGAGCATCATCATCCGCGAGCGCGCGCTCGATGCCACGGGCGCCCCCTGGCCGGTCGGCACCGGCGCCATCCGCGCCGACCGCGGTGGCGTGATCCCCGAGCCACGGTCGCTGGTGCTGCTGGGCCTCGGCCTGGCCGGCGGGGCGCTGGCGCTGCGCCGCCGCGCCGCATAGCCCGGCTGCCGCGGGCCTCGGGCCCGCCGCGCAGGACAAGACGCCGTCTCCCCGCGGGGGAGGCGGCGTTCTTGCTTGGCCGGCAAGGGGTTCCGGGCTCCGGGCGGGGCCTGCGGCCAGGGCGGCTGGGGGTTGAGGGCCGACCGTCCGATGCATGAATTGACAATTATGCGCTCGATAGCATATACTGCGTTCTCGAAAATCGTGGCTCTTCTGGCTGCCCCCCGATCGCGCGCTCGCGCCGAGCAGCGGGGCGAGATCCACCCTCGATAGGAGGCCGTACTCATGAAGCGTGTCGCGACGATCCTGCTGGCCGTGGCAGCCCTCACCGCTCTCGGCACCGCCGGCGCCTCCGCGGTCCCCCTGACGCTCGGCTCCGGCTGGCAGCCGTTCCTCTGGAACACCGACGGTGTGTACGACCCGGCTGACGGGTTCCAGGTCACGGCCCCGGACCTGTTCACCATCAAGCTCACGGACGCGTTCGTCGTGGGCGACGCCTTCGATCTGTACGACGGCGCCTCGCTGATCCTGTCCACCCCCTCGGTGCCCAAGACCGCTGCCAGCTTCACGGCCGACCCCGACGTGGCCTGGAGCATGCCTGACTACAGCCACGGCTGGGTGACTCTGGGGGCGGGCTCGCACAACCTGAGCATCCTGATCCGCGAGCGCGCGCTCGATGTCACGGGCGCTCCCTGGCCGACCGGCGAGGGCTACATCCGCGCCGACGCAGGCACCATCCCCGAGCCGCGCCCGGTGCTGCTGCTGGGCCTGGGCCTGGCCGCCGCGGGGCTGATGCTGCGCCGCCGCTCCGCATAGCTCCGGAGCCGCGGGCCCCACGGCGCCCGACAACGTGAAACGCCGCCTCCCGTGCGGGAGGCGGCGTTTTCGCATCGTTCCGGCTCGAAGTCCCGCCGGCCTAGCTGCCCGCGCTCCGCTCGGGGCGCGGCTGGCAGTACTCCACCAGCACCCCGGCGGCGCTGTCGGGGTGCAGGAACGCCACCTGCATGTGGTGCGCGCCGTCCCGCGGGGTGCGGTCAATCAGCCGCAGGCCGCGGGCCTCCGCCTCGCGCAGCGCCGATTCGAGGTCGGGTACCTGGATGGAGAGGTGGTGGAGCCCCGGCCCGCGCCGCTCCAGGAAGCGGGCGACGGGGGTGTCGGGCGCGCGCGAGGCGATGAGTTCCACCGCCGTGCCCCCCAGGTCCAGGAAGACCAGGTGCAGCTGCATGGACTCCAGCACCTCCTCGCCGGTCTTGCGCGCGCCCAGCGCCAGCCAGCGCTGCACGGCGTCCTCCATGTCGCGCACCGCCACGCCGATGTGGGAGAGCTGGATAGCCATGCGCGCTAGGGTAGGGGCAGGGCGGCGGCGATGCAAGCGGGGCGGGCGGAGGGCAGCGGGTGCAGGTCAGCGGCTGGAGTCGGGGGCGCAGTCCCCGAGGCGCGCGCGGCAGTCGGCGATGAAGCGTGCAACCGGGGAGTCCGAAGGGAAGCTCGCGGAATCGAAGGCGGCCCGAGCGGCGGCGCAGTCCTCGCGACGGTGGTCGCGCTCGTAGCGCTCGGTGAGCGCCCAGCCCAGCTGCGGCAGTTCCCCGCGCCAGAACCGCCAGCCCCCCGAGGAATCCGCCCGGACCTGGTTCCGCCAGCGCTCCACCGTGGCGATCACGCTGTCCCGCTGTTCCGGGGTGAGCCGGGCGCTCGCGCCCGGGCCCTGGCCTGTGACCATCCAGAGCGTCATATCCCTCATGGTCCCGGGGGGGAACCTCGACGTGGAGCCTCGGGGTTGGATCAGGCTCTCCACCTGGCGCTCCTCACTGCCGCCGCGCTGGGCCTCCCCGGCCTCCGGCTTCGCGGCGGCATGCCCGGCGACGCCCTGCGCGCTCTCGGCGACACTCGCCATGCCCCGGGCGAGGGCCTTGCCCCCGGCCGGGGCCTGATTCGCGGCTGCGGCCGGGGCGGGAGCCGGACTCGGAGCGGCAGCTGGCCCCGGCTCGCGGACCGGCGCCGCTGTTCCGGCGAGCCGCGTGCGCTCAGCGCGCTGCTCCTGCGCCATCGCGGGTGTCGCAGGCGGCTCGGGAGCGGCGGCGCGGGGGAGGGTGGCCTTCCTCGCGGCGAGGAGCCGCGGCGGCGCCGCGGGGGCGGGAGACGGGGCGCGCAGGGCGCCGGCCGCGTGCGGCACCGCCACCCGGGCACTCTCGGCCACCACCGCGGAGGGTGCCGCTGCGGCGTTCCTCTCTTTGGCCATCCATGCGCGCCGCGGCGCGACCGCCTCCCGGGGCCGCTCCGGCAGGCTCCGGAACACCAGCAGCAGCGCGGCGGCGGCCGCCAGCGGGATCCACACCGCGGGCCGGCCGGGGAACCCGCGCCCGCCCCAGAAGCCGCGTCCGAGCGAGCGCTCCCGGTGGCGGTCCACCTCCTCCCACACCCGCCGGGTGAGTTCGTCCACGTCGAGATCCGCGCGCCCGCGCCCGCCCTCCGGGCTGCCATCCGCGCCCGGCGCGCCCTCTGCGAGGCGCCGCTCGCGCTCGCGCACGCACTCCAGCTCCGCCCGCGCCTCCGGGTGGGCCTCCAGGTAGGCCTCGACCTCCGCGCGGCGAGCCGCGTCCAGCTCCCCGTCCAGGTAGGCGGACAGGGCCTCGAAATC
>DATKKS010000192.1:0-2117 GCA_035542815.1 Saccharimonadales bacterium (SeqCode) | reverse complement strand
ACCTGGTGCACAACCCGGTGGGCGCATTCCTGCCGGGGAGCCAGGCGTCCCTGGAGCGCGACTACCGGCGGGAGCTGCAGGAGCGCCACGGCGTCGTCTTCGACCACCTGTACACCATCACCAACATGCCCATCAGCCGCTTCCTGGAGTTCCTGGTGCGCTCCGGCAACCTGCAGGGCTACCTGGAGCTGCTGGTGAGCTCGTTCAACCCCGCTGCGGTGGCCTCGGTGATGTGCCGCACCTACATCTCGGTGGGCTGGGACGGGACGGTCTATGACTGCGACTTCAACCAGATGCTGAACCTGCCGGTGGACCACGGCGCGCCCGACACGCTGGCCGCCCTGCTGGCCTCCGGCGACCTGCGGCGCCGCGTGCGCACCGCCCGCCATTGCTTCGGCTGCACCGCCGGGGCGGGCTCCTCGTGCGCCGGGGCGCTGTCCGGCTAGCCCGGGAGAGGGTCTCGTCATGAAGAAGTGGGCCGCGATCTTCCTGGGGTGCGCCGTGGCGCTCGCGCTCGGCGTCGCGCAGGCGGCGGCGGGCCCGCGCGCCGCGGCGCTCGAGCGGGGCGTGGTGGTGGCGCCCGAGTCCCTGGCCTCGGAGGTCGGCGCGCAGGTGCTGCGCCAGGGGGGCAACGCGGTGGACGCGGCCATCGCGGTGCAGTTCGCGCTGGCGGTGACCTTCCCCAGCGCCGGCAACCTCGGCGGCGGCGGCTTCATGCTGGTCCACACCGACTCCGGCGAGGTGGCCGTTGACTACCGCGAGACCGCCCCGGCCGCCGCCTCCCGGGACATGTACCTGGACCCGACGGGCGACGTGATCCCCGGCCTGAGCCTCGACACCCACCGGGCCGCCGGCGTGCCCGGCACGGTCGCCGGGATGTGGCTCGCCCACCAGAAGTTCGGGACGATTCCCTGGCCCCGACTCCTGGAGCCGGCCATCCGGCTGGCGGAGCAGGGCTGGCGCCTGAGCCCCTGGGCCGCGGCGCGTTTCGCCGCCGAGCACCGCAACAACTTCCGCGAGTACTTCCGCGGCGCCCCCGGCGAGCGCTTCGTTCAGAGGGAACTGGCTGCCACGCTCCGCCGCATCGCCGCCGAGGGCAGGGACGATTTCTACCTGGGCGAGACCGCCCGGCTGATCGTGGAGGAAATGCGGCGCGGCGGCGGGCTGATCACGCGCGAGGACCTGGCCGCCTACGGGGCGCGGCTACGCGAGCCGCTGCAGGGCAGCTATCGCGGCTGCCGGGTGGTTTCGATGCCGCCGCCCTCCTCGGGCGGGGTGGCGCTGCTGCAGCTGCTCAACATGCTGGAGCCCCTCCACCCCGCCGAGCTGGGGCACAACTCCGCCGGCTACGTCCACCTGGTGGCCGAGATGGAAAAGCGCGTGTTCGCCGACCGGGCCGAGTACCTGGGCGATCCGGACGTGGTGAACGCGCCGGTCGCGGCGCTGGTCTCCAAGGCCTACGCGGCCGCGCGCGCGGCGGACATCTCGCTGCAACGGAGGACCCCGCCCGCGGAGGTGCGCTGCGGCCGGATCGAGACCGAGAGCGAGGAGACCACCCATTTCTCGGTGGTGGACCGGTGGGGCAACGCGGTGGCCAACACCACCACGCTCAACGACGGGTTCGGCTCGGGCGTCGTGGTGCGCGGGGCGGGCTTCCTGCTCAACAACGAGATGGACGACTTCTCCGCCAAGCCGGGCACGCCCAACCTGTACGGCGTCACCGGCGGCGAGGCCAACGCCATCGGGCCGGGCAAGCGGATGCTGTCCTCGATGTCGCCCACGTTCGTCTTCCGGGACGGCGCGCTGTGGCTGGTGCTGGGCACGCCGGGCGGCCCCACCATCTTCACCACGGTGTTCCAGGTCATCGTGAACCGGGTGGACTTCGGGATGCCGCTGGCGGAGGCGGTGGCCGCGCCGCGCTTCCACCACCAGTGGCCGCCGCCCTCGAAGGACGCCGACCCGGTGGACTTCGAGCGCGCCCCGGGCGTGCCGGACTCGGTGCGGGCGGCGCTGGAGCAGCGCGGCTACGCGGTGCGCCTGCGCGAGCCGCTGGGGGACGTGCACGCCATCGAGATCCAGGGCCGCCAGGCGCTGGGGGTGAGCGACCCGCGGGGCGT
>DATKKS010000191.1:0-19610 GCA_035542815.1 Saccharimonadales bacterium (SeqCode) | reverse complement strand
CTGCCCGTCGGGGGTGAAGCAGCACGGAATGTCGTCCGCCGAGTGCCACGTCAGCTGCCGCGGAAGACCCCCCTCCGCCGGCATCACGTACACGTCGTAGTTCCCACGCCGGTTGCTCGCAAACGCCAGCCACTTCCCGTCCGGCGACCACACCGCCGAGCGCTCGTAGGCCGCGTTCGCCGTCAGCCGCCGCGCCACGCCCCCCTCCACCGGCACGCTCCACAGGTCCCCCACGTAGCCGAACACCAGCGTCCGGCCGTCCGGCGAGAGCGCCGGGTAGCGGCCCCCGCGGATGGGCTCCCCGGCCCGCGCCCAGGCGGGCGCCTCGGCGGCGGCTCCGGCCGTGGCTCCGAGCCCCGCACCCGCCGGGGCGGCCAAGGCCCCCGCCGCGCACGCGGCGCACCCCAGGATCCATGTCGGCCAGAGTACCCACCAGGCGGATGCGCGCTTCATGGTGTCGTTCCCCTCCGCGCTCACCGGCCGTGCAGCCGGCCGCGCACGTAGTCGAATTGGAGCACCTTCCGGAACTCGCCCCCGGGGGCCGGGGCCTCTTCGCGGGTCAGCAGCAGGCGGCCGCGCCTCGACAGATCGTAGCGCAACCGCACCTGGGACTCGGGCCCGGAGCCGCTCAGCACCAGCGCCAGGCCCTCCTCCCGGCCTTCCAGGTACAGCACCATCCCCGAGGCGTCGGCGTAGGACATCCGGTAGCGGCCGCCCGCGTCCCGGGTGACGAAGCCCACCATCTCGAAGTCCTTGCGCGCCCCGGTGGCCACGCGGCTCTGCAGCATGAGCAGCGTGTGCTCGTACTTCCACTGGCCCACCAGCCGGTCCACGGTGGCCGGGTCGCCCGGCGGGCTGCCCTGCCACACCCCGACGAGCCGGTCCAGCAGCGTGTCGGTGAGCGCCGAGCGGGCGTGGAACTGGAGCGTGTCGGGCGCGGCCGCGGCGGGCGCCGGAGGGGGCGCCGCGGCCCGCGCCGGCCCGGGGTTCGCCGCGGCCGCAGCCATCACGGCCAGAGCTGCCAGCGCCCCCGCCGCGAGCGCCGCGGGGGGCACCCACATCGCGGGCCGCATCACCGGGCCCCCTTCCAGAACCGGACGAAGTTCAGACCCATGCCGTCCTCCACCTGTTCGCGGGTCCACCGCCGCTTGAACAGCCGCTGGGCGGTGCGCCAGCCCTCCTCGGTCAGCAGGCAGCCGGCGTGCGTCTCCCCGGGGCGCAGCTCGTCGGGCGACAGGAACACGAACCCGCCCGCCGCGCCGTGCGGCAGGCGGCCCGGGTACAGGCACGGCACGTCCACCCCCTCGGGGGAGCGCAGCTCCGACTGGTCCAGCAGCAGCCCCTGGCCCGCGATCCGCCGGGCCTCGGCGGGAGTGGGCGCGGCATCCGGCTGCACCGCCCGCACCCCCATGCGTTGCAGGAAGCCCAGCAGCAGCGTGTCGGAGAGGTCGAAGGAGCCCACCCGCGACTCCAGCACCACGGCGACCCGGCCGTGACGGGCGAGGTCGTCCAGCTCGTCCGCGGTGTGGGCCACCTGGAAGGTGGAGGTGTCCGGCGCGAACTCGCGCTCCAGCTGCGCCACCCGGGTGGCCGTCTGGAGCGGCTCGGCCGCCGGCAGCGACAGCAGCACCACGCCCGCGCCGCGCGCGGCGGCTTCGCGCAGGCCGTGCCGGCCGTCCTCCAGGCGCACCCGCGCCACCGGCCGGCCGATCCGGGCGGCCAGCCGGGCCAGGCGCCGCCCGTCCACGCGGAAGAGCGAGGTGTCCGCCACCGCGTGCAGCACCCGCAGCTCGAAGCGGCCCACCGCCTCCAGCACGTCCGCCCGGAGCTTCCAGGCGCGGTCTTCCGGCTGGTGGTAGTCGGGGTGCTCGCCGGCCGAGGCGGTGAACAGCGAGGGGATGCCGCGGTCGGAGAAGGGCCAGTGGTCGCTGTCCTGCCCGGTGCCCCAGGCGCCGGCGCGGCCGCGCAGGGAGTCCGGCAGGCAGCCCCGCGCCAGGTGCACCAGCTCGGGGTAGCGGTCCACCCCGCCGATGTTGGGCACCGGGTCGCCCACCCCCACCATGTCCAGGTTGAGCATCACCGCGATGCTCTCGGCGGGCGGGTGCTCCGCGAACCAGGTGGACCCCTGCAGCCCCTGCTCCTCGCACCCGAACAGCGCGAAGTAGACGGTGCGCCGCGGCCGCCACGCGCCGCGGGCCACCGCGCGGGACAGCTCCAGGACGGTGGCCGCGCCGGAGGCGTTGTCGTCCGCCCCGGGGTACACCCGGCCCAGCGCGTCGCGGCCCATGTGGTCCAGGTGGGCCCCCACCACCACGCACTCGTGCCGCAGCCCGGAGTCGGTGCCCGGGACGCGCCCCACCACGTTGCGCCCGAGGCTGTGCGGCTGGGCCTGGCTCTCGACCTTGATGCGCACGTGCCGGCCGAGCGGGAAGGAGACGTTCCGGCCCTGGTCCATGGCCGCGCGCAGCTCGCTCAGCGAGTGCCCGGAGCCGGTGAGCAGGTCGCGCACCACCCGCAGCCCCACCCACAGCGAGGGCATGTCGGGCACGTAGTAGCGCTCCTGGACGGTGCCGAACACCGGCCGGTCGCCCTCGAACATGAGGGCTCCCTTGGCGCCGTGCGCCCGCGCCGCGCGCACCTTCCAGCCGTTGGCCCGCTCCTCCTCCCAGCGGGCGCCCCGGGGCGCGCCGCGCTGGAAGAGCACGATGCGATCGCGCACGTCCACCCCGGCGTAGTCGTCGTGGCCCTTCTCCGGGGCGCTGATGCCGTAGCCCACGAACACCACCTCGGCCTCGGCCGTGCCGGAGCCCACGCACAGGGGAGCCACGAAATCGGCGCCGAAGGCATAGCGGATTTCGCCCGGCGGGGCGTCCGGGAAGGTGAGTTCGGGCACGCCGGAGAGCTGGGTGGAGAGGAACTCGAAGGGCTGGAAGTAGCTGCTGTCGCCCACCCCGGGGCGCACGCCCCACTCCTGGAAGCGGGCGGCGGCCCAGGCCTCGGCCCGGGTGCCTCCGGGCTGGCCGGTCCGGCGGCCGTCCAGGGAATCGGCGCTCAGGACCTCGGCCAGGCCGCGGGCCATGTCGCCGTCGTAGGGGGCCTGCGCGCGGGCCGTCCCGGCCAGCGCCAGCGCCAGTGCCACTGCTGCCAGCCTCCTGAACACCTGGGCCTCCGAATCCGTAGCAGGTGTGGCAACGGGGGTTACGGGCGGGCATTGTGACACGCCCTGGAGGGCCCCGGCAAGTGCGCCCGGGCCCGGGTGTTCCCCGCATTTCGGGTTGTTGAACGGAGGGTGACAAGGCTATCCTTCCCGCGGGCAACTCCTGGACGAAGTCCCTGAGCGGCCCGCCCGGCCGTGGACTCGTCCGACTCGGGTTCCGAACCATCCCTAGCGAGGCACGTTTGATCCAAGGCGCGCTCTTCGGGGCCGGCAATATCGCCCAGCGCGGGCATTTGCAGGCTCTGAACTCCGACCCGGCGCTGGCCACGGAGATGCGGATCACCTCCTGCTGCGACCTGGCCTCCGCCAACCTGGAGGCCGTCCGGAGCCGGTGGCCCGAGATCCGCACCTACCCCTCGGCCCCGGCTCTGTGGGCGGCCGAGAAGCCCGACTTCGTGGACATCTGTACCCCGCCCGACTCCCACGCGGCGCTGCTGCGGGAGGCGGTCGCGCGGCGGGCGCACATCTTCTGCGAGAAGCCGCTGTGCCGCTCCTCCCGGGAGGCGCAGGAGCTGGACCGCCTGGTGCGCGGCGCCCCCCTGGTGTTCCTGCCCGGCCACCAGTACCACCACGCGCCGCCGTGGCGCGCGGTGGCCGAGGCGGTGCGGGCCGGCGAGATCGGCGGGCTGCGCCTGGTGGAGTGGACCGTGTGGCGCCGGGAGGCCAACCCGGGCAACTCCGCCTGGTCCCCCGCCTGGCGCACCGACCCGGCGGTGGGCGGCGGCGGGATCCTGATGGACCACGGCGCCCACGTGGTCTACCAGCTGCGCTCGCTGCTGGGCGACCCGGTGGCGGTGACCGCCCGGCTGCAGCGCCTGCGCCCGGACGCCTACCCGGTGGAAGACACCGCCAGCGTGATCTTCGAGTACCCGGCCGCGGTGGCCCGGCTGGGCTTCACCTGGGCCTCCCCGCTGCGCGAGATCACCCAGCGGCTGGTGGGCTCCCAGGGCGAGATCCGGGTCCTGGACGACCGCATCGTGCTGGCGCGGGACGGGACCGAGCGGGAGCTGAAGTTCGACGCCGGGATGTCCGCCAATTCCTCCCACGCGGAGTGGTTCGTCCCGCTGTTCCGCGAGTTCGCCGCCCGGGTGCGGCGCCGGGACTACGCCCGCGACGGCTGGGAGGAGGCGGTGGCCTCCCAGCGGACGCTCGAGGCGTGCTACCGCTCGGCCGCCGAGGGCTGCACGGTGCGGCCGGCCGAGCCGCAGCGGGTGCCCGCGTGAAGCGCTGGGAGCTGCTGTTCCTGGCCCTGGGGGCGGGCCTGTTCCTGCTGCTGCTGCGGCAGTTCGGCCTGACCTCGCTGGTGGACTCGCTGGTCAGCCAGGGGCCCCGGTTCCTGCTGGTGCTGGTGCCCACCGCGATCTCCTACCTGCTGTTCTGCTTCGCGTGGTGGCTGGTGCTGGACCCGCAGTCGCGGCGCGAGCTGACCTTCGGCTACCTGTTCCTGGTGTCCATCGCCGGCTTCTCGCTCAACTACATGACCCCGTTCATCGCCCTGGGCGGCGAGCCGCTCAAGATGATGCTGCTCTCCCGCCGCCTGGGCAGGCACCGCTCGGTGTGCTCGGTGATCGCCTACAACGCGCTGCACGTGCTCTCCCACCTGGGGATCTTCGTGACCGCGTTCGTGCTGGGCTTCTGGTTGCTGGACCTCACCCCCACCCGGGTGTTCGCGCTGGCCGGCGGGGCGCTGGTGTGCGCGGGGCTGGCGGTGGCGCTGCTCACCGCTCACCGGGGCGGGCTGGTGCAGCGGGTGCTGCGGGTCCTGGGCTGGCAGCGGCTGGTGCGCATCCCGCCGGAGCGGCTGGCCGCCTGGCACGAGCGCCTGGTGCGCTACGACGCCAGCGTGACCAGCTTCTACCGCAAGCGCCGGGGCAGCTTCTGGCTGGCCCTCAGCGCCGACTTCCTGGGCCGCGCCATCTGGGCCATGGAAGTGGCGGTGATGCTGGCCAACGTGGGCCGCTGGCTCCACCCGCTGCGCGCCTTCTTCGCGCACTCGGTGAGTTCGCTGATGCAGGCGGTCACCTTCTTCGTGCCCTACGAGCTGGGGGTGAAGGAGGGCAGCTTCTTCCTGTGCCTGAAGTGGCTGGACGTGGATCCCTCGCTGGGCCTGTACATCGGGGTGGCCTCGCGGCTGCGCGAGATTCTGTGGATCGCCGCGGGCCTGGGCATCATGGCCGCGCTCGGGGTGCGCCGGCTGCCGGTGCTGTCCGCCGCGCCGGGGCTGGGCAAGGAGGTCGAGTGAGCCTCAGGGGCCTGCGGGCGGAGCTGGAGGCGCGCCAGGTGTTCAAGGCCTGGGAGATCGAGGAGAACCTGGACCGGTTCTTCTTCCGCCCGGTGGCGGTGGTGTTCACCGCCCTGTTCCTGCCCCTGGGCATCACCCCCAACCAGGTCAGCGTGGCCGGCATGCTGCTGGGCACGGCCTCCATCTTCTTCCTGTTCGGCCCCCGCCTGCCGGCGCTGCTGGCGGCGGTGGCGCTGCTGTGGCTCGCCGAGATCCTGGACGCGGCCGACGGCCAGCTGGCCCGGATGCAGCAGGAGCCCTCGCGCCTGGGGCGGATCGTGGACGGCGTGTGCAGCATGCTGATGTACCTGGCGGTGTACGCGGCGCTGGCGGTGGGGCTGGTGCAGCGCACCGGGCAGTGGGGGTACGCGGTGCTGGCGGTGGCCGCGACCGCGTCCCACTCCCTGCAGAGCGCGCTGTACGACTTCTACCGCGGCGAGTACATCCGCATCGCCAAGAAGCGCGAGGCCACCGACGGCGACGCCCCCGAGGCGCTGGCGCGCGCGCAGCGCATCGGCCGGGCGCGGGCTCCCGGCCTCGGCCCGCGGATGATGCTGGCGCTGTACCGCCACTACGCCCAGCGCCAGGTGTGGACCACGCCCACCTACCAGCCGCTGCTGCGGGCCGTCCGGGCCCAGTTCCGGACCCGGCCGGTGTCGGAGAGGTTCGCCGCGGCCTACGCCCGGCACCAGCGCCGCATGGTGCGCTGGTGGAACCACCTCGGCCCCAACGCCCACCTGCTGCTGCTCACCGGCGCCATCCTGGTGCACCGCCCGGCGTGGTACCTGTGGGCCAACGTGCTGCTGCTCAACCTGTACGCGCTGGCCATGACCTGGGCCCAGCGCAGCACCTCCGATCGGCTGATCCAGGAGCTGCTGCTGGAGGAGGCCGCCGCCCGGCCGGAGCCGGAGACCCGCAGGGTGATGGCCCGCGTGCCATGACGGCCCCCGCGTGGGAGGCCGTGCTGTTCGACTTCGGCGGCACCCTGGACGGCGACGGCATCCACTGGAGCCGCCGCTTCGACGCCGCCTTCCGCGCCCTCGGGCTGAGCTACCCGCCGGAGGCCCTGGACCGGGCGTTCCGGGCCGCCGAGGACGCCATCAACGCCGACCCCGCGGTGAGCCGGCTGGACCTGCCCGGATCCATCCGCCTGGAGGCGGGCCTCATGCTGGGCGCCCTGGGCTTTCCCGATCCCGCCCCGGCCGAGGCCGCCGCCCGCGCCCTGACCCTCGAGACCCGCGGCTTCCTGGCCCGCAACTCGGACGTGCTGCGCGCCCTGCGCGGCCGGGCCCGCCTGGGGATCCTCTCCAACTTCACCGGCAACCTGGAACTGATCCTGAGCCAGGAAGGCCTGCGCGACCTGGTGGACGGGGTGTTCGACTCGGCCGTGGTGGGGCTGCGCAAGCCCGACCCGGCGTTCTTCCGGCACGCGCTGGAGCGCCTGGGCGCCGAGCCCGCCCGGGCCCTCATGGTGGGGGATTCGGTGGACATGGACCTGCGCCCGGCCCGGGCCTTGGGCATGGCCACCGCCTGGGTGGAGGGCCCCGCGCCCCGGCCGACCGACTTCCGGCCCGACCTCACGCTGGCCAGCGTGCGGGACCTGCCGGGCGCCTGGGGGGCCCGCCGGTGAAGGCCGGGATCCTGGCCGCCGGGGAGGGGTCCCGGCTCCAGGGGACCGGCCCGCCGGTCCTCAAGCCGCTGCTGGAAATTCGTGGTAAGTCACTTATTTACAGGACGATAGAGAATCTGGCCGAGGCCGGGGCGGAGGACATCCAGGTCATCGTGAACGAGGACTCGGTGGAGGTTCGGGACCGGGTCCTGGCCCTCCCGCTACCCGTTCCGGTTCGGTTTGTGGTACGTTCCACCCCTAGTTCCATGCACAGCCTGCTGGTGCTCCGGCCGTATTTCGGGGACCAGGCAGCGCTGGTGTCCATGGTGGACTCGATATTGCCCCCCGGCGCGCTGGCCGGCCTGGCCCGCAGGGCCCGGTCGCGCCGGCGGTCCGACGGAACCCTGGCGCTGACGTCGTTCGTAGACGACGAGAAGCCCGTGTGCGTGCGGATGGCCGGGGACCGGATCACCGAGCTGGGCACGCGCCTTCCGGGTGCCCGGTGGGTGACCGCCGGGATCTACTACTTCACACCGCGGGTGTGGCCAGAGCTGGACCGGGCCGAAGCACTGGGCCTGTCCAAGATGCGCAACTTCCTGGGCCACCTCGTGGAGACGGGTTTCCGGCTGCACGGCCACCGGCTGCCCAAAACGGTGGACGTGGACCGTCCCCATGACGTGAGGGCCGCCGAGGAATATCTGGCCCTCTGGGAGCGCAAGGAATGACGCCACAATTCACGGGGATCGCCCGCTCGGTCGAATTCTCCCCCAACCACGAGAGCAACGACGCAGCCATCATGCGGCTCACCCGCGAGGCCATCGAGGCCCGCGGCTTCCGCGTGGCCATGCTCAGCGAGGACGAGCTGCCCACCGCGCAAGTGAGTTCCCCGGTGGTGTTCCACATGTGCCAGGGCCCCCGCAGCCTGGCCTGGCTCATGCGGCTCGAGGCGCAGGGCAAGCTGCTCATCAACTCCTCCACCTCCATCCAGAACTGCTACCGCACGTTCATGGTGGAGCGCTTCAACCGCGCCGGGGTGCCCTTCCCGCGCACCGTGGTGGTGGACACCGCCATCCGCGCGGTGCCCGAGGAGGTGGCCGACCTGCCCAGCCTGTGGGTCAAGCGCGGCGACGTCCACGCCACCCAGAAGGGCGACGTGGTGCACGTGGCCGACGCGGCGGAGGCGCTCCAGGTGCTGGGCACCATGCGCGCGCGCGGCATCGACCGGGCGGTCCTGCAGGAGCACCTGGTGGGGGACGTGATCAAGTTCTACGCCATCCACAGCAACGGGTTCTTCGAGTGGTACCACTCGGAGGGGCCCGGCACCCGCCCGGTGGACCCGGAGGCGCTCCGCCTGGAGGCCGAGCGGGCCGCGTCCGCCGCGGGGCTGTCCATCTACGGCGGAGACCTGGTGGTCCACGACCAGGGCATCACCCTGATCGATCTCAACGACTGGCCCAGCTTCGCCCGTTTCCGGGAGCGAGCCGCGCAGAAGATCGCTGACCAAATCCTGAAAGAGGCTCGACTGCATGGCCGAATCGACTAAACCCCGCGCCGCCCTCATCCAGACCGAGATCCCCGGCCCCAAGTCCCGGCAACTCTTCGCCCAGGAACAGAAGTACATTGCCCCCGGCACCCAGGGCTTCGCCCTGTTCTCCGGGCTGGTGATGGAGCGCGGCGAGGGCGCCACCCTCACCGACGTGGACGGGAACCGCTACATCGACTTCATCGCCGGCATCAACGTCGCCGCCCTGGGGCACTCCCACCCGCACTGGGTCAAGCTGATGACCGAGCAGATCCAGAAGCTCTCGGTGGGCAGCTTCTGCTCGGAGAACCGGGTGAAGCTCACCGAGCTGCTGGCCTCGGTCACCCCCGGCGACCTGAACCGGGTGCAGTTCTACAGCGGCGGCGCGGAGGCGGTGGAGGCCGCCATCCGGCTGGCCAAGGCCCACACCAAGAAGTACGAGGTGGTGGGCTTCTGGGGCGGTTTCCACGGCAAGACCGGCGGCGTGCTGGGGGTGCTGGGGTCGAACTTCAAGCACTCGCTCGGGCCGCTGATGCCGGGGCTGTTCCTCACCCCCTACCCGGACTGCTACCGCTGCCCGTTCAAGATGAAATACCCGGAGTGCAACTTCCACTGCCTGGACTTCGCCCGGGAGATGATCAAGGTGGAGACCACCAACTCCATCGCCGCGATCCTGGTGGAGCCCATCCAGGGCACCGCGGGCAACATCGTGCCGCCGCCCGGGGCGATGCGGAAGATCCAGGAGATCGCGCGGGAGTTCGGGGCGCTGCTCATCTCCGACGAGATGATCACCGGCTTCGGGCGCTGCGGCGAGTGGTTCGGGGTGAACCACGACGGGGTGGTGCCGGACATCATGACCTGCGGCAAGGGCATCGCCGCGGGCTTCCCGCTGTCGGCGGTGATCACCAGCGACCGTATCGCCAACAGCCCGCCGTGGAGCAACCCCTCGGGCAGCTCCTCTTCCTACGGCGGGAACCCCATGGGCGCGGCCGCCGGCCGGGCCTCCGTCGAGACCATCCGCGACCAGAAGCTGGTCGAGAACTCCCGCAAGGTCGGCGCGCTCATGCTGGCCCGGTTCCGGGACTTCGAGCGCAAGTTCTCGTTCGTGGACGGCGTGGACGGCAAGGGCCTGATGATCCGGGTGGAGCTGGTCAAGAGCAAGGCGACCCGCGAGCGGCTGGACCGGAAGGTGTGCGAGGGCATCTTCCTGCGCGCCATGCGGCGGGGGCTGCTGACCATGGCGTACACCAGCAGCTTCCGGGTGAACCCGCCGCTGGTGCTGGACGAGGCCACCGCCATGGAGGGCATGGACCTCCTGGAGGAGGCCTTCGCCGAGACGGAGCGCGAGCTGAAGCGCTAGCCGCGCGCCTTACAGCTCCAGGACCCCGGCGAGCTGGGTCAGCCGCGACCCCACCTGGCGCTGGGCGTCGTCCAGCTGCTCGCTGGACAGCCGCAGGAAGCGCCGGGTCTCCTCCAGCGTCTCCGCGGTGTCCTCGGTGCGGCAGAAGCCGGCCGGATCGGTGAGCGCGCAGGACACGTGCACCAGCGCCTCCATCTCGTGGCCGGCCATGCACCGGGGCCGGGCGTGGTGCACGATGGTGCGCTCCAGCGCCGGCGGGAAGTTCCACGCGCGGGCCAGCTCGCCGCCCGCCTCGAGGTGGTCCACCCCCAGCACCTCCCGCTCCGCCTCCAGCAGCGTTCCGCCGGCCGCCTGCCGCTGGCACGCCTGGGCCAGCCCCTGGGGCATGCAGCGCTCCACCGCCAGCAGCCCCACGTCGTGGAGCAGGCCGTACGAGAAGGCCTGGTCCCCCAGGCCCAGCCCCCCGAGCCGGTCCAGCACGTCCGCGGTCAGCGCCGCGCCCATGCAGTGCCGCCAGTGCGCCACGCGGTCGAAGCCCCCCTGGCCCTGGCCGCGGATCAGCAGCCCGACCTTCACGATGCTGGCCACGCACAGCTGCTTGATCGCCTTGAAGCCCAGCACCAGGATGGCTTCCTGCACCGTGCCGACCGCGCGCAGGCGGCCGTAGGCGGCGGAGTTGGCGAGCTTGAGGAGCGTCGCCACCAGCGAGGGGTCGGCGGACACGGCCTCGGCCAGGCGGGCGGCGTCGGTGGCGGGGTTGTCGATGACCTGCCACACTCGCATCAGCACCTGCGGGAACGGCGGCAGGCCGGTGACCCGTTCCAGGAGGGTGTCGCGGTGGGAGGTTTCGGTGACCATGGGGCCTCCTCCCGGCGCGGCGCCAGGCCGGGCCGGGACCAGCCGTCGCACGCCTAGATGTCGAACGCCTCGGCCAGCGCCACCAGGCGGTTCATCACCACCTGCCGGGCCTGGCTGATCTGCGGGCTGCTCAACCCCAGGAATGTCCGGAGCCGCTCGAAGCTCCCGCCCACGTCCCGGTCCAGGCAGTACTCCTGCTGGTCGGTCAGCGTGCAGGCCAGGGCGACCAGCGCCTCCAGCTCGTAGCCGCGCTCCAGGCGCGGCGCCGCGTGGTGCTCGATGACCTCCTGCAGGCTCACGGGGAAGTTCCACGCCCCCGCCAGCGCCGCGCCGGCCTCCGCGTGATCCATCCCCACCACCTCCCGCTCCACCTCCATGAGCCGGCGGTCGGAGGCCATCTGCAGGGCCAGTTGCTCCGCCGCTTGGTCCGGCAGGCACCGGTCCAGAGCCACCATCCCGATATCGTGCAGCAAGCCGTGCGAAAAAGCCAGATCCCCGATGGGCAGCCACTGGATCTCGGCCAGCGCCTCGGCCGCCAGGCCGGCGCCCACGCAGTGCCGCCAGTACAGCACATGGTCGAAGGTGCGCGGCGCCGCGCCCTGGCTCAGGAGTCCCACCCGCACGATGGTCCCCATGCACATCTTCTTGATGGTGTTGAAGCCGAGCAGGGTGATGGCTTCGGGGATGGTGGTGATGCTGCGGCTGCGCCCGTAGCTGGCCGAGTTGGCCAGCTTGAGCAGCGAGGCCACCAGCGAGGGATCCGCGCACACGGCCTCCGCCAGGGTGCTGGCATTGGAGACCGGGTTGTCGATGACCTGCCACACCCGCATCATGGTGTGCGGCAGCGGAGGCAGGCCGTGGATTCCCTGGACCAGCTGTTCGCGCGAGACCGTGGCAGCTCGCAAGTGCCGACCTCCCGTCTCGGGGGCGGAACAGCGCAGCGCCCCCGGGGCGGGCAGCGCGCAGTGGATTGGATACCAAGGGAGGTATCGGCAGGCAGCGGAGAGTTATTAATGTTCTGCCCTTGATAGTGCGGGATCGTGCATCGTCCCCGCCGGGGCGGCGGGATTGCGCGCGGGCCGGCGCATTCCGCCGGCGCGGCTAGAGCTTCGCCCGGGTGCGCAGCGCGCCCAGCGCCTCCCGCGCCCGGGCCCGCGCCTCGACCTCGTCCCAGCGGAGCGCGCGGCCGTCGCGCACCAGCCACTCCCCGTGGCTCAGCACCGCGCGCACGTTCTCGGGCCGGCCGGTGTACACCACCGCCGCGGCGTACTCCTCGGCGGTGGCCGGCGCGGTGGGGTTCCAGCCCCGGTGGAGGTCCAGGAACACCACGTCGGCGGCCTTGCCGGGCTCCAGGCTGCCGGTCTCGGCCTCCCACCCCAGCGCGCGCGCGCCGCCGCGGGTGGCCATCTCCAGCACTGCCAGCGGCGGCAGCGCCGCCGGCCCGTGGCGGGGCTTCTGGATCAGGGCCGCCAGGCGCATCTCGGAGAACATGTCCAGGGTGTTGTTGCAGGCGGCCCCGTCGCAGCCCAGCGACACCGAGACGCCGCGGGCGCGCAGCCCCGGCACGTCGGCAATGCCCGAGGCCAGCTTGAGGTTGGAGCCTGGGCAGTGCAGCACGTGGGCGCCGGTGCGGGCCAGGATCCCCTCCTCCGCCTCCGAGAGGTGGACGCAGTGGGCCAGGCAGCTCAGCGCCGAGAGCGTGCCGAGCCGGTCCAGGTGCTCCACGTTGCCGCAGCCGCAGCGCTGGTGCACCGCCTGCTGCTCGCGGGTGCTCTCCGAGGCATGGGTGTGCCAGCGGGAGTGCTCGTAGGCGCCGGCCAGGGCGAAGGAGTCGCGCATCAGCCCGTCGCTGCACGAGAGCACGAAGCGCGGCGTGAAGGCGTACCGCAGCCGGCCGCCGGCCCGGCCGTGGAAGCGCCCCGCCAGCTCGCGCGCCTCGGCCAGCGCGGCGGGCGCGGGCTCGTGCAGCTCCGGGCAGGACCCGGGCAGGTCCATGAGCGTCTTGCCGAAGAAGGCCCGCAGCCCGGAGGCCTCGAGTTCCTGCCCGATCACCTCGGTGTGGCGCAGCGTGCCCATGTCCATGAGCGCCGTGGTCCCGGAGCGCACCAGCTCCAGGAGCCCCAGGCGCACCGCCGCGCGCATGGAGGCCTCGTCGTGGGCCGCCTCCAGCGGGAAGATCCGCCGGCTGAGCCAGTCCAGGAGGTCCAGCTCCTCCGCCAGGCCCCGGAACAGGGTCTGGCACAGGTGCAGGTGGGTCTGGACGAAGCCGGGGAGCGCCAGGCAGTCGCCCAGCGCCACCACGGTCGCGCCCGGCGCGCCGGCGCGGCGCTCCCCCGGGGCGAGCACCGCGGCGATGCGCCCGTCCTCCACCAGCAGCGCCCCGCCCGGCACGAAGGCGCGGGCGGGGTCGAAGGTCAGGACGGCCTGGGTCTCGACAAGCGTGCGCGGCATGCGATGGCTCTCCCCTCGCCGGGCCGCTCCGCGGCGCCGGCGCAGTGCGAGAGCATAGGCGCTGGCGGGCGGCCGCGCCAGCGGCGCCCGCGCGCGCACGCCGCCCGCGCCGGCCGGGAAGCCCCGAAATCGCTTTGCGCAGCGCGGGCTTTGGCCTATTCTCGGGGCCGAAACTTCGTCCCGACTCGCCCGCCGGGACGGGGACCCGACCCGTCCGAAGGCCCCGAGGCAGCACGTGGCGCAGCAGCTGGAAGCGGTCCAGAACCGCCTCAAGTACACGTTCTACAGCGTCCAGAACTTCGCCTACTTCAGCGGCCGCGTGCTCGCCCTGTGCGTGGCGCCGCCGATCTACTGGCGGGACCTGTACGAGCAGCTCCACTTCATCGGCGTGGGCTCGCTGTACCTGGTGCTGCTGTCGGCGTTCTTCTCGGGCCAGGCGCTGGCCATCCAGCTCACCCGCGAGCTGCAGAGCATGGGCTCGGAGACCTACCTGGGCAAGCTGATGGTGGTGGCGGTGGTGCGCGCCCTGGGGCCGACGCTCACCGGGCTGGTGGTGGCGGCGCGCTGCTCCTCGGGGATCACCGCCGAGATCGGCGCGATGAAGGGCTCCAACCAGATCGACGCGCTGACCGCCTTCGGCACCGACCCGCTGCGCAAGCTGGCCGTGCCGCGGGTGTACGCGCTGCTGGTCATGCTCCCGTGCCTGACGCTGATCTCCGACCTGCTGATGTTGTACGGCGGGGCGCTCATCTCAATCTACATGGCGCGGGTCTCGATGACCACCTACTGGAGCATGGTGCGGGCCTACATGACCTTCGCCAACCTCACCGTGGGGATGGTGAAGCCGGTGGCCTACTCGTTCGTGATCTCGCTGGTGGCCTGCTACCAGGGCTTCACCAGCAGCGGGGGCACGCGCGGCGTGGGGCGGTCGACCACGCAGTCGGTGGTGATCGCCTCGGTGAGCATCCTGGTGGGCGACGCGGTGCTCACGCGCTGGGTGTTCGCGATGCTGGGGTGGTGAGATGATCGAGTTCCGCGACGTCCACTTCCGCTTCGGGCCGCTCAAGGTCCTGGACGGGGTGTCCTTCAAGGTGCGCCAGGGCAGCACCAAGGTGATCCTGGGGCCCTCGGGGACCGGCAAGTCCACCGTCCTGAAGCTGATCCTGGGGCTGCTCAAGCCGGAGCGCGGGCAGGTGCTGCTGGACGGCGTGGACGTGGCCACCGCCCGCCGGGACGAGCTGATGGCGCTGCGGCGCAAGGTCGGAATGGTGTTCCAGGAGGGGGCGCTGTTCGACTCGCTCACCGTCGGGGAGAACGTGGGCTACTCGTTCCTGGAGCGCAGCCGCATGACGCTCGAGGAGGTGGAGGCGGAGGTGCGGCGGCATCTCACGCTGGTGGGGCTGGACCCGGAGCTCATTGACCAGCTGCCCGACCAGCTGTCGGTGGGGATGCAGCGGCGCGTGGCCATCGCCCGCGCGCTGGCCGCGTGCAACCCGACGCACATGCTGTACGACGAGCCCACCACCGGGCTGGACCCGATCACGCTGGAGACCATCACCGACGTGATCGTGCGGCTCAAGGAGGAGCTGGGCATCACCTCGGTGGTGGTCACCCACCAGATCCCGGACGCGCTGAAGGTGGGCAGCAGCTTCCTGATGCTGGGCGCGGGCAAGGTGGTGTTCGACGGGAACGCCGAGGCGCTGGCGGCCTGCGAGGTGCCGTTCGTGATGGAGTTTCTGGAGCCTTTCAAGAAGACGCTGCGGGGTGCCTTCCACAGCCTGCACCCCGAGCTCAACGCAGGGCAGGGGACGTCGCCATGAAGCGATCCGGGGACATTCGCTGGGGGCAGGTGCAGATCGGAGTGGTGGTCGTGGGCGCGGCGCTGTTCCTGTTGTGGGCCGCGCTGCGCGGCGGGGACGCCGTCCTGATCGGCAAGAAGAAGGCGTTCCGGGTGCAGTTCAAGGACGTCAAGGGCCTGGTGGTGGGCGCGCCGGTGCGCCTGAACGGGCTCGAGGTCGGCCAGGTCGAGAGCATCTCGCTGGACCGGTTCGCGACCACCCACACGGTGGAGGTCCGTGCCAGCGTGAACCGGATCTGCTGGCCGTACATCCGCCGCGACTCCGAGGCGTCCATCGCCGCCATCAGCTTCTTCGGGGACAAGTTCCTGCAGGTCACCGCCGGCTCGCCGGACCAGCCGCAGGTGCCCCCCGAGGGCGAGATCCGCTCGGTGGAGCTGCCCGACCCCATGGAGGTCATCAGCGGCAGGGAGAGCCCGCTGACCCAGATGGGGCCGCTGATCACCTCGCTGGACAGCCTCGCCGCCCGCACCGAGCGGGGCGAGGGCAGCCTGGGCCGCACCCTGCGCTCGGCCCAGCTGCACGACGAGCTGGTGGGCCTGGCGCGCGACCTGCGCGAGCTGTCGCGGGGACTGCTGCACAACCAGGAGGAGGTCAGCCACGCGGTGGTGCGCATGGGGGCGACGGTGGACTCGCTGGGGCGCAGCCTTGAGGGCGGCGGCTCGGTGGGCCGGGCGCTGCACGACCCGGCGCTGTACGATCACCTGGCCAGCGCCGCGGCCCGCCTGGACAGCCTGACCGGCGAGGCCGCCTCCGGGCGCGGAACGCTGGGCAAGCTGGCCCGCGACGAACAGCTCTACAACGAATCCCAGGCGCTGGTCCGGGACATGCGGAAGCTGCTGCAGGACATGCAGGCCAACCCCAGGAAGTACATCAAGATCAGCATCTTCTAGCGCAGCGCCCCCCGGGGAATCTCGGCGCCGGCCGCAGAGAGGAGGTCCCATGGACTCGTCCGCCCAGACGCGTCTGCGCGAGCAGCTGCACGACCGGCGGCACCGCCTGGAGGGCGCCATCTCCCAGGCGGGGCGCGCGGAGGACCTGGTGCGTCTGCTGCGTGAGGTGGACTCGGCCCTCGAGCGCGTGGACCACGGCCGCTACGGCGAGTGCGTGATGTGCGGCGAGCACGTCGCCGAGGATCTCCTGCGCCAGAACCCCCTGCTGCAGTACTGCCTGTGCGAGCTGTCCGAGGCGCAGCTGTCCGCGCTGCAGCGGGACCTGGAGCTGGCGGCGCGCATCCAGTGGGCGCTGTTGCCGCCCCAGGACCTGACCCACGCCGGCTGGCGGGCCCACCACCGCTACCTGCCGGCCGGCCCGGTCAGCGGGGACTACTGCGACCTGGTGACCTGCAACGCGGGCCGCGACGCGGTCTACGCCCTGCTCGGCGACGTCTCGGGCAAGGGGGTCGCGGCGTCGCTCCTGATGGCTCGCCTCAACGCGCTGTTCCGCACCCTGCTGGACCAGCGGCTGCCCCTGGGCGAGCTGGTGGAGCGGGCCAACCAGATCTTCAGCCAGGGCGTGGAGGCCCCGGCGTACGCCACGCTGGTGTGCGTGCGGGCCGGGGGCGACGGACGGGTGGAAGTGTGCAACGCCGGGCACTGTCCCCCGCTGGCGCTGCGCGGCGGCCAGGCCACGCGGGTGGACGCCACCGGCTTTCCGGTGGGGATCTTCAAGAGCGGCCCGTACGAGGTGAATGCCCTCGTGCTGCAGCCCGGCGACAGCCTGTTCCTCTACACCGACGGGCTGGTGGAGGCGCGCGACCCGCGGGGCGAGGAGTACGGCGAGGACCGGCTGATTGCGCTCCTGCACCGCCACGCCGACGAGCCGCCGGGGGTGCTGGCCGCACGTTGTCTGCGGGATCTCGAGAAGTTCCTGGGCGGGGCCCCGCGCACAGACGACCTCACCCTCATGGTGGTGCGGCGGGAAGCCTAGCGGTGCGGCGGGAAGCCCAGCGGTGCGGCGGGACGCCTGGGGGGCGGCGGAGGAGCTAGAGCGCGCGCCCGGTCCGCGGGACCCACAGCATCAGGATCCGGCAGCCGGCGCCGGCCGCCGCGGGGAAGGCGGAGGTCTCCCCCGCGGCCGGCACGGTGCCGGGGTCGGCGATGGCGAACGCGACCCGCGGCTCGGGCTGGTAGAAGCTCTCGTCCTCGACTGCCGCCGGAGCCCGCAGGCCCTTGAGCAGCCGCAGGCTCGCCTGTCCGGCGCCGTACGACAGGAGCACCGCCGTGAGGCCGGAGGCGGCCAGCAGGGCCGCCCGGCGGCGGCGCTTGAGCAGGGCCACCATCGCGATGCCGCCGACGAGGGCGCCCAGGCACACGGCCGAGACGGTGTCCAGAACGGCCGCGGGCTTCAGCAGGCCGGCGGTCAGGCTGGGCATGAACCCGAGCGGGTTGCTCATGGGACGTGCTCCCTGGAGGTTGGAGGCGCCGGCCGGCCGTGCCCGGGGAGGCGCGGAGACCGGGGAAATGCCGTACAACCGATGAGACGACTGACCCGGCCCCGGGGTTGACCGGGGCCGGGCCGTTTTTTCGGGGGCCAGGCGGCTCCCAAAGTACCGTCGGAGGGCCGGACCGGCAGGGAGCCGAGCCGGCGGGCCGGGCCGGGCGCCGCCTCAGGGCCATGCCGGCGGGGACCCGTCCACCGCGTGGCCGGCCTCCACCCAGGCGCGGATTCCGCCCGCCAGCGAAGCCACCTTCGAGTAGCCCATCTTCTGAAGGCTCTCGCACACCAGCACGCTGCGGAAGCCGCCGCCGCAATAACACACGATGAGGGTCGCCGGGTCGGGGATGGCCGCCTCGATGTCCCTCTCGATGACGCCCTTGCCCAGGTGCACCGCGCCGGGGATGCGCCGTTCGGCCCATTCATGGTCCTCCCGGACGTCCACCAGCACGTGGCGCTCCCCGGCCGCCGCGCGGGCCCGGTAGTCCTCGATACCGACTTCGCACACCCGCTTGCGCGCCTCGTCCACCAGCGCCAGGAAACCCGGCGAGTGATCCATGCTCGTGCCTCCCCAAGCCAGAGAAGGGCCGGGAGCGGATGCGCCCCCGGCCGTCGGGCCCGAGTGTACCACGGACCCGCGGCGGGCGAGCCTCCCTCATCGGCGCGAACCCGCTGTGCTATCCTCTCCGCACCTGCCGACCCGCAGGCCGCGCCGGGTCATCCCGCGCACCCCGGAAAGGGACCGAGTCCACCATGTGCGCTCCGGTCGTCCCGAGTCCTTCCCCGACCTCTGTCCTCGCTGCGCCGGCCGCTGCGCGGCGGCTGCGTGCCGCCGCGCAGCCCTGGCTCGCCGGGGCGCTTGCGCTGCTGCTGGCGGGGCCGCTCGCGCCGACCGCGGCGCGCGCCGACTGGTGGGCCACCAGCACCTGGCAGTACCGCGAGCGCCTGTGGGGACCACGGGGGCTCACCGGGCAGACGCGTGACGTCCCCATCCGCGGGGCCCTGGTGGAGGTCGTGGACGCCGGCAGCGACTCGGTACTCGCCTGGGGCAGCACGGATGACGGCGGGCGCTGCTCCGTTCTGGTGCCCGATGACCGGATTCGAAGCGTCTACGAGCGCCTTTCCTGCCGCACGGGAGACGCGTCGCGCTACTCCATCGCCGTTTACGACCAGGGAGTCTCGCCTTCCCCGCTCACCCTGGTCACGCCGGTCCTGACGGGGCACCTCCCAAATCAGGACGTGGAGATCCCGGCGACCGCCCTGGCCACCGCGGGCAAGGGCGCGGAGGAGTTCCACATCCTGGACTGCCTCGAGCGCGGGCTGGACTACGCGGCCTGGGCCACCGGGCAGCGTACCCGGCAGTGGATCCTGGCATACTGGAGCGCCGACTCCGCGGTGGTCCCGTACCTCGACCCGGCTCCGGACACCAGCTACGGCTATGGCCTGCACCTCTCGTCCCAAACAGCGTGGGACGAGCTGTGGCTGGAGGGCCAGGCCGGCGTCATCGCCCTCCAGTGGCTGGCGCGCAGGGGATCCAAGCCGGCCGCGCTGCCTCCCTCCCACTACCGCACGTCCCGAGCGCTTCTGGGGGGATGGGGGGTGTCTTGCGCCCTGGCCGCCCAGCGCTGGCTGGGGTCGCCGGAGCCGAGCTGGTACGTGTCGCTCCCGGTCGCAGGGAGCGCCGGCGGCGCGGCCGCTTCCGTGAACATGGACCAACCGGACCGGGCGCTGCGCGGCGCCGAGGACACGTTGTCCGTGGCCAGGCTGCTGTGGAGCCTGACCGGCGGGAGCACCCGCGCCAGCCTGCCGGTTGGAGCCTCCGGGCTCGGGTTGCCGATGGCCGACAGCTCGCTGTGGTCGTACCTGGTACGCTTGTGGCGCAACTACGGGGTGCTCTACCCGACAACACTCTGGGGTGTGCTGGGCGGGTCTGATCCGCATACCCACGCCGCCGTCGAGCTGTTGTTCGCGGATGCCGGCTTCCAGTACACCCCGGACGCCTACGAGCCCGACGACAACG
>DATKKS010000190.1:0-2267 GCA_035542815.1 Saccharimonadales bacterium (SeqCode) | reverse complement strand
CCTGGCCGGGGCCCGGATCCCCTTCGGAGGAACCATGTCCGAGAGAGTGTTGCTGGGCGACGAGGCCATCGGCCTCGGAGCCGTCCACGCAGGCTTGAGCGCCGCCTACTCCTATCCCGGCACGCCGGCCACCGAGATCCTCGAGTTCCTGCTGGTGTACGCGAAGAAGCACGGGCGCCCGCACGTGGCCTGGACCACCAACGAGAAGACCGCCTTCGAGCAGGCGCTGGGCACCTGCTGCGCCGGGCGCCGGGCGCTGGTGTCCATGAAGCACGTGGGGCTCAACGTGGCGGCCGACCCGTTCATGAACTCCGCGCTGGTGAACATGCACGGCGGCCTGATCGTGGCGGTGGCCGACGACCCCGGCATGCACAGCTCCCAGAACGAGCAGGACAGCCGCTTCTACGCCGATTTCGCGCGGGTGATCTGCCTGGAGCCGGCCAACCAGCAGGAAGCCTACGACATGGCCCGCACCGGCCTGGACCTGTCGGAGCGCTTCGGCGTGCCGGCGCTGATGCGCCTGGTGACCCGCCTGGCGCACAGCCGCACCGCGGTGAAGCTGAGCGAGCCGCGCCCGGAGAACCCGGTAAAGAAGGCTCCGGTGCGCGGCCAGTGGATCCTGCTGCCGAACAACGCGCGCCGCTACTTCCGCAGCCTTATCGAGCGCCAGAAGGAGCTGGTCGCGTGGAGCGAGAGCTGCCCGTGGAACACCCTGGCGCTCAACGGGGAGCGGCGGGAGCTGGGGGTGATCACCGCCGGCATCGCCCGCAACTACTACCTGGAGCACCTCGAGGAGCTGGGCTGGCAGCCCTCCCACCTGCACGTGGGGGCCTACCCCCTGCCGGTGGACCGGATCCGCCGCCTGGCGGCTCACGTGAAGCGGGTGCTGGTGCTGGAGGACGGCTACCCCCTGATCGAGCGCCAGCTCCGCGGGCTGCTGCCGCAGAGCCTGGAGGTCGCCGGGCGGATGTCGGGCGAGGTGCCGCCGGACGGGGAGCTGAACCCCGACCTGGTGCGCGCCGCGCTGGGCCTGCCCGCGCGCCCGGGGTTGAGCCTCGCGGGGCTCACCCTGCCCAACCGGCCGCCGCAGCTGTGCTCCGGCTGCCCGCACGGGCACATGTTCAAGGCCCTCAACAAGGCGCTCGAGCCGTACGCGGAGTCGGTGGTCACCTCCGACATCGGCTGCTACACGCTGGGGGCGCTGCCGCCCTACAACGCGGTGGAGACGTGCGTGTGCATGGGCGCCTCGGTGGGCATGGCCAAGGGCGCGGCCGAGGCCGGGCTGCACCCGGTGGTGGCGACCATCGGCGACAGCACCTTCCTGCACTCCGGCACCACCAACCTGATGGACGCGGCGGCCGCCAACACCAACATGACCCTGCTGATCCTGGACAACCAGGCGGTGGCCATGACCGGCGGCCAGCCCACCATCGTGCCGTCCTCCCGGCTGCGCGAGGTGGTGCTGGGGCTGGGCGTGGACCCCAAGCACCTGCACGTGCTGGAGGCCATGCCGCGGAACGTGGACGCCAACACCGAGGTCCTGCGCCGGGAGATCGAGTACCAGGGCCTGTCGGTGGTGATCGCGGTGCGGGAGTGCCTGGAGACCGCCAAGCGGAAGAAGCGCGTGGCGGCGGCCGCGGCGGTGTGAGGGAGGTGCGAGCATGAAATGCGACATCATTCTCTCGGGCGTGGGCGGCCAGGGGGTGCTCTCCCTGGCGGGCCTCATCGGCTACGGGGCCATCGCCGAAGGCCTGCACGCCAAGCAGTCCGAGGTCCACGGCATGGCCCAGCGCGGCGGGGCGGTGCAGGCGCACCTGCGGCTCGCGGACCGGCCCATCCACAGCGACCTGATCCCGCGCGGCGCGGCCGACATGATCCTCAGCATGGAGCCGCTGGAGAGCCTGCGCTACCTGGACTACCTCTCCCCCGCCGGGACGCTGGTGACGGCCACCAACCCCTTCGTGAACATCCCCGACTACCCGGCCCTGGAGGGGGTGCTGGCCAGGATCCGCGAGCTGCCCCACGCGATCCTCGTGGACGCCGAGTCGCTGGCCCGGGAGGCGGGCGAGGTACAGGCCATGAACACCGTGATGGTGGGCGCGGCCTCGCACCTCTTGCCGCTCAAGCCCGAGACGCTGGAGAAGGTGGTCCGCCAGGTCTTCGGGCCCATGGGCGAGCGCATGGTGGAGGTGAATCTGGCCGCCTTCCGCGCCGGCCGCAAGGCCGGGGAGACCGTCGGGGCGCGCTAGGGCGCGCGCGCCAGCCAC
>DATKKS010000189.1:0-7147 GCA_035542815.1 Saccharimonadales bacterium (SeqCode) | reverse complement strand
AACCGCTACCCGGACACGATCCGCATGATCCTCACCGGGCACGCCAGCCTCGAGGCGGCGGTGCGCGCCATCAACCTCGGGGAGATCTACCGCTTCTTCACCAAGCCCTGCAACGAGCTGGACCTGGCCATCACCATCCGGCAGGCCCTGGAGAACAAGCGGCTGATGGCCGAGCGGCAGCGCCTGATGCACCTGGTGAACGAACAGTACGCCCTCCTGAAGCAGCTCGAGCTGATCTCCCCGGGGATCACCCAGGTGCACCGGGACGCCATGGGCGGCGTGGTGATCGAGGACAGCGACAGGGAGTTCAACAGCCTGATCCGCGACCTCAAGGGCCCGCCGCCCGCCGGCGGGGAGCCCGACAAGGGAAGCCAGGACTCCGAGGCGGCCTAGCCCCGCGCGCCAGGCTCCCCCCGCACCCCCGGGCCGCCTCCCCGGGGTCCCACAAATTGCGCATCGTCCCACTTTAGACTGAATCTAAATCCCCATGAACGACGCCCTGACCCTGCTGCGGCTGCGGGGGATCCGGCCCACGCCCCAGCGGCTGGCGGTGGCCGACTGCGTCCTGGGGACCCGGACCCATCCCTCGGCCGACGAGGTCCTGGCGCAGGTCCGCCGGAGCTGCCCCGCGCTGTCCCGCGGCACCGTGTACAACACCCTCAACTTGTTTGTCCGCAAGGGCCTCCTGCGCACCCAGGTGCTGCGCGGCGGCAAGGTGGTGTTCGATCCCCGCACCGAGACCCACCACCACTTCATTGACGAGCGCACCGGAAAGATTTACGACATCCCCTGGGACGCGGTGCGGGTGGTCGGCGAGGGGGCGCTCCCGGGCTTCGAAGTCCGCGAGTACCAGGTCGTGATGCGGGGCCGGCGGACCCGGCGCCGGAATTGACGACATCGAGACGAGAACCCGACCCAGGAAGGAGAAGGAGATGAAGAAGCGCCAGCTGACCACCACGGCGGGGATCCCCGTCGCGGACAACCAGAACTCCCTCACCGCCGGCCCGCGCGGGCCGCTGCTGGTCCAGGACTGGCAGCTGTTCGAGAAGCACGCCCATTTCAACCGGGAGCGCATCCCCGAGCGGGTGGTGCATGCCAAGGGCTCCGGCGCCTACGGCACGCTGACCATCACCCACGACATCTCCAAGTACACCAAGGCCAAGGTGTTCTCGAAGGTCGGCCAGCAGGTCGGGTGCTTTCTGCGCTTCTCGACCGTGGCCGGCTAGCGCGGCGCCGCGGACGCCGAGCGCGACGTCCGTGGCTTCGCCATGAAGTTCTACACCGAGGACGGCAACTGGGACCTGGTGGGCAACAACACCCCGGTGTTCTTCGTGCGCGACCCATACAAGTTCCCCGACTTCATCCGCACCCAGAAGCGCGATCCCAAGTCCAACCTGCGCAGCGCGACCGCGATGTGGGACTTCTGGTCGCTGTCCCCGGAAAGCCTGCACCAGGTGACGATCCTGTTCTCGGACCGCGGGCTGCCCAAGAGCTACCGCCACATGAACGGCTACGGGAGCCACACCTACAGCTTCATCAACGCGCGCAACGAGCGGTTCTGGGTGAAGTTCCACTTCAAGACCCTGCAGGGGGTGCAGTGCCTGACCGACGCGGAGGCCGCGCAGATCGTCGGCGGAGACCGCGAGAGCCACCAGCGGGACCTGTTCGAGTCCATCGAGCGGGGGGACTTCCCCAAGTGGCGGATGATGGTGCAGGTGATGCCCGAGGCCGACGCGGAGAAGCCCCCCTACAACCCGTTCGACCTCACCAAGGTCTGGCCCCACAAGGACTACCCGCTGATCGAGGTCGGGGTGCTGGAGCTGAACCGGAACCCCGAGAACTACTTCGCCGAGGTGGAGCAGTCCTCGTTCTCGCCGGCCAACATGGTGCCGGGGATCGGGCACAGCCCCGACAAGATGCTCCAGTTCCGGATCTTCTCCTACGCCGACGCCCACCGCTACCGCCTGGGCACCAACTACGAGAGCCTGCCCGTCAACCGGCCCCAGTGCCCGGTGCACAGCTACCACCGGGACGGCAGCATGCGGTTCGACGAGAACGGCGGCGGGTCGGTCAACTACGAGCCGAACAGCTTCGGCGGGCCGGTGGAGGACCCCTCGCTCAAGGAGCCGCCGCTCAAGATCTCGGGGGACGCGGACCGCTACGACCACCGCGAGGGCAACGACGACTACGGCCAGCCGGGCAACCTCTACCGCCTGATGCCGGCGGCCGAGCGCGCGCGGCTGCACGCGGCCATGGGCGGGGCCATGCGCGGCGTGCCGCAGGAGATCGTGGACCGGTGGCTGGGGCACCTGGCCAAGGCCGACCCGGCCTACGCCGAGGGGGTGCGGAAGGCGCTCAGCCAGAACCCGGCGCCGCCGGCGCACCAGGCGCTGAGCCACAAGTAGGCGCCGGCCGTCCGGCGCACCATGCGACGAGGCCGGGGGCTCCCGCCCCCGGCCTCGCTCCGTTCCGGCGCGGCGCCGCGCCCGCTCAGCGGTAGTAGGCGTTCAGCACGTACTGCTGGATCATCCGGTGGGTGTTGAAGAACGAGCCGTTGAGCGCGATGGCGTGGCGCATCACGTCGATGTACCGGTCGCGCTCGCGGTAGTACGTGGGCAGGATCACCTTCTCCAGCTTCTGGTACAGGTCCTCGGCGTCCCGCGGCGAGGGGTCCTCGGCGCTGTCCAGGCTGCGACCGTCCTGGCCGATGGACCAGCCGGTCACCCCCTCGATGCAGCCCTCGATCCACCAGCCGTCCAGCACGCTCAGGCTGGGGATGCCGTTGACCGCCGCCTTCATCCCGCTGGTGCCGGAGGCTTCCAGCGGCGGCCGCGGGGTGTTCAGCCAGATGTCCACCCCGGCCACCATCCGCCGCGCCAGCTCCATGTCGTAGTTGCTCATGAAGGCCACCTTGACGTCCGGGCGCAGCCGGTCGCGCGCGTCGCAGATGCGCGCGATGATCGCCTTGCCCTCCCCGTCGAAGGGGTGGGCCTTGCCGGCGTAGACCACCTGGATCGGGCCCACCAGCTGCTTCATGCGCTTGAGGCGGTCCAGGTCGGTCAGGAACAGGTCCCCGCGCTTGTAGGGCGCCACGCGCCGGGCGAACCCCAGCGTGAGCACGTCCACGTCCATGCCCAGGTTGGTCTCGCGGTTCACGTACTGGATGAGGCGCGCCTTGGCCTCCCGGTGGGCCTTCCAGATCTCCTCGCCGGGAATGCTGAGCGCGTAGCGCAGGGTGTAGTTGTCCTGGCGCCAGCCCGGGATGTGCCGGTCGTACAGGGCCTGGAACGGCGGCGCGGTCCAGGTGGCGGCATGGATGCCGTTGGTGATCGCGTCGATGGCGTAGGCGCTGAACATGTGGCGCGACACCTCGCCGTGGCGCTTGGCCACCCCGTTCACGTAGTGGCTCAGGTTGAGCGCGAGGTAGGTCATGTTGAAGACCCCCTCGTGGCAGAACACGCCGTCCTGCTTGCACAGGTCGCGCCCCAGGACGTTCTTGACCATCTCGGTGTCGAACTGGTCGTGCCCGGCGGCCACCGGGGTGTGCGTGGTGAACACGCACTGGCGGCGCACCTTGTCCAGCTCGTCGGGCGAGAGCTGCTCGCGCCCCGAGCTGCGCATCTGCTCGTCCAGCAGCTCGACGGTGAGGAACGCCGCGTGCCCCTCGTTCATGTGGAAGCGGTCAATGTCGTCGTGGCCCAGGGCACGCAGCATGCGCACGCCGCCGACCCCCAGCACCATCTCCTGGCACAGCCGGTAGTGCTGGTCCCCGCCGTACAGCCAGTGGGTCAGGGTGCGGTCCCAGTCGGAGTTCTCGGGCAAGTCGGTGTCCAGGAGGTACACCGGGATGGAGCGCTCGCCCGCCCCGCGCACCCGGAAGCGCCAGGCGCGCACGCGCACCGTGCGGCCCTCGATCTTCACCGACACGCGCTGCGGCAGCTCCTCCAGGTGGTCCTCGACCACCCACTCCACCGGCTCCTCGCTCTGCCAGCCGTGGGCGTCGAGCCGCTGGTAGAAGTAGCCCTTCCGGTGCAGCAGGGTCACGCCCACCATCGGCACGTTGAGATCGGCGGCGGCGCGCAGAGTATCCCCTGCGAGCACTCCCAGGCCGCCGCTGTAGGTGGGCACTTCGGGCAGCAGGGCGATTTCCATGGAGAAGTATGCGATCAGCCGTTCTGCGGACACGCGTTACCTCCGGGCTGCGGCCATGCTGCCGCGGGGTTGGGTGGGACGTCGGTATGATCGGCCGCGGCGCGGGCGTTCTGAAGTAGGCACCGGCACGCCTAGTTCCCTGGCCTTCGGTCGGCCACCCAGGATAGCGCATCGGGGCCGGGATGGAACAGGCGTTCCCGCAAGCCGATGGGCGGCCGGGCCGCGGGCCCGCGGGGTCGGCGTCCGCGTCGGAAATCCTGGAGGATACGTCCGATTACAAGAACGCGATACCGGCTCGGACTGGAGTGTCAGGATCGCCTCTCGCTTGGGGTTGCGAACCAGCCCCGACAGTGCTAATTTCCTTGCGCTTAGTTTCATTTCAGGGGTCCGGCCCGGCACCGATCCGCCAGGGTACAGGGTGCGCCCGCGCGCCATGCGCGGCAGGGCTGCGGTCAGGCAGAAGCCACGCCGGGGATCCGGGCCCCATGGTCGCGATCCCGGCATATTGCCAGCCGACCCGAGAGGCGGCTCCACTCAGCAACGCTCGCCCCACAAGCGAATTCAAGCCGGCCGTGGTGCGCCTGCGCGCCACGCCGTGCCGCACCGGCACCCAGGGGAGGCCCCGGCGCGGACGCACGTCTCCATCCCCCTGGGCCGTTATGCCCGAAAGGATCACAGAGTGATGCGCTGTCGCCGTCCCATTCCGGGGGTAAGAGCGGCGGTGCTGGCCGCGCTGGCAGGGCTCCTGGCCCTGGCGGCGGCCGGCCCTGCCCATGCCGCGCCGGCCAAGACCGGCGCCGTCCAGCCCGTCCGGATCAGCATGCTGTACCCGGGCGGCTCCAATAACGCCTCCACCTACAACACCAAGTTCATCGAGCTGTTCAACCCGAACAGCGTCGCCGTGAGCATCGGCGGCTGGTCCATCCAGTACGGCTCGGCGACCGGCACAACGGGCCTCGGCGCCTGCACCAATTGCACATCCGTGCTCCCCGACGGCGCGTCGATCAAGCCGTGCGGCTACTACCTGGTCGGCTTGGCTTCGGTGACGACCGGCACGCCGCTCCCGGTGACCCTGGACGCGGGTCCGTTCCTGACCAGCCCAAGCGGCAGCAACGGCAAGATCGGCTTGGTAAGCCAGCCCGACGCGCTCAACAGCTGCAGCGGTGCGGCTCTTCAGGACCTGGTAGGCTGGGGCACCGCCAATTGCTGGGGCGGCACCGCGGCTGCTGTGGGTCTGGGGGGCAACTACACGATCGAGTTGGTCCGCAAGAACGCCGGCATGAGCAACACCGGCAGCAACTCCACCGACTTCGACTCGCTCAGCGTGAGCCTCAACTTGCCGCGCAACTCGTCCAGCCCGGCCCCCGCAGCCTGTCAGGGCACCTCGCTCACCGCGGTTCCGGGCGGCCCATACAGCGGCACCGTCGGGGCGGCGATCTCGTTCAACGGCGGCAACTCGATCCCACCGGCGGGCGGGACCATCACCAACTACGCCTGGACGTTCGGGGACGGCGGAACGGCCTCCGGCGCCAGCGCCTCGGCCACCCACACCTACGCCGCGACCGGCACGTACACGGTGAAGCTGACCGTGACCGGAAGCACCGGCGGGACCAACACCGACAGCACCACCGCCACCATCACCGGTGGGCAGGTACTGACCGCCCACGCAGGCGGGCCGTACAGCGGGACGGTGGGCAACGCCATCAGCTTCAACGGCAGCGGCTCCACCCCGCCCTCGGGCGGGGGCATCACCGCCTACGCCTGGACGTTCGGGGACGGCGGCACCGGCACCGGCGCCACCCCCACCCACACCTACACGGCCGCCGGCACCTACACCGTGAAGCTGACTGTCACCGGCAGCACCGGCGGCAACAGCCTCGACAGCACCACCGCCACGGTGAGCACGGCCCCGCCTCCCAGCTCGGCCAAGAAGCTGCTGTTCCAGGCCGTGTGCGTGGGCCCGACGGCGGGCGAGTTCGTCGCGATCTACAACCCCAACGACGTCGCGGTGGACCTTTCCAACTACTACCTGACCGACGCCGTCTTCGCGCCGTCGGAGATGTACCCGTACATCGTGAACCCCTCCCCCTGGGTCGCCGCGGGCAGTCCGCCGGGCACCCCGGGGGGCGGCGCGTTCTTCGACTTCCACGCGCGCTTCCCCGCGGGCGCGACCATCGCCGCGCACGACACCATTGCAGTGAGCCACCAGGGCACGCAGCGATTCCTCGCGACTTACGGGCGGAAGCCCGCGTTCGACTTCAGCTACCCGGGCCTGGATGATCCCACCGTCCCGCACATGCGCCCGGCGTTCTACGGGGCGATCCCCAGCGTGCCCGACTCCGCCACCCTGAGCAACGGCGGCGAGAGCGTGGTGCTGTACTACTGGGACGGCCAGAGCGCGCTGGTCACCGACATTGACTACGCGTTCTGGGGCACCAACACCGGCACCTACGTGGTGAACAAGACCGGCATCACCCTCAACGGCCAGACCTACCAGCCGGACACCCCGGCCGGCTCGCAGGTGCCCATTGCCAGCACCGGGCACGCCAACGGCAGCATGTTCCGCCGCGAGGACTTCACCGAAGGCACGCAGAAAACGAGCGGCGGGAACGGCGTGGGCGGCCGGGACGAGACCAGCGAGAACCTGGGCACCACCTGGAGCAGCACCAACCCGGCGGTGCCGCCGGTGGTCAAGGCCGGCCCGCCGCCGGTGACGCTCAAGGCGCACGCCGGCGGCCCGTACGCCAGCGCCGTGGGCGTGTCCATCCTGTTCAACGGCAGCACCTCGGTGCCGCCGCAGGGCGGAACCATCACCGCCTACAACTGGGTGTTCGGGGACGGGAACATCGGCAGCGGCCCCACCGTGAACCACGCCTACACCGCGGCCGGCGCCTACCGGGTGATCCTGACCGTCACCGGCAGCACCGGCGGCACCAGCTCCGACACCACCACCGCCACGGTGAGCGACACGCTGCAGGCCAACGCCGGCGGGCCG
>DATKKS010000188.1:0-6688 GCA_035542815.1 Saccharimonadales bacterium (SeqCode) | reverse complement strand
GCCCGGCGCACAGTTGCGGGTGTCGCGAACAGCGGCATGGGGTATCTCCTTTCGGTTGGCAGACCTACTGGGGGGTACCCCTTCCTCTTGCCTCTTTGGCCCTCCTGACACAAGACCTGATACATCACCGCGGCCGCCCCTCGGGTGGGGGGGTGGCCGCTTCCCGTGCTACTATCCCGGCATGCGACTGCCGCCGCGCCTCCACCTGTCGGCCCTGGCTCCCCTCTCCGCCTTTCGCCTCCACCCGCCGTGGCTGCCGCTTGCGGCGGCCGCGGCGTGGGCCTGCCTGGCCTGCGCCCCGGCCGGCGCGGCCACGCTCGAGGTGGCGCCGGCGGCCGGCCATCACCCCATCCAGACGGCCCTGGACCGGGCGCACCCCGGCGACACCGTGCTGGTGGCCCCGGGCGACTACGAGGAGCGCATCGTGCTCCCCTCCGGGGTCACGCTGCGAAGCCGGGACGGCGCCGCGGCCACCCGGCTGCTGGGGGACCTGCGGGGCTCGGTGGTGCTGATCCAGGACGCCGACAGCCTCACCCGCCTGGAGGGCTTCACCGTGAGCCGCGGGCGGTCCACCCACCTCCCGGAGGTGCGCCTGGAAGGCGGGGGCGGGGTCCTGGCCTACCGGGCGGCGGTGCGCCTGCGCGACAACATCTTCACCGACAACCAGCTGGAAGTGGGCCTGGGGGTTGGCGGAGGGGTGGCGCTGTGGGAGTGTCCGGCGGTGCTGGAGCGCAACGTGTTCGACGGCAACTCGGCCAACGGCGGCGGCGGGCTGTACGCGCGGGCCTGCAGCCTGCTGGTGGTGCGCGGGAACCGGTTTGTCCACAACCACGCGGTGGCCCGCGGCGGCGGCGTGGAGCTGGACCACGGCACCCAGGGGCTGTTCGAGGGCAACGTGCTGGAGCGCAACGACGGCGGGTGGGGCGGGGGCCTGATGGTGGGGCCGGTCACCTGGGTGGAGGTGCTCTCCAACACCGTGGTGGCCAACCACGCCGAGCACTGGGGCGGCGGCATCTTCCTCCTGGACTGCCGCACCCTGGTGACGCGCAACCTGCTGGCCGAGAACTACAGCGGTTTCCACGGCGGGGGGCTGGCCTCGGGCAAGGCGGCCTTTCCGGACCTCCGCTGCAACCTGGGCTGGCACAACGTGCCCGGGGACTTCGTGGTGACCGAGGATTCCACCGAGGTCCCGGGGTCCGCGGATCAGCTGCAGGAGGATCCCGGCCTCTGCAGCTTCCTCACCGGCGACTTCCATCCGGCGCCGGGCGGCCCGGCCGACCGGGCGCCGTGCGGCCTCATCGGCGCGCTGCCGGCGGAGTGTCCCCGGGCCCAGAAGCTGGTGCGCTGAGCGCGGCGCCGGTGGAAAACTCGCGTGCCAACGCGGCCGCGCTCCGCGAAGATCTCTCTCGCTCCGCCCGGCTCGTTGATTTTCCGAGCGCGCGGCGAGAAAGAAGTTGAAGCCGCGCGCGCGCGTCTGCAATACTCCGTTCGCTCAGTTCACGAGTGAGGACGTGCCCCCGGGTTGGTCATGAGGACGATTCGGGACGCGCCCCTTGGTGGCGGGCGCGGCATGGATGCCGCACCGCCACCCTCGTATGAGCCGGGCGGCGCGCCCCGCGGCGCCGGCGAGGCCGGCGGCCGGGGAGCGCGGGCAGCAACAGAAAGGCTGGGCTCATGGCCCAGCCTTTTGTGTTGGGTGCGGGGCGGCCCGCGGCCGCGGCGCTAGCCCAGGTGCCGTGTGAGGCGCGCCACCAGGGCGCTCTTCGGCAGGTTGCCGATCACCTGCTCCACGATCTTGCCGTCCTTGAACAGCAGCAGCGTCGGGATGCTGCGGATGCCGAACTGCACCGAGGTGGACGGGTTGTCGTCCACGTTCACCTTCACCACCTTGAGCTTGCCGCTGTTCTCGCGCGCGACCTCGTCCACGGTCGGCCCGAGCGCGCGGCACGGCCCGCACCACTCCGCCCAGAAGTCCACCAGGACCGGAGTGGCCGACTGGAGCACCTCCTTCTCGAAAGTGGCGTCGCTGACTGCTGCTATGCTGGACATGGGTGCAACGGCTCCTTTCAAACCCGATGCGGCACTGCGGGACCGGGGGCGGGGACCCCGACCCTCGCACGTATAGATGCCCGAAATTGAGGCCAGGATTCGGTCCCTGCGCTAGAATGCCACAGGCCTCTCGGCACCGTCAACTTGGCCGGGCGGGGGGCATTCGGACATCCGGAGACGGCGTTGCGGCCGGCCGCGCGGCGCCGCTCCCCAGGCCGGCGGAGGTGCCATGCCCCGGATCCGCATCCGCAAGCCCACCCCCAGGGACGTGCCGACCCTGGGGCGCATCTCCTACGACGCGTTCCCCTCGCGGGAGTTCCCCATCGCCGCGCGCGAGACGCTGATCGCCGACCATCCCACCACCGACCTCAAGGACCGGCTGCTGCTGGAGCTGGACGGCCGCCCGGCCGGCGCCCTGATGATGATCCCCTTTCACGTGTGGCTGGCGGGGGCGCGCTTCCAGATGGGCGGCATCGCCGGGGTGGCGGTCTCGCCCGAGGCGCGCCGCGCGGGCGTGGCGCAGGCGCTGATGCAGGAGGCGCTCCGGGCGATGCGCGCGCGCGGCGACTCGCTGTCCATGCTCTACCCCTTCCGCCACGACTTCTACCGCCGTTACGGCTACGGGCTGGTGGGCGAGCGGCACATCTTCGACCTGCCGCCCGCGGCGCTGCCCCAGTACGAGGCCCGCCGGCAGGTGCGGGCGCTGCGGCGCGAGGAGTACCCGCGGGTGCACGAGTGCTACGCGCGGCTGATGAAGTCGCAGAACTCCTGGCTGGAGCGCACCCGGAAGATGTGGGCGCGGCGCCTGAAGGACGCGGAGACCCGGGTGCTGGGCGTGGAGCGGGAGGGCGAGGAGGACGGCGAGCTGGCCGGCTACTGCGTGTGCGAGCACCGCACCTGGGACGGCCGGCCGTGCCTGGAGGTGACCGACTACGCCGCCGAGAGCGAGAGCGCGCTGCGGGCCATCCTGGGGATGCTCTCGGCGCTCCGCGACCAGCTGTGGATGGTGCGCATCTTCGCCGCGCCCGACGAGCACTTCGCCGCGCGGCTGGTGGAGCCGCAGGAGCCCATCCGCTCGGACATGGCCCTCATGGCCGGCTTCAGCTCCGCGGGCCGGCTGGGCTACGGCTACATGGCGCGGGTGCTGGACCTGCCGGCCGCGCTGGCCACCCGCCGCTACGAGCCGTGCGAGCCGCTGGTGGCGGCCATCACCGTCCGCGACGCCTCGCTGTCCGGCGGGGCCGCCCGCGCGGTGCTCTCGCTGGGGCCCGCGGGCGGCGCGCCGGCCAAGACCCTGCCGCTGCGCCGGGGCGAGGCCCTGCGGGCCAACCTGGACCTGCCGGTGGACCTGTTCAGCCAGTGTTTCTGGGGTTACCTGCCGTGGACGGCCGCGGCCCGCGAGGAGCTGTTCATCCGCCGCGGCGACGACGTGCTGGCCGAGCTGGACCGGGCCTTCCGGGTTCCGCTGCCGAACTCACGCGACTTCTTCTAGGGCTCCCGGCTATACTCCGGGTTCTGCGGGCCGCGCCGGACCCCGCCGCCGGGCCCCGGCGCCCGCAGCCCTGCGCCCCCGGCGCACCGACCCACCGCCACCGCGGAGGCAGCGCGTGATTGACGTTCGAGGCCTGACCAAGAGGTTCCACGACAAGAAACGCGGCGAGATCCTGGGCGCCGACCGCGTGACGTTCCACGCCGGGGCGGGCCAGGTGTTCGGCCTCCTGGGCCGCAACGGCGCCGGCAAGACCACCACCCTGCGCCTGCTGTCCACCATCCTGCAGCCGGACGACGGCACCGCCGTGGTGAACGGCTTCGATCTCCTCAAGCAGGGGCCCGACGTGCGGCGCAGCATCGGCTTCCACACCAGCGACACCAAGCTCTACGACCGCCTGACCGGGCGCGAGTCGCTGGAGTTCTACGGCCGGCTGCAGGGGCTGTCCGCGGTGGAGGCGCGCACCCGGGTGGAGGAGCTGTCCCGGGAGTTCGACCTCACCGAGTTCGTGGACACCCGGGTGGCCAGGCTCTCCGGCGGGCAGAAGCAGCGCATCTCGCTGGCCCGGGTGGTGGTGCACCGGCCGCCGGTGCTGATCCTGGACGAGCCCACCGTGGGCCTGGACATCATGGCCGCGCGCGAGGTGGTGCGCTTCGTGAAGCGCGCCCGCGGCGAGGGCCACTGCGTGCTGCTGTCCACCCACATCATGGCCGAGGTGGAGCGGCTGTGCGACGAGGTGGCGATCATCGAGAAGGGCCGCATCCTGGCCCAGGGCACCCTGCCCGACCTGAAGCGGCAGTACCAGGAGGAGGACATCGAGGAGGTCTTCTTCAAGCTGGTCGGGGAGGTGGTATGAAGAACGTCGGCGTGGTGTGGAAGAAGGAAGTGACTGACGCGCTCCGCGACCAGCGCACGGTGTTCTTCATGGTGGTGTTCCCGCTGATCCTGTACCCGGCCCTGATGGTGGGCGTGAGCCTCATGGCCCGCGGCCAGGAGCAGGAAGTGAACCGGACCCAGCTCACCGTGGCGGTGCAGAACGCGAACGCGATCCGGGAGCTGGCCGACTCCCTGGCGGCGCTGCCGCACGCCCGGATGGTGGCCACCGCCGACCCGGTCGCCGACGTGCGCGCCCGGCGCGCCGACGTGGCGGTGCAGCTGCCGGCGGGCGCCGAGCAGGCGCTGGCCGGCGGGCGGCAGGTGTCGGTGACGGTCTACTCCGACGACACCCGCGAGATCAGCCGCCACGCGCGCGGGCTGGCCGAGCAGACGGTGGCGCGGTTCGGCCAGCAGGCCACCGCCCGGGCCCTGGCGCAGCACGGGCTGCCGGCGGACCTGTCCCGGATGGTGTTGGTGGAGAAGCGCGACGTGGCGCCGCCGGCCAAGAAGGCGGGCTACCTCCTGGCGGTGTTCCTGCCGTACTTCCTGGCCATCTCGGTGGTCTCCGGGGCGGTCACCACCGCCATCGACACCACCGCGGGGGAAAAGGACCGCAGCACGCTGGAGACGGTGCTGGTGAGTTCCGCCGGGCGCACCGACCTCGTCGTCGGCAAGCTCCTGGCGGTGCTGGGCACGGCCATCGCCTCCACCGTCGCCAGCGCCGTGGGGATCGGGCTGACCTTCGTCTTCGGCGGGCTGCTGTTCTCGACCGCCGAGCGCTCCGGCACCGCCCTCACCCTGTCGGTGCCGGCGGTGCTGGGGGTGCTGGCGGTGGCGCTGCCCATGGCGGTGCTGGTGTCGGCAGTGCTGGTGGCGCTGGGGTGCTTCGCCAAGAGCGCCCGCGAGGGCCAGATGACCTCGGTGTGGTTCCAGATGCTGGTGATCTTCGGCGGCATCAGCTCGATGATGCAGCAGACCGAGCCGCAGCTGAAGAGCTTCGCCGTGCCGGTGCTGGGCACCGCGCTGGCCCAGCGCGAGATCCTGCTGGGGGAGGCCAAGTCTGCGCACATCGGGATGGCCGTGATATCCTCGGTGGTGCTGGCGGCCGTGGCCACCGTGATCGCGGTGCGGCTGTTCGGCAACGAGAAGGTGATGTTCCGCGCGAAATAGGGGTGGGCCGGGCCCGCCCCGGACGGGAAGGGGCATGCGCAACGACCTGGAACGGCTCCTCAAGGAGCGCGACCTCGACGGCTTCGCCGTCTTCGGCAACCCGATCCACTCGCCCGCGCTGTGGTACTTCCTGAAGGGCGCGGAACTGGGGGTCTCGTACTACCTGGGCGGCCGCGGCGGCCGGGCCCACCTGATCCACAACCCCATGGAGCGGGACCAGGCCGCGCAGGTGGGGGTGGAGATGTCCACCCCGGCGCAGAACGGGTACAAGGCGCTGCTGGACTCCTCGCGCTCCGCGGCCCACGCGCAGGCGCGGATGGTGGGCGGGAAGCTCCAGGCCATGGGCGTCTCCGGGCGGATCGCCGTGTTCGGCACGGTCCCGGTGGGCGAGGCGCTGGAGATGGGCGGCACGCTGGAGTCCGAGTTCGGCTTCCAGGTGGTGCCCGACGATTCGCTGCCGCTGGCGGACGAGATCCGCTACACCAAGGACCCCCACGAGATCGAGATCATCCGGCGCCTGGGCCGCGTCACCTGCGAGGTGATGGGCCGCCTGCGCTCGCTGCTGGGCTCGCTCAAGGCCCGCGGCGGCGCGCTGGTGAAGCCCGACGGCTCCCCGGCCCGCCTCGGCGACCTGCGGCGCACGGTGCGCCTGGGCTTCATCGAGCACGGCCTGGTGGAGCCGCACGGCTCCATCATCTCCCAGGGCCGCGACGCCGGCGTGCCCCACAACCACGGCGATGACGCCGAGGGCATCCGCGCCGGCGAGCCGATCATCGTGGACATCTATCCGCAGCAGCTCGGCGGCGGCTACCACTTCGACATGACCCGCACCTTCTGCGTGGGCCCGGCGCGCGCCGAGCTACAGGACGTCTTCGAGACGGTCAAGGAGGGCCACCAGCGGGCGCTCAAGGGCCTGCGGCTGGGCTCGCTGGCGCGCGAGCACCAGGACGCGCTGTGCGACTTCTACGAGTCGAAGGGCCACCGGACCATCCGCCAGGACGACAAGATCGAGGAGGGCTACGTGCACTCGCTGGGCCACGGCGTGGGCCTGGAGATCCACGAGCGGCCGCGCTTCACAGGCTCCCCGGTCAACGTGGATGCCCT
>DATKKS010000187.1:0-9107 GCA_035542815.1 Saccharimonadales bacterium (SeqCode) | reverse complement strand
GGCGGGATTTCGACCACACCTATCCGGCGTGCGGCACCGACACCGGCGTGTGGGGCCTGTCCACCCGGCCGGCGGTGCTCCAGGTGCGGGCCTTCGATCCCGGCGCGCTGCCGGCCGGGGCGCGCTGGCTCCGGCCCGCGGCCGACGGCCCGACCGCGCGCCAGGACGGCCTGGAGCGCATCGCCGCGCTGCTCCGCCCGGCCCCCGGCCTCATCCTGGAGACCGAGCGGCTGTTCCCGGTGCAGCCCAGCCTGACGCTGGTGTTCTTTCCGTTCTACGTGGTGCGCCACCGCTTCCGCGAGGAGGGCCCGGGCGCGCTGGTGGTGGACGGGGTGGACGGGGAGGTCACCGGCGACCACCCGGAGGTGCTGGCGGCGGCCGGCGGCGAGCCCTGGCGACCGCCCGAGGCGGGGCTCGCGTTCCTGCCCCTGGCGTGCCCGGAGTGCACCTTCAGCCTGGAGTTCCGCGAGCGCGATGAGGTGTGCCGGTGCCCCAACTGCCACCGGGCCTGGGAGCTGGGCGAGGACCGGCTGCTGCCGGTGGAGGAGTGGGTGGAGGACGCCGGCGGCGCTCCGAACGTGCGCTTGGTGCCGCTGTGGGCCTTCCACGGGCGGCTGGAGCTGCCCGGAGTCGGCCCGCTGGGCGACGCGGCGGCGCTGCGCCGCGCGGCGTACCTGGGGGCGTCCGCTGCGGCAGCCAGCGGGGGGGCGCCCGAGAAGCCGGCTGACGGCGCGGCGCCGGCCCGGCCGGCCGGGTTCCAGGTGGTGGTGCCGGCGTTCGATTCCCGGAATGTCGAGAAGATCCCCGAGCTGGGGGCGCGCTTCACGCTGGTCAATCCCGCCTGGGAGCCGGCGGCGCGCCCGGTCCGCGAAACCTGCCGCCTGGGGCGGGACGAGGCCCGGGCCCTCGCGACGCTGTGCCTGCTGCAGGTGCTGGCGCTGAGCCCGGCGCTGCAGGAGGCCTTCGCCGCCGGCGGCACTTTCGAGCCCTCCGCGGCGCACCTGGTGTGGGCCCCGTTCTTCCGCAGCGGCACCGAACTCACCGAGCCGCGCAGCGAGGCGGTGATCCCCGAGGTCGCGCTCCAGCCCTGGGAGTGACCCGCGGCCCATTCCGCCGTGCTTGACCCTCCCGCGCGGCCGGCCTAGGCTAGCCCGCGGATCTCCCTCCACCCCCTCGGTCGTCATCGTTCATCGGGGCCACCCCCCCCAGGGGCGCGCTCGGCCGGCCCGGCCCACGCCCGGAGGCGTCCCATGAACCCCAAGCCCACGCGCCCCCGGCATCCGGGGTCAGCTGCGCGCGACGCGCCGGCGCAGCTGGCGAGCCGCTGCAACCGCCTGGCGTTCGACCTCTACGCGCACCTGCGCCAGCACCCGGGCAATCTGGTGTTCTCGCCGCCGGCGGTGGCCCTGTCCCTGGCGCTGGCGGCCGCCGGCGCAGCGGGGCGCACCCGCTCGACGCTCGCCCGCGTGCTGCGCTGGCCCGAGGATCTGCGCGGCCTGGGGCCGGCGGCCCGCGCCCTGCGCCTCGCGTGGCGCCGCGGCCCGCGCCCCGGGGAGTCCGCGCTGGAGCTGGACTCCCGCCTGTGGGTGCAGCCGGGCTCCCCGGTGCGCGCCGCGTTCCAGCACCACTGCCGGCAGCTCGGCGCGGACGTGGTGGCGCTGGACTTCCGGCGCGACCCGGAGGGCGCGCGGGGGGCGATGAGCGCCTGGCTCGGCCGCTCCGGCGCGGGGCGCGGACTGGCCCCGCTGCCGGCGGGCAGCGTGGGGCCGCTGGCGGGACGGGTCCTGGGCAGCGCCGCCTGGCTGCGGGGCGCCTGGGGACCGCCGCTGGGCGCGGGCGCGGTGCGCCCCGGGATCTTCCACGTGAGCCGCGCCGTGGCGCGCTCCGTGCCGCTGCGCTGGGCGGCGGGCCGGCTTCGGACGGCCCGCTTCGAACTGGGTCGGGCGGTGGAGGCGCCGCTCCGGGAAGGCGGAACCTCGGCGCTGCTGCTGCTGCCGGACGAGGTGGACGGCGTGGGCGAGCTGGAGCGGCGGCTCTCGCCGGAGAGCCTGGCCCGGTGGGCCGGCGCGCTGACCGAAGGGCCGCTCGAGCTGGCCCTGCCGCGCGTGGAACTCGCCGCCCGGTACGCGCTGCGCGAGGGACTCTCGGCGATGGGGGCCCGCGCCGCCTTCCAGCCGGGCACCGCGGACTTCTCGGGGGTGGACGCCAGCCCGGGCGCGCCGCTGGAGAACCTGTGGCACGCCGCCGGCCTGTGCCTGGGCGGTGAACCGAGCGGGGCGGGCGCGGCGAGCGCGGCCCCCCCCGGCCGCGCCGCCCGGCCCGAGCCCGGCCCCCGCGCCGCGGACGCCGCACGCGCCAGCCGCGGCCCGGCGGCGGCCCGGCTGGCGGCCGACCACCCGTTCCTGCTGCTGGTGCGGCACGCCGCCACCGGGGCGATCCTGTTCGTGGCCCGGGTGGCCGAGCCCGAAGCGCTTCCCCCCGGAACCCGGAGCGGTTAGGCTCGACCGGTCGTCCGCGCCCCGGCGCGGCCGCGCGGCTCCCGGCCGGCCGCGGGACCCGCGCCGCGCGAGCGGCACTCGACCTGGAGGCAACCCTGTTCGATCCCAACGACGTCCTGGCGGTGATCCCGGCCCGCCACGCCAGCACCCGCCTCCCCGGCAAGCCGCTCCGGCTGCTGCGCGGCCGGCCGCTGGTGCTGTACGCCTGGGAGGCCGCCCGCGCGGCGGGCCTGGCCCGGGTGGTGGTGGCCACCGACGACGAGCGCGTGGCCGCCGTGGTGCGCGCGGCCGGGGGCGAGGCGGCCCTGACCTCGCCGCAACACCCCAGCGGCACCGACCGGGTGGCCGAGGTGGCGCGGGCCTCGCGCGAAGGCGTGATCCTCAACCTGCAAGGCGACGAGCCGGAGGCCGACCCGGCCCTGCTCCGCGCGCTGTGCGAGGCCGCCGCCGCGGGCGCGCCGGTGGTCACCGCCGCCGCGCCGCTGGTGGACCCCGCCCACCGCGAGAGTCCCCACGTGGTGAAGGTGGTGTGCGACGCCGCCGGGCACGCGCTGTACTTCTCGCGCGCGGCGATCCCCGCGGCGCACCCCGGCTCCGGGCCGCCGGCCGAGGTGCTGGGGCACCTGGGCATCTATGCATTCCGGCGGGAGGCGCTGCTGCGCTTCGTGGAGCTGCCGCGCGGCCCGCTGGAATTGTCGGAGGGCCTGGAGCAGCTGCGGGCCTTGGAGCACGGGCTGCCGGTCCGGGTGCTCCGCGCGCCCCGCTTCACCCGCGGCGTGGACACCCTGGAAGACCTGGCGGCGCTCGAGCGCCAGACACCTCAGGGCCGGCCGGCCGGCCGCCCGGATTGAGGAGATCCGCCGCATGCATCCGTCCATCCTGCACGCCGTCCAGATCCAGAACCTCCAGAGCCGCCTGTTCCTGCGCGCGCTCGAGGGGGTGACCGACGCGGAGGCGCGGCGCCCGACCTCCGAGCACACCAACCCGCTGGCGTGGATCGCCGGGCACCTGGTCACCACCCGCTGCTACCTGGCGCGCGTGGTGGGCCTGCCGCGCGAGATCCCCTGGGGCGGGATGTTCGCCCGGGGCGCGGCGCTGGAGCCCACCCAGGCCGCGCCCTCGCTGGAGGAGATCCGCGCCGCCTGGGACGACGTGACCGGGGCGCTGATGGCGCGCTTCGAGCAGCTGGGGGAGGCGGAGCTGAGCGGGCCGGTGGCGGACTTCCCGAGCCTCGACCGCACCGTCCGCGGCGCGCTGGCCATGGCCGCGATGCACGACAGCTACCACGTCGGGCAGCTGTCCCTGGTGCGCAAGGCGCTGGGACACGAGCGGCTGGTGGGGTAGGGGCGCCGCGGCCCCTCCCGCCCCCTTCCTTGACCCGCGCGCCCCGGCGATGGTATGGTGAGGTCCCGTGAAGACCGGCCACGGAGCGGGCGGGTCACGCGGTCCTTCCCCGAACCGGCGAGCTTCCCAATGCCCAAATATGTCTTCGTGACGGGCGGCGTCGTCTCCTCCCTGGGCAAGGGCATTGCCGCGGCGTCGCTGGGGCTGCTCCTCAAGTCGCGCGGCCTCAAGGTCAGCCTCCAGAAGCTGGACCCGTACCTCAACGTGGACCCCGGGACCATGAGCCCGTTCCAGCACGGCGAGGTGTTCGTCACCGACGACGGCGCCGAGACCGACCTGGACATCGGCCACTACGAGCGGTTCACCGACACCTCGCTCACCCGGCGCCACAACGTCACCGCCGGGCAGATCTACGACGAGGTGATCCAGAAGGAGCGGCGCGGCGACTACCTGGGGCACACGGTGCAGGTGATCCCGCACGTCACCGACGTGATCAAGGCCCGCATCCGGGAGGTGGCCACCGAGGTGGACGTGGCCATCGTGGAGATCGGCGGCACGGTGGGCGACATCGAGAGCCTGCCGTTCCTGGAGGCGGTGCGCCAGATGCACCTGGAGCACCGGCGCGGGGACGTGGCCTTCCTGCACCTCACGCTGGTGCCGTTCTTGCGCGCCTCGCGGGAACTCAAGACCAAGCCCACCCAGCACTCGGTGCGCGAGCTGCGCGAGATCGGGATTCAGCCGGACATCCTGCTGTGCCGTAGCGAGACCCACCTGACTTCGGAGATCCGCGAGAAGATCGCCCTGTTCACCAACGTGCGCAAGGAGTCGGTGATCGAGGCGGTGGACGTGCCCTCCATCTACGAAGTGCCCCTGGTGTTCCACGAGGGCGACCTGGACGGCCTGGTGGTGCAGCTCCTGGGGCTGGAGGCGCCGCCGCCGGACCTGGAGGAGTGGCGGCGGTTCGTGCGGGCGGCGCAGGGCGCGACCGAGGAGGTGCGCATCGCCATCTGCGGCAAGTACACCCACCTGCGCGACTCCTACAAGAGCATCATCGAGGCCATGATCCACGCCGGCGCCGCCAACGGCGTGCGGGTGGCGCTGGACTGGGTGGACACCGAGAAGATCGAGATGGACGGGCCGCGGGCGTGGCTGTCGCAGGCCCACGGGGTGCTGGTGCCGGGCGGGTTCGGGGACCGGGGCATCTCGGGCAAGCTGGAGGCGGTGCGCTTCGCGCGCGAGAACCGGGTGCCGTACTTCGGGATCTGCCTGGGGCTGCAGGCCGCGGTGGTGGAGTTCGCCCGGGACGTGTGCGGCATGGAGGGCGCCAACTCGACCGAGTTTGACGCCCACACGCCCTACCCGGTCATTGACATCCTGCCGGAGCAGATCGGGGTGGAGCGCAAGGGCGGGACCATGCGCCTGGGCAGCTACCCGTGCCGGCTGAAGCCGGGCTCGCGGGCCTTCGCCGCCTACCGCGCCGAGTTCGTGGAGGAGCGCCACCGGCACCGCTATGAGCTGAACGAGCGCTACCGCGAGGACCTCCAGCGGGGCGGGCTGTCGGTGGCCGGCGTGTGCCCCGAGAACTCGCTGGTGGAGATCGTGGAGCTGCCCGACCATCCGTGGTTCGTGGGGGTGCAGTTCCACCCCGAGCTGAAGTCGCGCCCGGCCCGGCCGCACCCGCTGTTCGCGGCCTTCGTGGCCGCGGCGCGCCAGGAGGCGGCCCGCGCCCGCCCGGGAAGCCGGGCGGAGCGCGCCCCCTGACGCAGCCCGGTGGCGGGCCTGCCCGCGCGACCGCCCCGCCCGGGACGTGATCGGCGGGCCGGCGGGCGTCGGCGCATTGGTGCTCCCGCACCGAATCCGCTAGACTCGGCCGGCCGGGGCGAGGACGCCCCGCCCGGATGGCGCGGACCGCCGCCGGTCCCGTCCTCCGAAGCCCTCGAAACCCGTGAGACGGAGCACCCGATGACCGGTGCGGTGCGCGTGGCCGGTCCCCGCGGCGAGCTGCGCGTGGGGGCCGCGGAGCTGGTGGTGATCGCCGGGCCGTGCCTGCTGGAGTCGCGCGAGCTGGCGCTGCGGACCGCCGAGGGCGCCGCCGCGGCGTGCGCCCGGCTGGGCCTGCCCTACATCTTCAAGAGTTCCTACCGCAAGGCCAACCGGACCAGCGCCGCCTCGCCCCAGGGCCCCGGCCTGGAGGCCGGGCTGCGCCTGCTGGCGGAGGTGCGCGCCGCGGTGGGCGCGCCGGTGCTCACCGACGTGCACTCGCCGGAGGAGGCCCGGGCCGCGGCGGCGGTGGCCGACGTGCTGCAGGTGCCGGCGTTCCTGTGCCGCCAGAGCGAGCTGCTGGCCGCCTGCGGGGCCACCGGCAAGCCGGTCAACATCAAGAAGGGCCAGTTCATGGACCCGGCGGGCATGGCCCGGGCGGCCGAGAAGGTCCGGGCGGCCGGCGCCGGCGGGGTGCTGCTCACCGAGCGCGGGACCTTCTTCGGCTACGGGGACCTGGTGGTGGACTTCCGCTCCCTGGCGGTGATGCGCGAGTCCGGGTGCCCGGTGGTGTTCGACGTCACCCACAGCCTGCAGCGGCCCTCCGGGCCGGTGACCGGGGGCGAGCGGCGGCACGCCCCGGCGCTGGCGCGGGCGGCGGTGGCGGCGGGGGTGGATGCGCTGTTCCTGGAGACCCACCCGGACCCCGACCGGGCGCTGTCGGACGCGGCCACGCAGTGGCCGCTGGGCGGCCTGGAGGAGTTGCTGGCGGGATGCGCGAGGGTGCGCCAGGCGGTGGGGCGGGGTTGAGTCCGCTCCGCGCCGGCGCCGCTTGAAGAGGAGGGATCCCATGAACCTCGTGGACCGGGCGGTCAAGATGCTGACCACCCCCAAGACCGAGTGGGACGCGGTGGTGGCCGAGCCGGCCGCCTCCCAGCAGATCCTGGTCGGCTACGTGGTGCCCATGACGCTGCTCGCGCACCTGGCCGCGTTCATCGGGTCGGCGTTCGTGGGGGCCATGTTCTCGGCCTTCCTGGGGCTCCACCGCACCTTGACCTTCTGGCTGGCCAGCGCGGTGCTGGGCTGGCTGATGTCGCTGGTGCTGGTGTACGTGGAGGCGGCCGTGGTGAACGCGCTGGCGCCCACCTTCGGCTCCACCAAGAGCTCCCTCAACGCGTTCAAGCTGGTGGTGTTCGCCTCCACCGCGGCGTGGGTCGGGGGACTGCTGGCGATCATCCCGATCCTGGGCTGGCTGGGGGCGCTGGCGGGGGCCGTCTACTCCATCTACCTCTTCTACCTGGGGCTGCCCAAGCTGATGGCCACGCCTCCGGACAAGGTGGTGGCCTACATGCTGGTGGCGGCGCTGGTGATCATCGTGCTGTGGTGCCTGGCCAGCTTCCTGGTGGGGGCCGTCGCCACGGCGATGTTCGGAGCCATGACCCTGGTCCCCTGAGCGATCCGGTCCGATGAACCTCCACCTGCGGGTCGCCCGGACTCTCTCCGAGGTGGAGTCTGTCTCCGGCCCCTGGGGCGGGCTGCTGGCGCGCACCCCGGGGGCCGGGCTGTTCCTGTCCCCGGAGTGGTACCGGTGCTGGCTGGACGCTTGGCCCGGTTCGGCCGAGCCCGCGGTGCTGCTGCTGGAGGAGCCGGCGGGGGCGCTCCGGGCGCTGCTGCCGCTGGCCCGCACCCGGGAGCGCGCCGCCGGGCTCCCGGTGCGCGTGACCTCGATCGGCGGCGAGGCGCTGGCGTCCGGCGACCACCTGGGGGTGGTGGCCGAGGCGGGGCTCGAGGGGGCCGCCTGGGACCGCGTCGAGGAGTGGCTGGACGGGGAGCTGCGCCGCGCGGACGTGGTGCGCCTGGGGGCGCTGGACGACGGCTGGCAGACGGCGCGGGTGGCGGAGGCGGCCCGGCGCCGCGGGTGGCGCCTCCGGGAGCGCGACCGCCAGGCGGCGCCGGTGGCGCGGCTGGCGGGCAGCTGGGGGGAGTTCGAGGCCGGACTGGGCGCCCGGCGCCGGAGCCGGCTGGAGTACTACGCGCGCCGCCTGCGCCGGGAGCTGGGCGAGGTCCGCGAGTGCCTCAACGACGAGGCCCGGCCGCTGGCGGAGGTGCTGGACCTGGTGGCCGGCCTGCACACCCGGCTGTGGCGGACGCGCGGGCGCGCCGGCACGCTGGGCGCGGCGGCCAAGCGGCGCTTCCTGGGGAGCTTCTGCGCCGAGGCCCACCGGCGGGGCTGGCTCCGGCTGCACCAGCTGTACGCGGGGCCGCGGCTGCTGGCCGCGGCCATCGTGTTCCACTTCGGCGGGGTGGCCAGCTACTACCAGTCGGGCTGGGACCCCGACCTCCGGCAGTACAACGTGGGCGAGCTGGTGGTGCTGCAGGGGCTGCGCGCGGCGGTGGCGGAGGGGCTGGCCCGGTTCGACTTCCTGCGCGGCGACGAGCCCTACAAGCGCCGCTACGCGGCGGACGAGGTGCCCCTGGTGAGCCTGGACCTGGCGGCCCGCCCGCTGGGCCGGCTGCTGCTGGCCGCGGCGGGCGGGCGGCGCCGGCTCGGGGCGGCCCTGCGCGGGGAGCGCGCCGCCCGCCGGGTGCGGCCGGCGGAGATCGCCGAGTGAAACCCCGCGCCGGGGCGGCGCGCGGGGCGGGCCGGCCGCGCTCACGGGGCGCCCGGCAACCTGCTAGACTCCCGAGCATGACCCGCAAGCCGCCGCCGCCCCCGCCCGCCGCCCGGGCCCCCACGGCCGCGCCGCGCTCGGCGGCCGAGGCCCTGGAAGCCGCGCGCCGCGTGCTGCGCCTGGAGAGCCAGGCGGTGGCGCGCCTGGAGCCGTCCCTCGACCAGCACTTCCTGCGCGCGGTGGAGATCGTGGCGGCCTGCCGCGGGCGGGTGCTCACCTCCGGCGTGGGCAAGTCCGGCCTGGTGGCGGCGCGCTTGGCGGCGACGCTCACCTCTACCGGCACCCCGGCGGTGTTCATCCACCCGGTGGAGGCGCTGCACGGCGACCTGGGGCTGGTGTCGCGCCAGGACGTGGCGCTGCTGATTTCCAAGAGCGGCCAGACCACCGAGCTGGGTGCCATCATCCCCACGCTGAAGCTGCTGGGGCTGCCGATCCTGGCCATCCTCTCCAACGGGCAGAGCCCGCTGGCCGCGGCCAGCGACGTGGTGCTGTCCATCGGCCGCCCGGAGGAGGGCTGCCCCTTCGACCTGGTGCCCACCAGCAGTTCCGCCGCGGCGCAAGCCCTGGGCGACGCGCTGGCGATGGCGGTGCTGGCGCGCAAGGGGTTCCGGCG
>DATKKS010000186.1:0-16312 GCA_035542815.1 Saccharimonadales bacterium (SeqCode) | reverse complement strand
TTGAGGCGACCCCAGCCCCGATGGGCGGGCCCCAAGGGCGAGCGAGCCCACGTTTCCCCACCCCCCGCGAGGGAGCCCGCTGAAGAACCCCTCCGAGAGGAGCCGCGATGGCCGAACCTCCGGACGGACAGGTCAACGCGCTGACCATTGACCTGGAGGATTGGTACCACGGCCTGGAGCTGCCGCCCTCGAGCTGGGGCGGGCTCCAGGACCGGGTGGTGCGGTCTACGCGGCGGCTCCTGGAGCTGTTGCGCGAGTCCGGCGCGCGGGCCACCTTCTTCGTCCTGGGTCCGATTGCCGAGCGGCACGAGGAGCTGGTGGACGAGATCCGGGCCGCCGGGCACGAGATCGGATCCCACGGCTGCTCCCACCAGTTCGTGTACCGGCTGACTCCGAAGTCGTTCCGGGAGGAGATGGTGCGGTCCATCGGGCTGCTGCAGGACCACGCCGGGCGCGCCGTGGTCAGCTACCGCGCGCCGTACTTCTCCATCACCCGGCAGTCCGCGTGGGCCTTCGAGATCCTGGCCGCCCTGGGCATCCGCAACGACTCCAGCGTCTTCCCGGTGCACAACTACCGCTACGGCAACGCCGACTCCCCGCGCTCGCCCCACCCGATCCAGACCCCCTCGGGCCCGCTGGTGGAGTTCCCGATCTCGGTGTGGCGGGTGTTCGGCCAGAACCTCCCGGTGGGCGGAGGGGCGTACTTCCGGATCCTCCCGTACGCGCTGACGCGGACCGCCATCCGGGCCCTGAACCGGGGCGGCCATCCGGTGGTGTTCTACCTGCACCCCTGGGAGCTGGACCCGGACCATCCCCGGCTGGCCCTGCCGCGGCGCATCGCCGCCACGCACTACTTCAACCTCCGGTCCACCGAGCACCGGCTGCGCCGGCTGCTGCGCGACTTCTGCTTCGTCCCCCTGGCGGAGGTGCCCAGTGGCTGTTGAGGACCGGGTGCGGGACCACTTCCACGCCGACGCGGAGCGCTTCGACGCCATCTACGCGGACGCCAAGAGCCCGCTGGCGCGCCTGGTGGACGGCGTGTGGCGCGGGGTGGTGCGCCGGCGCTTCGGGCTGACGCTGCAGCTTCTGGGCCGCCTCGAAGGCCAGACCATCCTGGACGTGGGGTGCGGCTCCGGCCGTTACGGCATCGAGTTCGCGCGGCGGGGCGCGGCCCGGGTGGTGGGGCTGGACTTCGCGCCGGCGATGATCGAGCGCGCCCGGCAGCTCGCGCGGGGGGTGGGGGTGGCCGACCGCTGCGAGTTCCGGATCGGCGCCTTCCCGGCGGACGTCCCGCCTGGCCGCTACGACGCCTGCACCGCGATGGGCTTCTTCGACTACGTGCCCAACGCCGCCGAGCTGATCCGCCACATGCGCTCGATGACCTCCGGCACGCTGGTGATGAGCTTTCCCAAGGCCCGCGAGTGGCGGGTCCCGTTGCGCCGGCTGCGCTTCCTGCTGCTGGGCTGCCCGCTGTTTCTGTACTCGGAGGCGCGGCTGCGGCGGCTGCTGGAGGAGGCCGGGGTGCGGGACTACCGCTGGATCCCGCTGGACCGCGACTACATCGTGGCCGCGCCCTGAACGGGCCGCCGGCCGTGCGCGGAGGTCGCCATGCGCACCTGGCCCCGTCTCTCGTCCGGAGTCCTCGGCCTTCTCCTGGCCCTCCTGGCCTCGTCCTGCGGGGGCGGCAATCCCTTCCGGCCGCAGTTGCTGCGCGCGCACGCCGGCGGGCCCTACGCCGGGACCTACGGCGTCCCCATCGCCTTCGACGGCCGCGGCTCCACTCCCTCGTCCGGCGGCCGCATCGCCAGCTACGTCTGGAGCTTCGGGGACGGCGCCTGGGGGACGGGCGCCACCCCGTCCCACGCGTACCTCCGGCCGGGCACCTACCGGGTGGCCCTCACCGTGGCCGGGAGCGGCGGCGGGGCGAGTTCCGACTCCACCACCGCGGCGGTGGACGTCCCGGCGGCCGACCGCATGGTAGCCGTGCCCGCGGGCGGTTTCTTCATGGGCAGCCCTCCCGGCGAGACCGGGCACGACACCAGCGAGACCCGGCACCTGGTGACGCTCACGCACCCCTTCAGCCTCGGGAGGTACGAGGTCACGCAGGAGCGCTGGCAGGCGCTCATGGGGTGGAATGAGTCGGACTTCTCCGGCGCGGACCGGCCGGTGGACGAGGTGACCTGGTACGACGCGGTGGACTTCTGCAACCGCAGGTCGGCCGCGGAAGGGCTGCCGCCCGCGTACGCGCTGAGCGGCGTGTACCGCTCCGGGAACCACATCCTCCTGGCGCAGGTCGCGTGGGACCGGTCGGCGGACGGCTACCGGCTGCCGACCGAGGCGGAGTGGGAGTACGCCTGCCGCGCGGGGAGCACCACCGCCTTCGCCAACGGCGGGGCCATGGTCTGGGCCGGCCGGATCGCGCCGGAAGGCTGCTGGTCCGATTCGGTCCTCGACGCCATCGGCTGGTACTGCGGGGACGCCCCCGGCGGCACCCGGCCGGTGGGCGGGAAGGCCGCCAACGCCTGGGGCCTGTACGACATGCACGGCAACGTGTGGGAGTGGTGCTGGGACTGGGCCTGGGCCTACCCGCCCGGGGCCGCGACCGACCCCACCGGCCCGGACACCGGCGAGTTCCGGGTGCGGCGCAGCGGCGCCTGGGACCGGGGCTCCTCCGCCTGCCGCTCGGCCTCCCGCTATTACGGCGCGCCGGGCTTCCACTACGTCGCCTACGGCCTGCGGGTGGCCCGGGGAGCGTGGGCCCCGCCGGGCGCCGCCCGGAGGGAGGCCGCGCGCGCTGCCCCGCGCCCGGGGCTCGCGGGGCCGGCCGGGGTTCAGCGCCGCGCCGCCGGCCCCTCCCGGGTCCGCCGCACATCGGGCGTGTAATCGCACCCCCCATCTGCTAGAATGGCGCACTTGGGTCCATCTCATGTTTAGACAACGACCTCCGGGCCGAGTCGTGCGCGACCGGTCGCGTCCCAGGGGCACCTCGTGTTCCAGCAGCTGACCTCCCGCCTGGAGGAGGTGTTCAGGAAGCTCCGCGGCGAGAGCCGCCTGACGCCGGAGAACATCAAGGACGCGTTGCGCGAGGTCCGCCGGGCCCTGCTGGAAGCCGACGTCCACTTCCAGGTGGCCCGGGACTTCGTGGCCCGGGTGGAGCAGCGGGCGGTGGGCCAGGAGGTGCTCCGGAACCTCTCGCCCGGCCAGCAGGTGATCCGGGTGGTGCACGAAGAGCTGATGGAGATGCTCGGAGGCAAGGCCCACCCGCTGCCGCTGGCGGCCACGCCGCCCACCACCTGGATGATGGTGGGGCTGCAGGGCTCCGGGAAGACCACCTTCACCGGCAAGCTGGCGCGCTTCATGCGCGAGAAACAGCACCGGGTGCTGATGGCGGCCTGCGACTTGGCCCGGCCCGCCGCGGTGGACCAGCTGGCGATCCTCGGGCGGCAGGTCGGGGTGGAGGTGTTCCAGGACCGCGCCGCGCGGCACCCCCGCGAGGTGGCCTCGCGGGCGTTCGACCGGGCGCGCGCCGGGAGCTTCGACGTGCTGCTGCTGGACACCGCCGGGCGGCTGCACGTGGACGAGGCGCTGATGCGGGAGCTGCGCGAGCTGAAGGCCGAGGCGCGCCCGCACCAGACGCTGCTGGTGGTGGACGCCATGACCGGGCAGGACGCGGTCAAGGCGGCCACCGCGTTCCGCGACGGGGTGGACTTCGACGCCCTGGTGCTGACCAAGGTGGACGGCGACGCCCGCGGCGGCGCGGCGCTGTCCATCCGGGCGGTGACCGGGCGGCCGATCCAGTTCCTCTCCACCGGGGAGAAGCTGGACGCGCTGGAGCTGTTCCACCCCGACCGGGTGGCCTCGCGCATCCTGGGCATGGGCGACGTGCTCACCCTGGTGGAGCGCGCGGAGCAGGCGGTGGAGGCGGAGCAGGCCGCCGCGCTGGCGGAGAAGATCCGCCGCGAGAGCTTCACCCTGGAGGACTTCCTGGAGCAGCTCCAGGCGGTCCGCAAGATGGGCCCGCTCCAGGACGTGCTGCGCATGATCCCCGGCGTGGGGGCGCGGCTGCCCGAGGGGGCGGAGGTGGACGAGTCGGGGCTGAAGCGGGTGGAGGCCATCATCCGCTCCATGACCCCGCGCGAGCGGCACCGGCCGCAGATCCTGGACGGCAGCCGGCGGCGGCGCATCGCCCGCGGCAGCGGCACCTCGGTGCAGGAGGTGAACCAGCTGCTGCGGCAGTTCGCCGACATGCAGAAGATGATGCGGCAGGTGAAGAAGATGGGCCGGGGGAAGTTCCCGGCGTCGCGCTAGGCGGGCGGGCCGCGGGCCCGGCCGCCGGGAAACCCAGTCGAGGAGGTTGCATGGCAGTCGTGATTCGTCTGAACATCCGTGGCCGGCGGCATCTGGCGTTCCACAAGGTGGTGGTGGCGGACTCGCGGGCCCCGCGGGACGGGCGGCACATCGAGATCCTGGGCCACTACGACCCGCTGCGCACGCCCGCCCAGATCGTGGTGGACGTGGAGCGCGCGCGCTACTGGATGGAGCGCGGCGCGAAGCCGAGCGAGAAGGTGGCCGCGCTGTTCAGGCAGGCCGGCATCGAGATCCCGGCCCGCCCGACCCCGCCCAAGAAGAAGGCCGAGGGCAAGGCGCGCACCAAGCCCTCCGCCGGGACGGTGGCCAAGGCCAAGGCCGCCCGCGCCCGGGCCGCGGCCAAGAAGGCCCCGACCCAGAAGGCCGCGCCCGCCAAGGCCAAGAAGCCGGCGGCCAAGAAGGCCGGCAAGGAGGCCTAGGAACCGCCCATGCTCGACCCCAAGTTCATCCGCAGCCAGCCAGAGAAGGTGCGGCGCGCCATCGCCCTGAAGGGCGAGCGCGCGGACCTGGAACTGTTCCTGGGGCTGGATGAGCGGCGCCGGGGGATCCAGACCGAGGCCGAGGAGCTGCGGGCACGGCGCAACGCGGTCTCCGAGCAAATCGGCAAGCTCGCCCGCGCCGGCGCGGACCCCGGCGAGGTGGAGCGGATGAAGGCCGAGATGCGCGACGTGGGCGCGAGCATCACGGGCCTGGAGCAGCGCCTGGCGGCGCTGGAGGCCGAGCAGGAGGCCATCGCCCGCTGGATCCCGAACGTCCCGCACGAGACGGTGCCCGAAGGTGACGCCTCGAACAACCAGATCCTGCGCCACTGGGGCACGCCGGCGCCGGCGGGGCCGCCGATCCTCCCGCACTGGGACATCGGCGCGAAGCTGGGCCTGCTGGACTTCGAGCGCGCCGGCAAGGTCGCGGGCTCGGGCTTCATCCTGTACACCGGCCTGGGCGCGCGCCTGGAGCGGGCGCTGATCCAGTTCTTCCTGGACAGCAACCGCAAGCGCGGCTACACCGAGGTGTCGCCGCCCTACCTGGTCCGCGAGGAGTGCCTGTTCGGGACCGGCCAGCTGCCCAAGCTGGAGGGCGAGATGTACCGGCTCCAGGGCGACGACCTGTACCTCAACCCCACCGCGGAAGTGCCGGTCACCAACATCCACCGCGACGAGATCCTCTCCGGCGACCAGCTGCCCCTGAAGCTCACCGCCTACTGCCCCAGCTTCCGCCGCGAGGCGGGCGCCGCCGGGCGGGAGACCCGCGGCATGGTGAGGGTGCACCAGTTCGACAAGGTCGAGGCGGTGAAGTTCGTCCTGCCGGAGACGTCCTACGAGGAGCTGGAGCTGCTGGTGGCGGACGCCGAGAGCCTGCTGCAGGCGCTGGAGCTGCCCTACCGGGTGGTGCTGCTGGCGGCCGGCGACCTGAGCTTCGCGGCCAGCAAGTGCTACGACCTGGAGGCCTGGGCGCCGGCGGAGGGGCGCTGGCTGGAGGTGAGCTCGTGCAGCTGCTTCGAGGCCTTCCAGGCGCGCCGCGCCAACATCCGCTTCCGGCGCGAGGTGAAGTCCAAGCCGGAGCACGTGCACACCCTGAACGGCTCGGTGCTGGCGCTGCCGCGGGTGATCGTGGCGCTGCTGGAGCAGCACCAGACCCCCGACGGCCGGGTGCGCGTGCCGCGCAAGCTTCAGCCCTACCTGGACGGACGGGAGTACCTGGAAGACTGATCCGGGGGCGCCCATGAGGAGTGTTCCCGCCGCCTCGAGCGTGCCGTGGCCCGCCGGCTCCCGCAACCGGGGGAGGGCCGGGCATGCCTAGGGGCCGTTCCACCCGGCTGCCGCCGCGCCTGCGGGTGCTGCTCGCGGGGGGCAGCCTGGTGCTGCTGGTGGGAGTGTTCCTGCTCACCAACATCCTGGTGGGCCAGCTCAAGCGGCAGACCGAGGACCTGTCGCGCTGGGTGGCCCAGTTCTGCGCCGACGCCTCCTTCCCGGCCAGCGCCGACACCACCATCGCCCCGATCTTCCGCAACCTGGTCTCCAAGGTCCGCTTCCCGATGGTGATCACCGACGAGCTGAACCGCCCGCGCGCCTGGAAGGGCATCCGGGTGGACGCCAACGCGGTGACCCCGGAGGAGATCAACCGGGTCGGGACCACCGACCTGCCGATGCGCGTGCGCGCGGTGCTGTCGCAGGTCTCGGAGGAGGCCCGGCGGCTGGACCGGCTCCACCCGCCGTTCGCCATGCGCGACCCGGCCAGCAAGCGCATCATCGGCTACATGCACTACGGGGATCCCACCGCGCTGCAGAGCCTGCGCTGGATCGCGGTGGCCGAGGTGGTGGCCATCCTGGTGTTCGTCGGCCTGGGCTACTGGCTGCTGCGCAGCGTGCGGATCCACGAGCAGCGCAGCATCTACGTGGGCATGGCCCGGGAGACGGCCCACCAGCTGGGCACGCCGCTGTCCTCCCTGGGCGGGTGGCTGGAGCTGCTGCGGGAGCGCACCGCGAGGGAGGCCGGGCCGGAGGTGCGCCTGCCGGCCGAGTCCTTCCGCGAGACGCTGGAGGAGATGCAGAACGACGCCGACCGGCTGAACATGGTGGCGGCGCGGTTCAGCCGGGTGGGCTCCGAGCCCATCCTCACCTACCAGGACGTCGTGCCGATCGTGCGCGAGGCCGTGCTATACTTCAGGAAACGCCTGCCCCAGCAGTCCACCCGGGTCCGGCTCACCGAGCAGTACGAGGAAGTGCCTCCGGTGAACGTGAACCGGGAACTCCTCTCCTGGGCCGTCGAGAACCTGCTCAACAACGCCTTGAACGCGAGCGGGCCCGGGGACGGCCGGGTGGACGTGACCGTGCGCCGACGCCGCCAGCGCGAGGCCGTGGAGATCGAGGTGCGCGACCACGGCCGGGGCATGACCGCCTACGAGCGGGAGCGGGCCTTCGAGCCCGGCTTCACCACCCGGAAGCGGGGCTGGGGCCTGGGCCTGACGCTGGTGCGGCGGATCGTCGAGGAATACCACGGGGGACGCGTGGACATCGCGCAGACCGAGGCGGGCAAGGGCACCGCGTTCGTGATCTCCTTCCCCACCTAGCTCCGGGCCCGCGCCCGGACCTCCACCGCGCCCGATCGGAAGACCCAGCATGCCGGACATCCGCAAGAAGATCCTGTGGGCCGACGACGAGATCGACCTGCTCAAGCCGCACCTGCTGTTCCTCCGCGACAAGGGCTACGAAGTGACCGGCGTGACCAACGGCCGCGACGCCATCGAGGCCGTGGGCGCCGAGATCTACGACGCCGTGCTGCTGGACGAGATGATGCCGGGCATGGGCGGGTTGGAGACGCTCGACCGGCTGAAGCAGGTGTCCCCGGGCCTGCCGGTGATCCTGGTCACCAAGAGCGAAGAGGAGCAGCTGATGGAGGACGCCATCGGCAAGCGCATCAGCGGCTACCTCATCAAGCCGGTGAACCCCACCCAGATCGTGCTGGAACTCAAGCGGGTGCTGGAGGGCGGCCGGCTGGAGGACCGCCGGCTCACCCGCGACTTCGTGACCGACCTGGCGCAGATGCGCGGCGCCGACGTCGGCAAGCTCGACTGGCGCGGCTGGATCGGGCTGTACGGGCGCATGGTGGCGTGGGAGCTGGAGCTGGAGAGCCTGCCCGACCGGAGCCTGCTGGAGGCGCTGGCGGAGCAGAAGCGGAGCTTCAACCTCGAGTTCGGCCGCTACGTGGAGCAGCACTACCCGGCCTGGGTGCGGCGCGAGGACCCCGACCGCCCGGTGCTCACCACCGACGTGGTGGAGCGCGCGGTGGTGCCGCACATGCGCGAGGGCCGGCCGGTGGTGCTGCTGGTGATCGACTGCCTCCGCCTGGACCAGTGGCTCGCGCTGCAGAAGCTCCTGGAGCCGTACTTCGAGGTGCGCCGGGAGGAGTACATCTCGCTGCTGCCCACCGCCACGCCCTACTCGCGCAACGCCCTGTTCAGCGGCCTCACCCCGCTGGAGATGTTCCGCCGCTACCCCGACCACTGGAGCGAGCAGGAGAGCGACGAGGGCAGCCGCAACCGGCACGAGCGGTTCTTCCTCGAGGAGCACCTGGCGCGGCTCCAGATCTCCGACGCCGCGGGCATCAAGTACCTCAAGGTGTACACCACCGAGGAAGGGCTCAACGTGCGGCGCCAGGTGAGCGGGCTGCGCAAGGTGCCGCTGGTGGCGCTGGTCTACAACTTCGTGGACTCCTTCTCGCACGGCCGCTCCGAAGTGGAGATCCTGCAGGAGTTCGTGCCGGACGAGACCGCCTTCCGGGCGCACGTGGCCACCTGGTTCAACCACTCCTCGCTGTTCGACACGCTGCGCCAGATCGCGACCCAGGGCGCCACCGTGGTGGTGACCACCGACCACGGGTCCATCCAGGGCCGCCGGTCGGCGCTGGTGAAGGCCAACCGCGAGACGTCCTCCAGCCTGCGCTACAAGTTCGGCAACAACCTGGTGTGCGAGGAGCGGGCGGCCATGCACATCAAGCACCCGGCCCAGTGCATGCTGCCCGACAACGGGCTCAACAAGCACTACCTGCTGGCCAAGGAGGACTTCTACTTCGTGTACCCGAACCGCTTCCACGAGTTCGAGCGCCACTACCGGGGCAGCTTCCAGCACGGCGGCATCTCGATGGAGGAGATGATCCTGCCGCTGGCGGTGCTGGAGCCGCGCCGGGCGTGACGCTGGTGGAGTTCCTGCCGGACGCGGCGGCCACCGAGCGGCTGGGGGAGCGGCTGGCGGCGGCGCTGGAGCCCCGCGACGTGGTGGTGCTCACCGGGGTGTTGGGAGCGGGCAAGACCACGCTGGTGCGCGGGCTGGCGCGCGGCCTGGGCAGCCCGTCCCACGTGCGCAGCGCGTCGTTCACCTGGGTGCAGGAGTACCGGGGGCGGCTGCCGATCGTGCACCTGGACCTGTACCGGCTGCGCGATCCGGCCGAGCTGGCGGGCATCGGCTGGGAGGAGTACCTGGAGCGCCCCGGGGTCGTCGTGGTGGAGTGGGGCGAGCGCGCGGCTGAGGCGCTGCCCCGCGAGCGCTGGGAGGTGCGGCTGGCGCTGGAAGGGGAGGGGCGGCGGGCGGAGGTGGCGGCGGTGGGCGAGGGCCCGTGCCGGCGCGCGGCGGCGCGGCTCGGGGCGCGCGCGTGATCCGGCTGGCGCTGGAGACCGCCACGCCGTGGGTGGGGGTGGCGCTGCTGGACGGGGAGCGGGTGCTGGCGGAGTTCCACGAGCTGCGCCCGATGGAGCAGTCCACCGCGCTGGCCGCCGCGGTGCGGGCGGTGCTGCACGGGGCGCACGCGGGCCTGGAGCAGGTGGAGGAGCTGGCGGTGAGCGGCGGGCCGGGCTCGTTCACTGGGCTGCGGGTGGGTGCGGCCTTCGCGCGGGCCCTGGCGGACGCCCGCGGCATCCCGATCGCGGCGGTGCCCACCGCGCTGGCGCTGGCCCTCGGTGGGCTGGCCGGCCGGGCGGCGGCGTCCCGGGGCCGGGCGGTGCTGGCGGCCGCGGGCGGAGTGGCCTTCTGCCAGGCGTTCGAGGTGCGCGGCGGCGCGCCCCGGGCGGCCGGCGAGCTGGAGCGGCTGGAGTACCCGGAGCTGGCCCGGCGGGCTGCCGGCGCCCCGGGGGAGGCGTGGGTGTGCGATCCGGGCGCCGCGGAGCGGCTGGCGGCGGGCGGCCCTCCCGCGCCCTGGGTGTGGGTGGAGCCGCGCGCCGCCTGGGTGGGAGCGTATGCCGAGCGCGCGGGCGAGGCGGCGCCCGCGCGGGAGTTCATGCCGCGCTATGGCCACAGCCCGGTCTTCCGGAAGCGTGCCCGAGCCTCTTGAAATCGGGCCCATGAGGCACGAAGATGTGCCCGAGGTGGCGGCCCTGGAGCGGCAGGTCTTCGCCGACCCGTGGCCGGCGCGGGCGTTCGAGGCGGACCTGGCCAACCGGCGGCTGTCGTACCTGCGCGTGGCGCGGCTGGGCGGGCGGCTGGCGGGCTACCTGGTGGCGGCGCTGGTGGAGGGCGAGGTCCACCTCACCAACCTCGGCGTGCACCCGGACCTCCGGCGCCGCGGGGTGGCGCAGCAGCTGCTGGACGACCTGCTCGGGGAGGCCCGCCGCTCCGGCGCGGAGCTGGTCACGCTCGAGGTGCGGATGTCCAACGCGGCGGCCATCGCGCTCTACCTGCGCAACGGTTTCCGCGAGGTGGCCATCCGGCGGGGCTACTACGACGTGGGCCGCGAGGACGCCCTGGTGATGACGCTGGACCTGGCCGCCGGCGGCGGGGGAGGGGACGGATGACCTGGCTGGATCGGAAGCGCGAGACGCTCAAGGGCGTGCCCAAGCGGGACCTGCCGGGCGGGCTGTGGATCAAGTGCGACGGGTGCGGCGAGATCCTGTACAAGAAGGAACTCGAGAAGACCCTGTGGACCTGCCCGTCGTGCGACCACCACTTCCGCGTGCCCGGGTCCACCTTCATCCGCATCCTCACCGACGAGTTCACCGAGACCGACCGCCAGGTGGTCTCGGCCGATCCCCTGGGCTTCGCCGCCACCAAGCGCTACACCGACCAGCTCCGCCAGGCCCGCCAGAAGACCGGCCTGCCGGAGGCCCTGATCACCGGCTCGGCCCGGCTGGAGGGGCTGCCCTTCTGGCTCGGGGTGATGGACTTCGGCTTCATGGGCGGGAGCATGGGCTCGGCGGTGGGCGACAAGTTCGCGCGGCTGGGCCAGCGCGCGCTGGAGTCGCGCCAGCCGCTGGTGGTGTCCTCGGCCTCGGGCGGCGCGCGCATGCAGGAGGGCGTGCTGTCCCTGATGCAGCTGGCGCGGACCTGCGTGCGGCTGGCCGAGCTGCAGGAGGCCGGCGTCCCATTCATCTCGATCATGACCCACCCCACGACCGGCGGCACCACCGCCAGCTTCGCCTCGCTGGGGGACGTGATCCTGGCCGAGCCGCGCGCGCTCATCGGCTTCGCCGGGGCGCGGGTGATCGCCCAGACCATCCGCCAGGAGCTGCCGCCGGGCTTCCAGCGCGCCGAGTTCCTGCTGGAGCACGGCATGCTCGACCGCGTGGTGCACCGCAAGGACCTCCGCTCCACGCTCTCCTTCCTGCTCCGCTTCTACGCCGCGAGGACCGACGGGGGCTAGGGTGGCTGAGTCGCCGCTCGCCCGCCTGTACCGCCTCGAGCGGCGCGGCCCGCACTGGGGCCTCGCGGGCATCCGCCGTCTGCTGGAGTGGTGCGGGCACCCCGAGCGCCGCTACCCCGCGGTGCTGGTGGGCGGCACCAACGGCAAGGGCTCCACCGCGGCGGCCCTGGAGCGGATCCTGCGCGAGGCCGGCTACCGCACCGGCCTCTACACCTCGCCCCACCTGGTGGACTTCGGCGAGCGGGTGCGGGTGGACGGGCGGGCCATTCCGGCGGCGCGGCTGGCGGCCCTGCTCCGCCGCTTCGCGCCGCGCGGCGAGCGGGGCGGCCACTCCTTCTTCGAGGTCGCCACCGCCCTGGCGCTGCGCCATTTCGCGGACGCCCAGGTGGACATCGCGGTGCTGGAGGTGGGCCTCGGGGGGCGCCTGGACTCCACCAACGCGGTGCTCCCGGAGGTGTCGGTCCTCACCGGGGTGTCCCTGGAGCACACCGAGTACCTGGGCAACACGCTGGCGGGCATCGCCCGCGAGAAGGCCGGGATCGTGCGGCGGGGCCGGCCCGCGGTGGTCGGGGGGCGCGGGCGCGCCCGCGAGCTGCTGGCGGCGGCCGCCGCCGCACGGGGCGCGCGGGTGGTGATCGCCCAGCGCGCCGCCCGGCTGCGGCTGCTCTCCCAGGACCCGGCGGGCATGGAGCTGGAACTGCCCTCGGGCGCCCGGCTGCGCACCGCGCTGGTGGGCCGCCACCAGATCTCGAACCTCGAGTGCGCGGCGGCCGCCGCGCTGGCGCTGCGCGGGCGGGGCTTCGCGCTGGACTCGCTGCACGTGGCCCGGGGGCTGGCGGCGGTGCGCTGGCCGGGCCGCTTCGAGTGGCTGGCGCGGCGCGGGGTGGTGCTGGACGTGGCCCACAACCCGGAGGCCGCGGTGGCCTTCGCCCGCACCTGGCGCGAGGTGTTCGGGCGGCCGGCGGTGGGGGTGCTGGGGATGCTCAAGGACAAGGACGCCGCCGGGGTGGCCCGGCGGCTGCGCTGCTGCGCGCGGCTGCTGGTGGCCACCGCGCCGGCCACCGAGCGGGCCCTGCCGGCCGCCGCGCTGGCCCGCGCGCTGGGGCGGGCGCGGCACCGGGTGGAGCCCGACGTGGCCGCCGCCCTCCGGCACGCGCTGGCCGCCCGCCGCCCGGGCGAGCCGGTGTTCGTGACCGGCTCGCTGTACACCGTGGGCGAGGCCATCCCGCTCCTGCGCCACCATGTTCCGGCGGCGCTGTAGGAGGCCCGGCCGGCCCGCGGCGGGGGGCCGGGGGCCCGCGGCGGCGGGCGCGCTGGCGGGCGCGGCGCTGCTGCTGCTGGGGCTTTTGGCGCGCCCCGGGGCCGCGCCGGCGGAGCCCAACGAGGACGAGCCGCTCCACGTCACCGCCGACCAGGCCGAGGGCAGCAAGGACTTCACCACGCTCCTGGGCCACGTGGTGCTGCGCCAGGGCACCGTGACGCTGACCGGCGAGTCGGCCTTCTACGACAAGGTCAACCACCACCAGAACCTCACCGGGCACGTCCACTACACCGACCAGACCCTCTCCATCACCTCGCAGGTGGCCGACTACTACGACCAGGAGCGCAAGGCCATCCTCACCGGCGGGGTCTTCGTGACCGACACCTCGGGCACGGTCCAGGCCAGCCGCGCCACGTACTACCGGCGCGAGGGCCGGCTGGTGCTGGAGGGCGACGTGCACGCCAACGACCGCGACCGCTCCGTCACCGCCCAGCGCCTCACCTACTACCGGGACACCCGGGACGCGCTGGCCGAGGGGAACGTGGTGCTGGAGGACCACGAGAACAGCGCGGTGCTGGCCACGCCGCGGGTCTTCTACAACCGCGAGACCCGGGTGCTCCGCGCGCCGGAGGCCGCCGACCTCCGGCTGACCGACCAGGGCAAGGTCACCGCGGTGCGCAGCGACAGCCTGTCCTACGACGGCCGGGCCCACGTGGCCTACGCCGACGGCCGGGTGCACATCACCCGCGACAGCCTGGTGGCGGAGTCGGGCAAGGCGGTGCTGTACCGGGACCAGAAGCGGGCGCTGCTCACGATCCAGCCGCAGGCCTCCGACCGGCACGGCTCCACCGCCGGCGACACGCTGCTGATCTTCTGGAACGACACCGAGGTCCGCCGCCTCGAGGCGCGCGCCCGGGCGCGCGTGGAGTACCGCAGCCAGCCCAGCCCCGGCAAGGAGGAGGTGTCGGAGGCCACCGGCGACTGGCTGGCGCTGGACCTCAAGGACCAGAAGGCCCGCAGCCTGAGCGTGCACGGCGGGGTGAAGAACTCCTTCAGCAGCCGCAACCTCTCGAGCCAGGAGGAGGACGTCAACACCGCCGAAGGCGACTCGATGACCGTGTACTTCCAGGACAGCGAGGCCCGCCTGGCCACCGTGTACGGTGCGCGCGCCGGGCGCTACCAGTACCACCCGGGGCTGCGCAAGGGGAAGACCGCCGAGGACGTGAAGTACGTGGCCGAGCGCATCGACTACGACCTGGACCGCGACAAGGTCTACCTGCGCGACGAGGCGCACATGGAGTACAAGGACCTGGTGCTCACCGCGGACTCGGTGGACTACGACATGAAGCGCGCGGTGCTGGTGGCGCGCGGGGCGCCCCGGCTCAAGGACCCCAGCCAGGACATCCAGGGCCAGGAGATGGGCTACGACCTCAAGCACCAGCAGGGCTCGGTGAAGATGGGGCGCACCGCCTACGCCAACGGCTACTACACCGGCGAGGACATCAAGAAGGTGGGCGACAGCGTGCTGAACGTGCACGGCGGGGACTACACCACCTGCGACGACCCGGAGCCCCACTACCGCATCCACAGCTCGCACATGAAGATCTACCTGCACGACCGGGTGGTGCTGCGCCCGGTGGTGTTCTACCTCAAGGACCTGCCGGTGCTGGCCCTGCCCTTCTACGTGTTCCCGATCAAGGAGGGCCGCCACTCCGGGATCCTGTTCCCGCAGTTCGACCTGGGGTTCAACTCGCAGCAGGGCCGGTTCATCCGGAACGCGGGCTACTACTGGGCGATGAACGACTACGCCGACGTGGCCCTGTACGGCGACTACTACGAGGCCGGCCCCCGCTGGGTGGGCTACGTGGACACCCGCTACGCGGTGCGCTACCTGCTGAACGGCCAGGTGTCGGCCTCGCTCAGCAAGGACCTGGGCAACGACGAGACCCAGTGGCAGTTCAGCGGGACCCACCAGCACCAGCTGGGCGAGCGCACCGCGCTGTCCATCTCCGCCGACTTCATCAGCGACGCCGCGTACCTCCAGGACCTGGGCCTGGGCCGGCCGCCCGAGACGCGGGTGAGCCGCAACCTGCACTCGCTGCTGGCGCTCAGCCACTCCTGGGGCGGGGGCAGCCTGTCGCTGGCGCTGGACCGCAACCAAAACCTGGCGGTGGACCCCACCGACAGCGTGAGCAGCCTTAAGGACGAGCAGCTGCCGACGCTGCAGGTCAACTTCTCCTCGTTCCCGCTGGGCCGGGCGCCGGACGCCAACGGCAAGAACGGGCGGCTGGCGTTCCTGTCCTCCACCTACCTCTCCTACAGCGCCCGGGTGGCGCGCGAGGTGCACCAGACGCGCAAGTTCCTCAGCGACCGGTCGGCGCTGGGCGGGACCCTGGGGCTCAACGACAACCGCCGCCTGCTGGGCTGGCTCAACATGAGCCCGCGGTTCAGCCTGACCCACGCGCTGGTGGACCAGGACGCCCTGGGCAACAAGGGGGCCATGGGCGCGGTGTGGAGCGCCGGGATCGGCATGAGCACCACGCTGTACGGGGCGTTCCAGCCGCACTGGGGCCCGTTCGAGGGCATCCGGCACGTGCTCTCGCCGAGCATCTCCTACTTGTTCCAGCCGGAGTTCCGGAACCTCACCTACCTCGACACCGCCGGGGTGCGGCAGTCGCGCTTCCCGGGCGTGGCCGGGGTGGGGCTCACCGCCACGCGCCAGAGCCGGATGAACCTCTCGGTGGACAACACCTTCCAGCTCAAGGTCAAGTCGGGGCAGGAGATCAAGCGGCTGGACAACTTCGCCAACCTGAACCTGACCACCGGCTACAACTTTCTGGCCCGCGAGCAGACCCCGGCGAGCGAGCCGGTGCGCCCGTGGGACCCGGTGTCGGCCTCGCTGCGGGTGTCCCCCGGCGGGGTCAGCGGGCTGGACCTGAACGCCACCTACGATCCGTACCGCCGCACCGGACGGAGCATCTCGCAGCTCTCGTTCAGCACCAGCTTCCTACGGACCGGGCGGCTGTCCTTCGCGCCGCCGGGCGCGGCGCCGGAACGCCGCCCGGGCGGGCCGGCGGTGGGCGACACCACCGGGGCCGAGGCCATCCCGCCGCTGGGCGTGCAGCGCACCGGGGGCGGGCCGGGCAGCGTCGGGGCGCCGGCCGCGGGCGCCGGCAGCGGCAACTGGAGCCTGTCGCTGGCGTACTCCTACGGCGGGAGTGCCTACCTCGACGTGGACGGACGGTCGGTGTGGTCGCAGACCCAGCGCCTCAACTCCCACATCACCTACCAGCTGAGCCCCAACTGGAGCTTCGACTACTCCAACCAGTACGACCTCAACCACGGGCTGGCGGTGTACCAGGAGTTCGACGTGAGCCGGCAGCTGCACTGCTGGGAAGCCCACTTCAGCCGGCGCATGTCCCCGGGGCAGTCGGAGTACTACCTGCGGATCAGCGTGAAGAACCGGCCCGAGATCTCGTGGCAGAGCGGGAGCGCCGGGCTTGGCGGGCTGCTGGGCTCGGGCAGCCCGTTCGGGGGCATCTTCGGGCAGTAGCGCGG
>DATKKS010000185.1:0-17720 GCA_035542815.1 Saccharimonadales bacterium (SeqCode) | reverse complement strand
GCCCCAACGGCGCCGGCAAGACCACGCTCCTGGGCTGCCTGCTGGGCTTCCTGCGGCCGGACGCGGGGCGGATCGCCATCGGCGGGCGCGCGCCCGACGACCTCGCGGTGCGCGCTGCCACCGGCTACCTGCCCGAGCGGCTGTCCCTGGACCGGTGGATGACCGGCCTGGACTACCTGCGCTACCAGCACGCCCTGGCGCGGCTGCCGGCCGCGACGCGCTCGGCCGACGCCGCCCAGGCGCTGGCGCAGGTGGGGCTGGAGCCCGCGGCCGGCCGGCGCCGCATCCGCCGCTACTCGCGCGGGATGCTGCAGCGCCTGGGGCTGGCGCAGGCGCTGCTGGGGCGCCCGCGCTACCTGTTCCTGGACGAGCCGGTCTCGGGCGTGGACCCCGAGGGGGTGCTGCTGTTCCGCCGGCTGCTCTCGGAGCTGAAGGGGAGCGGGGTGACGGTGGTGCTGAACTCGCACCAGCTGGAACAGGTGGAGCGGGTGTGCGACCGGGTGGCGTTCGTGCGGCAGGGGCAGGTGGATTCCATCGAGACGCTGGCCGCCGGCGCGGAGCTGTCCCGGGTGCTCCGGGTGCGGGTGGCGGCGGGCGCGCCGCTGCCGGGGGAGGCGCTGGCGGCGGCGGCGCGCGACGCGGGCGCGGAACTGGTCTCGGCCGGCGCGGCCCAGGCCAGCTTCCAGGTGCCCGGGGACGCCGCGGCGGCGCGGCTGCTGCGGGCGCTCATCGCGGCCGGCATCCCGGTGGTGGAGGCCACCGCCGAGCAGGGCCGGCTGGAGCGGCTGTTCATGGAGGCCGCCGGCGGACGCGGGGCGGCTGCCCCGACGCGCGCGCCCGGCGCCCCGCCGGACCGCCCCGCGGGCTCGCCCGGCGAGCCCGGAGGCGCGCCATGAACCTGACCCTCATCCGCGCCCTGCTGCTTCAGCGGATGCTGAGCCCGGTGCGCATCTGCCTGGTGGTCGCCTTCTTCCTGTTCCCGCTGATGCTCGCCGCCTTCGAGGCGGACGCCCGGATGGCGAACATGGACTACGTGTTCGTGCTCATCCTGGGGGCGGGCATGGTGGGCCAGGACGTCACCTCGGGCGTGCTGCAGGGGCTCCTGGCCCGGCCGGTGCGGCGCTCGGAGTACCTGGTCAGCCGCTGGCTCGCGGTGGCGCTGGGCAGCGCGTTCCTGACGCTGCTGCTGGCTGCGTTGGGCTACCTCATCGCGGCCGCCCGCGGCAACGCGGCGGACCTCGGGCCGGTGGCGGTGCGGGCGTGCGAGGGCGTGCTCACCGACTTCGGGGTGGCCGCGGTGCTGGCGTTCTTCTCGTCCTGGATGAACGGGCTGGGGGACCTGGCGGTGTTCCTGATGGCGTCGCTGGGCGCGCAGCTGTGCGAGGGGATCGGCAGCATCAAGCCCGCGTGGGAGTGGGTGGCGCGGGTGGGCAGGGAGTTCGACGGGTGCCTTTCGCCGCGCCTGGACCTGACCCAGGCGCTCGGGCCGGGGGTGTCCGCCTTCGCGGTGGTTTCCTACTTCTCCACCGTGACGCTGTGCCTGGCGCTGGCGATCGTGATCCTCAACCGCCGGGAGCTGTCCTATGCCTCCGGCTGAGCCGCGGGCGGTGCGGGGCTCGGCGCGCGCCGCGCCGCGCGCGCTGCTGGTGCTGGCCGGGCTGCTGCTGGCGGCCCGCGTCGGGGCCGGGATCTACGAGCATTACCGGCCGCCCCAGCCGCAGGACCGGGTGGAGTGGCACGCGATCGCCGGAGCCCCGGAGCGGGCCCGCAAGGTGGACCGGCCGCTCCTGTACGACTTCTCCGCGGACTGGTGCGAGCCGTGCCGCAGCATGGAGCGCGAGGTGTTCGATGATCGCCACGAGGCGGAGGTGATCTCGCACAGCTTCGTGCCGGTGCGGGTGGTGGACCGGCGGCGGGAGGAGGGGCGGAACTCGCCGGCGGTGGACTCGCTCCAGGCGCGCTTCCGCGTGACGGCCTTTCCCACCCTGGTGGTGGTGTGGCCGCGGGACGGGCACTCCGAATCCGCGGTCGGCTTCCAGGGGCGGCGCGAGACGCACCGGTTCCTCACCCGCGCCCTGGCCAAGTTCCAGCAGGAGAAGATGCTCCGGTCCTTCCAGGGATCGGATTCCACCCCTCGCTGAAGCGCCGCGCCCGGGTGCCGGCGCCGGACCGGCGCGGAGTGCGTGGCGTGGGCTCCCGGCGTATACTTCGGGTCCCATGCCGGCCAACCTCACGCCGCAGTACAAGGAAGCCGAGGAGCGCTTCCGCCTGGCCGTCAGTCGCGAGGACAAGATCGCCGCCCTCCGCGACATGATGGCGCTCATCCCCAAGCACAAGGGCACCGAGAAGATGCAGGCCGACCTCCGCCGGCGGCTGGCCAAGCTGGAGGAGGAGGCGGAGCACGGGGCCAAGGCCGGAGCCAAGCGCGCCGACCCGGGCCACGTGCGGCGCGAAGGCGCCGGCCAGTGGGTGTTGATCGGGCCGCCCAACGCCGGGAAGTCGGCGCTGGTGCGGGCCCTCACCCACGCGCAGCCGGAGGTGGCGCCCTACCCGTTCACCACCCGCGCGCCGCTCCCGGGGATGATGCCCTTCGAGGACGTCCAGGTGCAGCTGGTGGACACCCCGGCGGCGGCGGAGCACCACACCGAGCCCTACCTCGCCAACCTGGTGCACAACGCCGACGGGGTGCTGGTGGTGCTGGATCCGGCCGACGACGACGTGGAGGCGGCGCTGGCGGAGTGCCGGGCGGTGCTGGAGAAGGCCCGGATCTGGCCGCGCTCCCGGCCGCTCCCGCCGGACGCCTCGCCGCTCCTGGTGGCGCGCCCGGTGTACCTGGTGCTGAACAAGGCCGACCAGGATCCGGACGGCGCGTTCGCCGAGCTGGCGCTGGAAGCGGCCGGGGCGGAGCTGCCCGCGGTGCGCGTCTCGGCCCAGCACGGCACGGCCCTGGAGGAGCTGCGCCGGATGCTGTTCCTGGAGCTGCACCTGGTGCGGGTGTACGCCAAGGAGCCCGGCAAGAAGCCCGATCTGGAGCGCCCGTTCGTGCTCCCGGCCGGCTCCACCGTCCACGACCTGGCGCTGCGCGTGCACAAGGACGTAGCCGCGCGGCTCAAGTACGCGCGCATCTGGGGCACCGCGCGGTTCGACGGCCAGCAGGTGGACCGCAGCCACGTGCTGGCCGACCGCGACGTGGTGGAGCTGCACGCCTGAGCCCCGCGGCTGCCGGCGGCGCCCCCGCCCGCGCCCGCCGCGCCGCTTCGTCGCCCGCGCGCCCCTTTGCTTCCTTCCCCGCAAGCGATAGGCTGATGCCGGTGGGAGCAGGAGGGGCTGCATGGGAACGCAGAGTCTCGACCGGATCTTCAAACCCCAGCGCATCGCCCTGATCGGAGCCTCGCCCAACCCGCGGAGCGTCTCGGGCACGGTCCTCCGCAACCTGGTGGGCTCGGGCTTCCGCGGGGTGGTGTACCCGGTGGCGCCGGGTCAGGAATCGGTGCTCGGCGTGCAGTGCTGGCCGGACCTGGGGAGCGTGCCGCGCGTGCCGGACCTGGCGGTGGTGTGCACCCCGCCGGAGCAGGTGCCGGGCGTGGTGCGCGCGTGCGGCGAGGCCGGCGTGGGCGGCGCGCTCATCGTGAGCGCCGGGTTCCGGGAGACCGGCGCGGCCGGCCGGGCGCTCGAGGAGCAGGTGCGCGCGGAGGCCCGCCGGTTCGAGGGGCTGCGCGTGGTGGGCCCCAACTGCCTGGGCTTCATCGTGCCGGCCCTGGGCCTCAACGTCACCTTCGCGCAGGGCATGCCCAAGCCCGGCAGCGTCGCGTTCATCTCCCAGTCCGGGGCGCTGTGCACCGCGGTGCTGGACTGGGCCCTGGACCAGGGCATCGGCTTCTCCTACTTCGCCTCCGTCGGCAACATGCTGGACGTGGACTTCGGCGACCTCATTGACTACTTCGGCGAGGACGAGAAGACCCGCTCCATCCTGCTGTACGTGGAGTCGCTGGGCCGGGCGCGCCACTTCCTGAGCGCGGCCCGCGCCTTCGCCCGCAGCAAGCCGATCGTGGCGTACAAGGCGGGCCGCTTCCCCGAGTCGGCCCAGGCGGCGGCCTCGCACACCGGGGCGATGGCCTCCGAGGACGAGGTGTTCGACGCCGCCTTCGCGCGCGCCGGCATCGTGCGGGTGTACGAGATCGCCGACATCTTCCACTGCGCCGAGCTGGTGGGGCGGCACCCGGCCCCCGCCGGGCCGCGCCTGGGCATCGTCACCAACGCCGGCGGCCCCGGGGTGATGGCGGTGGACGCGCTGGTGGCGCGGCGCGGGGCGCTGGCGGAGCTGGCGCCGGCCACGCTGGAGCAGCTGAACGAGAGCCTGCCGCCGGCGTGGTCCCACGCCAACCCGGTGGACGTGCTGGGGGACGCCAACTCCAAGCGCTTCGCCAAGGCCGCCGCGCTGACGCTGGCCGACCCCGGGGTGGACGCGCTGCTGGCCATCCTCACTCCGCAGGCCATGACCAACCCCACCGCCACCGCCCGGGAGCTGGGTGCGCTCACGGGCAGCTCCCGAAAGCCCATCCTGGCCGCCTGGATGGGCGGCAGCAGCATGCGCGAGGGCGCCCAGATCCTGAGCCGCGCCGGGGTGGCCACCTACGGCACGCCGGCCGAGGCGGTGCAGGCGTTCATGACGCTGGTGGCCTACGCGCGGGACCTCGAGGCGCTGTACGAGACGCCGCGCGACATCCCGGTGGAGTTCCCGCTGGACCGGCAGGAGCTGCGGGCGCGCTTCGCCTCGCTGCTGCCGGCGGAGGGCGAGATGCTGTCGGAGGCCGCCTCCAAGGCGGTGCTGGAGGCCTACGGCATCCCGGTGACCCGGCCCACGCCCGCGGCGGACGCCGACGCGGCGGTGCGCGCGGCGCAGGCGGTGGGCTACCCGGTGGTGCTCAAGCTGGACTCCCCGGACATCACCCACAAGAGCGACGTGGGCGGGGTGGCCCTCGACCTGGCCGACGCGGCGGCGGTGCGGTCCGCCTTCGGGCGCATCGTGGACGGGGCGCGCGCGGCGCGGCCCGGGGCGCGGGTGGCGGGGGTGACCGTGCAGCGGATGGTGCGCTCGCGCGACGGGATCGAGCTGATCCTGGGCTCGCGCCTGGACCCGGTGTTCGGCGCGGTGCTGCTGGTGGGAATGGGTGGCATCGCCGCCGAGGTGGTCCGCGACCGGGTGCTGGGGCTGCCGCCGCTCAACGAGCGGCTGGCCCGGGGCATGCTCGAGTCGCTGCGCGCCTGGCCGCTCTTGCAGGGCTACCGCGGCCGGGCGGGGGTGGACGTGGACCGGCTGATCGAGACCCTGATGCGCTTCTCCTACCTGGTGGCGGACTACCCCGAGATCCGCGAGCTGGACGTGAACCCGCTGCTGGCGGCGCCCGGCGAGGTGGTGGCCCTGGACGCGCGGATCCGGGTGGACCGGGCGCACCGCGCGGAGCCCGGCCGGCCCTACGCGCACCTGGCGCTGCGGCCCTATCCCGAGGAGCTGGTGCGGCGGGTCCGGCTGCGCGGCGGGGAGGCGCTCACGCTGCGGCCCATCCGCCCGGAGGACGAGCCGCACTGGATGGCGATGCTGGGCTCCTGCTCGCGGGAAACCATCTACATGCGCTTCCGGTACATGTTCCAGTGGGCCGACCACCGCGCCGCCACCCGCTACTGCTACACTGACTACGACCGGGAGATCGCCATGGTGGCCGAGCGTGAGGACGGCGGTGAGCCGCGGCTGGTGGGCGTGGGCCGGCTGGTGGCCGACCCGGACCACCAGGCGGTCGAGTACGCGGTGCTGGTGAGCGACGCCTGGCAGAACCGCGGCCTGGGCGGCGTGCTCACCGACGCCTGCATGGAGATCGCGCGCGGCTGGGGCCTCCGGCGCATGGTGGCCCAGACCACCTCCGACAACGCCCGCATGCTGGCCCTGTTCGAGAAGCGCGGCTTCGCCATCGAGCCCGGCGAGGAGGGGATCATGGAGTGCTCGCGGGAGCTGCGGCCCGCGTGATTGCGCGGTCGCGGGGGCCGCGGGGCTTCCGCCTCCGCCGCCTCCGCAGGTGCCGGCGCCCGGCGGGCGTGATATTGTGAGGCCCAACGCTGATCCATCCAACGGGAAGGGGATACCCATGACTCGATCCACGATGCGGTTCCGGAAGGTGATTCTCACGACCCTCGCTGCGGGCTGGCTGGCCGCGGCGGCCCTCGCGGCCACGGCCGCCCACGCCGCGCCCCCGCTCCCGCGGGACAAGGACCCGCTGGTCCAGAACATGGACCCCGCGGCCAAGCCGGGGGTGGACTTCTTCGAGTACTCGTGCGGGCGGTGGGTCAAGAGCCACCCGATCCCGGCGGCGGAGCGGGGTTGGGGCATCGCGAACCTGGTGCAGGAGGAGATCTACCAGCAGCTGAAGGGGATCTGCTCGACCGCGGCGCGCTCCGGGGCGCCGCGCGGCACCAGCGAGCAGAAGGTGGGCGACTTCTGGGCGGTGGGGATGGACTCGATCCGCACCAACAAGCAGGGGGCGGCGCCGCTCAAGCCGTACCTGGCGCAGATCGCCGCGATCCGCACCCGCGCGGATCTCCTCAAGACCATCGCCCGGTTCCAGGTCTACGGCATCAGCCCGCTGTACTCCCTGTACATCGGCCAGGACGAGCGCAACAGCGAGCAGTACCTGGTCCACCTGTACCAGGGCGGGCTGCGGCTGCCGGACCGGGACTACTACCTCAACACCGACGCGCCCACCCAGAAGATCCGGGCGGCCTACGCCAAGCACGTGGCCGCGATGTTCCGGCTGCTGGGGGAGAACCAGCGGGCGGCGCAGCGCGCCAGCGCCACGGTGATGCGCATCGAAACCGACCTGGCGCGCAAGTCGCGCACCCTGGAGCAGCGGCGCGACCCGTGGGCCAACTACCACAAGATGTCGGTGGCCGAGCTCGCCGCGCTGGCTCCGACCACCGACTGGGCCGGCCAGTTCACGGCCATGGGGATGGACTCGGTGGACACCGTGATCGTGGCCCAGCCCGAGTTCGTGGCCCAGGCCGACTCCAGCCTCAAGGTCGTGTCGCTGGACGACTGGAAGACCTACCTGCGCTGGGATGTGGTGAGCAGCCTGGCGAGCTTCCTGAGCCGCCCGTTCGACCTCGAGCACTTCCACTTCTACGGCACGGTGCTGTCGGGCACCAAGAGCCAGCGGCCGCGCTGGAAGCGCACCCTGGACGCGGAGGAGGAGGGGATCGGCGAGCTGATGGGCCAGGTGTGGGTCAAGAAGTACTGCTCCCCGGCCACCAAGGCCCGCTATGAGAAGCTGACCAACGACATCCTCGACGCCTACCGGGAGCGGATCCGGGCCCTGCCCTGGATGAGCGAGACCACCAAGCAGCGGGCCCTCAGCAAGCTCGACCACGTCACCCGAAAGGTGGCCTATCCCGACCGCTGGCGCGACTACTCCGCGCTGCAGCTGAACCGCGACTCGTACGCCGGGGACCAGATCCTCATCAACGAGTGGTGGTTCCACCACGAGGCCAACAAGCTGGGCAAGCCGGTGGACCGGACCGAGTGGGGCATGACCCCGCAGACCTACAACGCCTACTACGACGGGTCCAAGGTGGAGATCGTCCTGCCGGCGGCCGCGTTCATGCTCCCGGGCCTGCCGGATTCGCTGGTGGACGACGCCCTGCTGTACTCGTACGCGGGGGGCTCCACCATCGGCCACGAGATCACCCACGGTTTCGACGACGAGGGGCGGCAGTTCGACGACCACGGCAACATGAACCCGTGGTGGACGGACCAGGACTCGGTGCAGTTCGCCCAGCGCAGCAAGAAGCTGGTGGACCAGTTCGACCAGTACACCGTGGGCGACAAGCACGTGCGCGGCCTGGCCACCCTGGGGGAGAACATCGCCGACCTGGGCGGAGTGATCCTGGGCTACGAGGCGTTCAAGAAGACCGACCAGTGGAAGAAGGGCGAGTCGGTGAACGGCCTGACGCCCGACCAGCGCTACTTCCTGGGCTACGCCCTGTCCTGGCTGGGGCACCGCCGCCCGGAGTCGCTGGCGCAGCAGATCATGACCGACGTGCACGCGCCCCAGTTCCTGCGCGTGAACGGGCCGCTGGCGAACATCCCGGAGTTCTACCAGGCCTTCGGGGTGAAGCCGGGCGACCCGATGTGGCGCCCGGACAGCCTGCGGGCTTCCATCTGGTAGCCGGGCGGGCCCGGCCCGCCGCCGATCTCCCTTCCCGGCGGGCGTCCCCGCCCTGATGGGGAGCCCCCTTCCGGGGGCTCGCCGGCGCGGCCGCTCGGCGCCGGAGGACGCGATGGCGGAGCACACCTGTCCCACCTGGATCGGGCACCTCCTGGCGTGCCCGCTCCGGAAGTTCGCGCAGGACCCGCGCAAGATCCTCGGGCCCCACGTCCGGGAGGGCATGCGGGTGCTGGACGTGGGCTGCGCCATGGGCTTCTTCAGCCTGCCGCTGGCGCGCCTGGTGGGCGCCGCCGGGCAAGTCGTGTGCGTGGACCTCCAGGAGCCGATGCTCCGGGCGCTGGAGCGTCGCGCGCGCAAGGCCGGCCTGCTGGAGCGCATCCGGACGCGGGCCTGCGACTCGGAGTCCCTGCGCCTGGGGGACCTCGCCGGGCAGATGGACTTCGCCCTGGCCTTCGCCGTGGTGCACGAGGTGCGCGACCGCGCGCGGCTGTTCACCGAGATCCGCGCCGCGCTGAAGCCCGGGGCGCTGCTGCTGCTGGCCGAGCCCGTGGGGCACGTGGGGCGGGCCCACTTCGAGGCCACCCTGGCCGCCGCCCGCACGGCGGGCCTGGACGTCGCCGGCACCCCCGCGATCCGCGGCTCGCGCTCCGCTTTGCTGCGGAGGGAGTAGTGCGCGGGCTGCTGCTGGGCCTCTCCAGCGGGGCCGTGTGTCTGGCGAGCTGCGCGCCGGTGCTGATCCCGTGCCTGCTGGGGGAGTCCCGCCGGGTGCGGGCGGATTTCGTCCTGCTGGGGATCTTCCTCGCGGGCCGCCTGGCCGGCTACCTGGCGTTCGCGGTGCTGGCCTGGTCGGTCGGCGCGCTGCTCCGCCCGCAGCCGCGCACCTTCGCGCTGCTGATCGCGGCCTCCTACATCGTGCTCGGAGCGCTGATGGTGGTGTTCGGCCTGGACCGGCCGCCCGCCGCCTGCCCGGTGCCCGCCGCGGGGCGGCTGCGCCGGTGGCAGGCCCTGGCCCGCCCGCCGCTCCTGCCCGCGGTGCTGGGCCTGGTCACCGGGCTCAACGTGTGCCCGCCGTTCCTGCTGGCGTTCGCCGAGGCCGCCGCCGCGCGCACCCTGGGGGCCAGCCTGCTGTTCTTCCTCGCGTTCTTCCTGGGCACCAGCGTGTTCTTCCTGCCGTTCCCGGCGCTCGGAGCGTTCCGCGCCAGCGCCGCGCTGCGCACCGTGGGGCGGCTTACGGCGGTGGTGGTGGGGGTGCTCTACTGCGGCATGGGGCTGGGCATGCTACGATGACCGGCAGCCCGATCGCCCGGAGGGGAGGAGGACGATGGCCGACGCCACGCTGACCGCAGCCGCCCCGCACACCCTTCTCAAGTCCAGCCTGCTGGCCCTGCCCATGGTGCTGCTCAGCGGCCTCATGCTCCTGGGCGGCCCGAACCTGCCGCGGGACCCGCTGCGGCTGGCTCCGTTCCTGGCGGTGTACCTGTTCGTGAACGTGCTGTTCTTCCGCATGCTGCGCACCGGCCGCACCGAGCGCTACCGGGCGGCGTTCTTCATCCCGTTCGCGGTGGCGTTCGTGATCAGCTTCCTCTCGAACTTGATCGAGGCGCGCGGCAGCATGCAGCTGACCGCCGGGGACATGGCCTCCGGCCGGACCCCCTTCTGCCACATGGTCATCCCGATGACCCTCGTGCCGGCCGCGCTGACCCGCACCATCATCTTCCCCGGATCGCTGCTGCGGGGCTTCGCGCCGGTGGCCGGGATGTTCGTGATCTGGATCGGCGCGTCGCTGGCGCTGGGCCGCGGCTTCTGCGCGTGGGGCTGCTTCTTCGGCGGCCTCGAGGACGGCTTCTCGCGGCTGCGCCGCCGCCCGCGGGTCCGCCACATCGCCAAGGTGTGGTCGTACCTGCCGTACGCGGTGCTGGTGGCCATCGTGCTGACCTCGGCGGCCTCGCTCACCCCCACCTACTGCATGTGGCTGTGCCCGTTCAAGGCGGTGACCGAGTTCCCGGCGCTGACCAGCACGGTGGCCCGGTTCCAGGCGGGCATCTTCCTCAGCCTGTTCCTGGGCCTGGTGATCGTGCTCCCGGTGCTCACCCGCAAGCGCACCCAGTGCGGGCTGTTCTGCCCGTTCGGGGCGTTCCAGTCGTTCACCAACAAGGTGAGCCCGGTGGACGTGCGCATCGACCGCGAGCGCTGCACCGACTGCAACAAGTGCGTGAACTCCTGCCCCACGTTCTCGCTGGACCGCGAGAGCGCCGACCGCGGCGGCACGCGCCTCTCGTGCTGCAAGTGCGGCACGTGCGTGGACCTGTGCGCCAAGGGCGCGGCGTCCTACCACGTGCGCGGCACGCCGGTGGGCTGGGCCCCGGAGCGCGCGCGGCTGCTGTTCATCTACCCGGCGTTCCTGTTCCTGGTGACCTTCGGAGGCGGCATGCTGCAGGAGGCCCTGCACCGGGTGCTGCTGCTGGCCTCCACCGGGAGGATGATCCGATGAGCGCCCCGGCGCCCGGCGGCGCGCGCGGCGGACGCCCGCTGTGGACCGGCCTGGGGCTGGCCTGGGCCGCGGCCGCGGTGCCGCTGGTGCTGGCCACGTTCATCGGCCTGAACGGCTGGGCGCGGGTGCTGGTCCAGATCACCGGCGTGGCCATCTCGCCCTGGTACACCGGCGGAAAGGTGGTGCGGGTGATCGACCACGGGGCCTACCGCACCCACCTCCACGAGCCCGTGTTCACCGGGCTGCTGGGGCCCCGGAAGACCGGCTTCGTGCAGGTGGACCTGCTCACGCCGGAGCCGGCGGCCGCCACGGCGGCCGGCGGCGCGAGGGGCGCGGCCCGCGCAGCCGCCGTCCCGGACTCGGTCCACCTGCCGGGGCACCTGGTGGAGAGCGTGGACTTCGACGGCGACGGCGCGGCGGACTTCCGCCTGGACGTGGACACCCGGGTGGGCACCGCGCGGGTCACCGCGTTCAACCCGCGGGTCCTGGGGGTGCACGAGATCATCCGGTTCGAGCACGGCCTGGGGCTCCGGGTGCGGCTCCGGAACCGGAGCTGAGGCGAACCGGATTCACCGCGGCCGCGAAGGAGGAAGCACGATGCAGCAGCGCACCCTCGGCACCCAGGGCCTGGTGGTCTCCGCCATGGGCCTGGGCTGCATGGGCATGAGCGAGTTCTACGGGCCGCGCGACGACGCCGAATCGGTGGCCACCATCCACCGGGCCCTGGACCTGGGGGTGAACTTCCTCGACACCGCCGACATGTACGGCCCGTTCGCCAACGAGATGCTGGTGGGCCAGGCCCTCCGCGGGCGGCGCGACCAGGTGGTGCTGGCCACCAAGTTCGGCAACGTGCGCGGGCCCGACGGTGGCTGGCTGGGGGTCAACGGCCGGCCCGAGTACGTGCGGACCTGCTGCGACGCCTCCCTGAAGCGCCTGGGCGTGGACCACATCGACCTCTACTACCAGCACCGGGTGGACACCACCGTGCCGATCGAGGAGACCGTGGGGGCGATGGCGGAGCTGGCGCGGGCGGGCAAGGTGCGCTTCCTGGGGCTGTCGGAGGCCGCGCCCGGCACCATCCGGCGGGCCCACGCGGTGCACCCCATCTCGGCCCTGCAGACCGAGTACTCGCTGTGGTCGCGCGACCCCGAGCCGGAGATCCTGCCCACGGTGCGCGAGCTGGGCATCGGCTTCGTCGCCTACAGCCCGCTGGGGCGGGCCTTCCTGACCGGCCGGGTGAAGAGCGCCGAGGACCTGGCGCCAGAGGACTTCCGCCGCCGCCACCCGCGCTTCCAGGGAGAGAACCTGGAGCGCAACCTGGCGCTGCTGGAGCCCATCGAGAAGCTGGCGGCGGAGAAGGGCGCGCGGCCGGCCCAGGTGGCGCTGGCCTGGGTGATGGCGCAGGGCGAGGACATCGTGCCCATCCCGGGCACCAAGCGCCGCACCTACCTGGAGCAGAACCTGGCCGCCGCGGAGCTGCGGCTGACCCCCGCGGAACTCGAGCGGCTCGACCGGGCGCTGCCCCGGGGCAGGACCGCCGGGACCCGCTACGCGGACATGAGCACCGTCAACCGCTGACGCCGGGCGCGCCCGCCTCGTCGCCCGCCGGGATCGCCGGCGGCGCGGCGGGCTCAGCGGCGCTCCGGAGGATCGGGAGCGAGCTGGCGGCCCCCAGGGCGGCGGCCGCCACCGCGATGACCGCGGAGGCCGGTCCTGGCGGCTTGGTCACCATCAGCAGCATGATCCCGAGCACCAGCCCCATGATGGTGCGGTGCCCCAGGCAGCCGGCCGGGTCCAGGATGGCCGCGCGGGCCTCCCGCGAGAGCGGCGCGTCGGGCGGGCCGCCCAGCGCGGCGCCCACGCCCTTGCCCCAGCGCCCCACCAGCGCGGCGCCCAGGGCCTGCGTGGCGACCAGGCCGATCGCCGAGACCAGCACCCAGCCGTCGGTCCACTTGAACGCCTGGCCCACCATGTAGCCGCCGCTGACCAGCAGCAGCAGCGCGCCGTAGGGGAACATCGGCTTGACCGTGCGCAGGACCGAGGCCCACTCGCGGGCCTGGCCCACGGTGCGCGCCCGGCGCAGCCGCCCGTGGGCCAGCTCGCTGGCGCCGGCGGCGCCCGCCAGCACGGTGAGCACGAACAGGTGAACGTAGAGGGCCAGGCGGTAGAGGTTCATCGGACGCGGGCTCCTTTGGGTGCGGCGCAGCTCGGACGGCGGCCCGTTCGGTTCGGTGGAGGAGCGGCAGCGGGCGGGCGGCCGCAGCGGACATACATGCCGTCCGTTAGATGCTCCCGGGGGCGGCGGGGTTCATCCGGATCGCCGTTGAAGGCGCCGGGGCGCAGGTGCGCCGGCTCGGGCGGCCCGGCCGGGGGCTCCGGCAGGGCTTCCGGGGCGGGGTTGTGGCCGCGGGAGGGGGCGCCTAGACTGAGGCGCGCCGAGTCCGGTTCCGGGGCGCGGCGGGTGCATCCATGATGCTAGGAGGGCAATGCAGATGGCGAAGATCTTCGACAGCATCGTGGACACCATCGGCCGCACCCCGCTGGTCCGCCTGCAGCGGCTCCGGGAGGGCCTCAAGGCGGAACTCGTGGTCAAGCTGGAGTCGTTCAACCCGATGTCCTCGGTCAAGGACCGCATCGGGTTCTCCATGATTCGGGACGCCCTGAAGCGCGGGACCATCCGCCCGGGCGTGACCACCGTGGTGGAGCCGACTTCGGGCAACACCGGGATCGGGCTGGCCTTCATCTGCGCGGCCAAGGGCATCCCCCTGGTGGTCGCCATGCCCGACACCGTGTCGGCGGAGCGGCGCAAGATCCTGCTGGCCCTCGGCACCCGGGTGGTGCTGACCGAGGGCGCCAAGGGCATGAAGGGCGCCATCGCGCGGGCCGAGGAACTGCACCACGAAATCCCCGACTCCATCGTCATCGGGCAGTTCGAGAACCCGGCGAACCCCCAGATCCACCGGGAGACCACCGCGGTGGAGATCTGGGACGACACCGACGGCCAGGTGGACGCGGTGGTGGCCGGAGTGGGCACCGGCGGCACCATCACCGGGGTGGCGGAGGTGCTCAAGCCGCGCAAGCCCTCGTTCCGGGCCATCGCGGTCGAGCCCAAGGACTCCCCGGTGCTCTCGGGCGGCCCGCCCGGGCCGCACAAGCTGCAGGGCCTCGGGGCGGGCTTCGTGCCCAAGGTGCTGCGCACCGAGCTGCTGGACGAGGTGATCACGGTGAGCACCGAGGACGCCTTCGACATCTCCCGCCGCCTGTGCCGGGAGGAGGGCATCATGGTGGGCATCTCCTCGGGCGCAATCACCTGGGCGGGGATGCAGGTGGCCCGCCGGCCGGAGATGGCCGGCAAGCTGATCGTGGCGATCCTGCCGAGCCACGGGGAGCGCTACCTGTCCACGCCGCTGTTCGACTTCCCGGACCAGGCGGGCGCCGGCCAGTGAGGCTGCCCGGCGGCCGCCGGTCCCGGACGTGAGGCGATGCTGAGGATCGTCGAGGACCTCCGGACCATCCGCCAGAAGGACCCCGCGGCGCGCGGGGTGCTCGAGATGCTGCTGTGCTACCCCGGGCTCCACGCGCAGTGGATGCACCGGTTGGCCCACCCGCTGTGGCGCTGGAAGGTACCGCTGCTGCCCCGGCTGATCTCGCACCTGTCGCGCTTCCTCACCGGCATCGAGATCCACCCCGGCGCCACCCTCGGCCACCGCGTGTTCATTGACCACGGCATGGGCGTGGTGATCGGCGAGACCGCGGTGGTGGGCGACGACTGTCTCATCTACCAGGGCGTGACCCTGGGCGGCACCACCCTGAGCCGCGGCAAGCGTCACCCCACGCTGGAGGAGCACGTGGTGGTGGGCTCGGGGGCCAAGGTGCTCGGCAACATCACCCTGGGCCACCACTCGCGCGTGGGCTCGGGCTCGGTGGTGATCCGCTCCGCGCCGCCGCACTCCACCATGATCGGCATCCCGGCGCGGGCCATCGGGGAGCTGGCCGACGAGGAGCTGCGCCCGGGGCACGAGCTGGAGCACAACCGCATGCCCGATCCCACCGCGCGCGCCATCACCGCGCTGCACGAGCAGATCCAGAAGCTGGCCCGCGAGGTGGCCGAGCTGCGCCAGCGGCCGGTGGAGGAGGCGGTGCCGCAGGGGCTGACCCGCGAGGAGGTGGAGGAGGTGTTTCGCGCCATGAGCGACGGGCCCGACCTGGCGCACGGCAACTCCAAGGCCCGGAACGGCCCCGACCCTCCTGCGTCCCCGTAGGGGCGCCCCGTAGGGGCGCACGGCAGGGGCGCACGGCAGTGCGCCCGGCTGTTCGCCCGCCAGCCCGTAAGGGCGCCCGCCATCTCGCCCGCCCGCCCGTCCGCCACCGCCCCCGAACCTGCTACACTCTCCCCGTTTCGCGACCCGGGCGGCCCGGACCCGCCCGCCCGACACTCCCCAACCCAGGAGCCACCCATGAACGGCCGTCTCGTGCTCCGCCTGCTCGCCGTCGGCATCCTCTTGACCCTGGCCGGTGCGGCCGTCGCAGCGCCGGCCGACTCCGTGAAGTCCGCGCTGCAGGAGCGGGCCGACCGCTTCCTGGACCTGGTGAACGCCGGCTACCAGGGCCTGTACACCGTGGCCCAGCGGGCCCAGTGGGACGCCGCCACCGACGTCACCCCCGAGCACGACGCCGCCTCGGCGGCCGCCAGCAAGGCCCAGGCGGCCTTCCTGGGCAATCCGGCGCTGATCAACGAGTGCAAGGCGCTGCTCGAGCACGAGTCGGAGCTGGCCCCGCTCACGGTGCGGGAGCTGCGGCGCGCGCTGCTCAACGCGGCCGAGGGGCCGATGACCAACCCCGCGCTAGTGTCCGCCCGGATCGACGCCGAGACGAAGCAGGCGTCGATCATGAACTCCTTCGAGTTCAAGCTGAACGGGAAGCCCATCTCGGCCAACGACATCGACAACCAGCTGGCCTCGCTCACCGACGTGCAGCAGCGCCTGGCGGTGTGGGAGACCTCCAAGCAGAGCGGGCCGGCCCTCAAGCCCGGCCTGGTGCAGCTGCAGGGGCTGCGCAACGGCGTGGCCCGCGAGCTGGGCTACCCGGACTACTTCGCGCTCGAGGTGGCCAGCCACGACATGACCACCGCCGAGATGCTCAAGATGCACGAGGACTTCCTGCGCGAGCTGCGCCCGCTGTACGTGCAGCTCTACACCTGGGCCAAGTACGAGCTGGCCAAGAAGTACCACCAGCCGGTGCCGGCGGGGCGGATCCCGGCGCACTGGATCCCCAACCGCTGGTCGCAGGAGTGGGAGGCCATGGTGGAGGTGCCCGACCTGGACGCGGCGTTCAAGGGGCGCACCGCCGAGTGGGTGGTGAAGACCGCCGAGGCCTTCTACACCAGCATCGGGCGCAAGCCGCTGCCGGAGTCCTTCTGGAAGAGCTCCGACCTGTACCCGGTCCAGGTGACCGACAAGCGCAAGAAGAACACCCACGCCTCGTGCTGGGACATCGACCTGGACGGCGACGTGCGCTCGCTGATGAGCGTGGAGGCCAACGAGGAGTGGTTCACCACCGCCCACCACGAGCTGGGGCACGGCTACTACGACTTCGCCTACCACCGGCCGGAGGTCCCGATGCTGCTCCGCACCGGCGCCAGCCCGGCGTTCCACGAGGGCTTCGCCACGGTGGCCGAGCTGGCCTCGCGCCAGACGCCCTACCGGCAGATGGTGGGCCTGCTGCCGCCGGGCAAGCCCAAGGACGACATCACCCCGCTGCTGCGGGACGCCCTGAGCACCGTGCCGTTCATGTTCTGGTGCTCCGGGGTGATGACCCACTGGGAGGCCGACGTGTACGCGCACGAGCTGCCCGCGGACCAGTGGAACGCCCGGTGGTGGAAGTACGTGGCCGAGTTCCAGGGCATCGACCCGCCCTCGCCGCGGGGCGAGGAGTTCTGCGACGCCGCCACCAAGACCCACATCAACGACAACCCGGCGTACTACTACTCGTACGCCATGGCCACGGTGTTCGCGTACCAGCTGCACGACCATATCGCGCGCGTCGTCCTCAAGCAGGACCCGCGCAACTGCAACTACGCCGGGCACCCGGAGGTGGGCGCCTTCCTGGAGAGCATGCAGAAGTACGGGGCGGCCAAGGACTGGCGGGCCATCCTGCGCGAGGCCACCGGCGAGGACCTCTCCACGCGCGCGATGGTGGCGTACTACCAGCCGCTCATGAAGTGGCTGGAGAAGCAGAACCGGGGGCGCAAGCTCGGCTGGGAGTAGCGCGGGCGTCCGCGCCCGCGGCCGGGGGTTGGGCTAGCGGTTCCCGAGGAGAGTCGCCATGGGTCGGCCGCATTCCCCGATCCACTGGATTGGATGCGTGCTCTGCGCGCTCCTGTCCATGTCCTGTGGGCACACGATCACCGCGCCGCCCGCAAAGCCGGCCACGGGCTGGGTCGTGTACGCGGTCCTCGACTCGACCTTCGGGCGGAACGTCCTCTGGAAGGTCCGGCTCGATGGGACGAACGCGCACAGCCTCGAGGTGATCGGGGAGAATCCCTGCTGGAACCCGGAGGGAACGAAGATCGCGGCGACACGCAACGACGGCATCGCCAATCTCACGCAGAGGCTCATCATTGCCGACTCCAGCGGGCACGGGAACTGGGCATCACACGGGTTCTTCTATGGGCGACCCGAATGGAGTCCCGATGGACAACGGCTACTTGCAGCTCTCGCCTCCCCTGACGAGATCATTCCAGTTCGTGACACGTCCGGGAGGGGGGTGCCCATCGTACGCCCCCTGCAACAGTCCTTCAGCGGAGACAGCTTACTCCCGGAGTTCTACTACGAAGGTTGGGCGCGCGATGCCTCGCACGTGGTGGTCAAGTGCTATTACCAGCCGGCGAGCGGTCCATATCCATCGAACTGGCCGAGCGACTATTTCGTTGCGGACATCTCGACCGGAGCGATTGTGTCGCGGCTGACGACCACGCGAGCGGCCCAGGTTGCGGGCTACGACTTTCAGCAGCTCTC
>DATKKS010000184.1:0-9779 GCA_035542815.1 Saccharimonadales bacterium (SeqCode) | reverse complement strand
CGCCGCCGGACTGCCGGCGGGCGGGCCCGGCGCGGGGCCGGCCCCCCCGGCGGCTGCCGGCGCGGCCCGCTCCGCTCCCGCGGCCACGTACAACGTTCCTTCCGAACCGTCCCAGCGCACCCAGTAGGGCGCCGACTGCGCCAGCGTCACCACCACCCGCGGGTGGCTGCCTTCGAGATCCCGAAACGCCCCGCCGCGCACCTGGCGGCCGGCCGCGCCGAGGGTCAGCTGCGGCGCCCCGCCCGCCGCGCCGGCCGGAAAGTCCAACACCACCCGGGGCGGAGCGGACAGCGCCCACACCCGCTCCGGGCGCGGGCCGCGGAACACCAGCGCGGGCACCCCGGCGCGGGTCTCGGCGCGCGCGCCGGTCCCCGGCAGCCCCAGGCCCGCCGCCAGCAGCACGGCGAGCCCGGCGAGCCGGGCCGCCCGACCCGCGGCGCTCACGGCCGGCGCGCCCCGCCGGCCGGGCCGGCGGCGCGCAGGCGGCGCTGGATCTCGCGCTGCAGCAGGCACACGGTCTCGTCCTGCAGCGTCTGCACCTCGGGCGCGTCCAGCCCCAGGGTGCGCGCGATCTCCTCCACCGTCAGCTCCTCGTAGTAGCGCAGCGCCAGCACCAGGCGGCGCTTCTCGTCGAGCCGGGGCAGGGTGTCCACGATCAGCCGCCGCGCGGCGTTCTGGGCGTCGGGGCTCAACGGCGGGTGCGATCCCGGCGACCGCCCGGGGATCCAGCCCAGCAGGGATTCCACCGATAGCATTCCGGCCTCCTAGGTCCCGGTCCGGTGCAGCGGACCCAGGAATCGTTCGGCGGCCCGCTGCACGTCCTCCGAACTGAACGGCTTGACCAGGTAGTCGTCGGCCCCCGCGGCCAGGCTCTCCTGCCGCACCGGGTCGTCCTGCTCGCTGGAGAGCACCAGCACCGGGATGTGCGCGTGGGCCACCGAGCCCTTCACCGTCCGCAGCAGGCTCAGCCCGTCCATGTTGGGCATGTTGAGGTCGGTGAAGATCAGCGCGGTGTCCGGGTTGCGCTCCAGCTGGTCCAGGGCGTCCTGGCCGTCCATGGCCTCGATCACCCGGCAGCCCAGCAGCCGCAGGCTGAACGCGACGAACTTGCGCGTGGTGGGAGAGTCGTCGACCACCAGGACCAGTTCGGGCATGGATTCCTCTCGGTGAGGGCGCCTCAGCGCCCGGCGTGCCGGGCCGGGGGCCGGCTCCGGCGCGCGCCGCGCGGGGCGCTCACGCTGCCTCGCGCCTCAGGGCCTGGTGCACCGCGTCCATGAGCAGCTCCACCCGGAACGGCTTCAGGAAGCACTGCAGCGCGCCCGCCCCCATCACCCGGCGCAGCAGCGCCGGGGTGCCGTAGGCGGTCATGGCGATGACCGGCACGGGGTGCTTGCGGCGCCCCAGGCGCCGGATGAGGTCCACCCCGCCCAGGCCGGGCAGCTTGAGATCGGCCAGCACCAGGTCGCAGCCCGGGCGGCGCAGCAGCTTCAAGGCCTGCTCCGCCGAGGGCGACGTGAGCACCGCGTGGCCCTCTTCCTGGAGCCGCTCGGCCAGCGCCCAGGCGGTGGCCGGTTCGTCTTCCACAATGAGGATTCTCAGACGCACCTCGCACCCGCCCGGCGGCGCTCCCGCCCGCCGGGCACAGGGTCCCAGCAGCGCCGTGGCAATGCCTGTGCCACGCCCGCACCCCGCGGGGGGATCCGGCGGCGGCGCGCAATCCCATGGCCCGCAACAGGTTCGACAAAGAACCGGGGGCGGCCGCTGGGCCGCCCCCGGGGAAGTTTCTGCCTATCGGCTGGGCCGGTTTGACCCGGTTGGCTGATTCCTAGCCGTCCTCCTCGGGGCCCGCCATGCAGTAGTCCTTGAGCTTGGTGCGCAGGGTCTGCCGGGAAATGCCGAGCGCCTCGGCCGCCTTGGTCTTGTTCCCGCCGCTGCGCTCGAGCGCGAACTCGATGGCCAGCTTCTCCACCTCCGCCATGGTCGGGATCCCCGCGCCGTTCGAGGGGATCTGGAAGGCCGCGGGCACGCCGGCGGCCGGCGCCACCGTGGGCGCCACGCCCGAGCGCACCTCCGGCGGCAGGTCCTCCAGGCGGACCACCTTCTCGCTGTGCAGGAGGATCGCCCGCTCCAGCACGTTGCGCAGCTCGCGCACGTTCCCCGGCCAGGGGTAGCGGGCCAGCACCACCTCGGCCTCCGGGGTGACGCCCTCCACCGAGCGGTCCAGCTCGCGGTTGAGCGCCTGCACCAGGTGGCGCGCGATGGGCAGGATGTCCTCGGGCCGCTCGCGCAGCGGGGGCACCCGCAGCGGGATCACCATCAGCCGGTAGTAGAGGTCCTCGCGGAACTTGCCCTCGCGGGCCATCGCCAGCAGGTCGCGGTGGGTGGCCGCCAGGACCCGGGTGGCCACCTTCACGTCGGAGGTGCCGCCCAGCCGGCGGAAGCTCTTGATCTCGATCGCCCGGAGCAGCTTGGCCTGCAGCGGGAGGCTCAGCTCGCCGATCTCGTCCAGGAACAGCGTGCCGTCGGCGGCCAGCTCCAGCAGGCCCTTCTTCTGGGCGCGGGCGTCGGTGAAGGCGCCCTTCTCGTAGCCGAACAGCTCGCTCTCCAGCAGCTCCGAGGGGAGCGAGGCGCAGTTGAGCACCACGAACGGCCCGGGGTCGGCGCCCCGCGACCAGTGGATCATGCGCGCCACCAGCTCCTTGCCCACTCCGGTCTCGCCCTGGATCAGCACCGTGGAGCGCCCGCTCCCGGCGATCTTGGCGATCTGCTCGCGGATCTCCAGCAGCGCCGCGCTGGGTCCCACCAGGTCGTCCGGGGGCGCCTCCCGCCGGCGCTCCTCGCGCAGCACCGCCACCTCGCGGCGCAGCGCCGCGGAGGCCGCGGCGTTCTTGAGGACGATGTCGAAGTGGTCGTGGTTGAGCGGCTTCTCCACGAAGTCGAAGCTGCCCAGCTTGGTGGCCTCGACCGCCAGGTTCACGCTGCCGAAGGCGGTGACCATCACCACCTCCACGTCCGGGAAGTCGCGCTTGATGCGCTTGAGCACCTCGATGCCGTTCTCCCGGCCCAGGCGGATGTCCAGCAGCACCACGTCGTGGGGCTCGCGGGACAGCGCCTCCACCGCGTCGGCGGAGCAGCCCGCCGCCGCGGCGGCGTAGCCCTGGTCGCGCAGCAGCTCGGTGAGCATGGCGCGGAAGTTCTCTTCGTCGTCCACGATCAGGACGCGGGCGGGCTCAGTCGTCTTTTCTTCTCTGGCCATGGCGCTTCTCCAGGGGCAGCTCGATGATGACGGTGGTGCCCTTCCCCAGGGCGCTCTCGGCCGAGATGCCGCCGCCGTGCTCGTGCAGGATGGACTGGCAGATCGATAGCCCCAGCCCGGTCCCGGTGGCCCGGGTGGTGAAGAACGGGTCGAACAGGCGGGGCAGGTTCTCCGGGCGGATGCCTTCGCCGGTGTCCGTCACCCGGAGTTCCACCACGGTGCGCGAGGGCCCGGGCGAGCCCTGGGGCAGGACGCGGTCCCCGGCCCGCCGCCCGCCGGAGCGCCGCACGAATCCCGGCCGCTCCGCCAGGCGGGCCGACACCGTCAGCGCGCCGCCCGCGGGCATGGCCTCCAGGGCGTTGCGAAACACGTTCAGGAGCACCTGGATGAGCTGGTCGCGGTCGGCGAACACCTCCGGCAGCCCCTCCTGGGCGTGCGCCTCGACCTGGACGGCCTGCCGCGCGGCGGCCTCGGCCACCAGCGCCAGCGCCTTCTCGACGCACTCCGGGAGCGGCACGCGCCGCAGCGTCAACGTCCACGGGCGCGCGTAGTCTAACAGCCCCGAAACGATCCTGTCCAGCCGGTTGACCTCGTCCTGGATCACGTCCAGGAAGCGGCGCCGCTCGTCGCCCTCGGGCAGCCGGTTGCGCAGCACCTGCGCGCTGGTGGCGATCCCCGCCAGCGGGTTGCGGATCTCGTGCGCCACCCCCGCGGACAGCTCGCCCAGCGCCGCCAGCCGGTCGCGCTGCCGGGCCCGCTCCTGGGCCTGCATCTCGTGGGTGAAGTCCTGCACCGCCACCACCAGCCCGCCCCCGGAGCCGAGCGCCGCGGCGCGCAGCACCAGCGCCACCGACTGGCCCTCGGCGTGCGCCGCGCGCACCTCCACCGGCGCGCCGGTGGCGGGCGGCCACGGGAATTCCGGACCCTGCCCCAGGATCTCCTCCAGGCGCCGCCCCGCCAGCGCCTCGGCCGGCACTCCCAGCATGCGCGCGACCCCGGCGCTGGCCGCGGCCACCCGGCCCTCGGGGCTCACCAGGATGAGGCCTTCCTCCAGCACCTGGGCCAGCAGCGCCAGGGACAGCGCGGGCGGCGCGGACGGGGCCGCCGCGGGCGACGCGCCCGGGAGGTCGGGGATCGGCTCGGGAAGATGGGGATCGGGAGGGCTCGGGGAGAGATCGGGCGAACCGTGCGGGGCGCCCGGGCGGAGGTTGGGAGGGCCTTGGCTCCTGTGCGTCACGGCTCCCTCAGCGGAATGGATTGGCCTGGTCGACCACCTCCCGCAACGCCGGCGACTGCGCCCGCAGGCGGTCGAGTGCGACCCGGACTGCCTCGCCGCCGGTCCGGGCCAGCGCCTGGATGGCCGCCCGCGCGACCTGCGGCTCGGGCCGCTCCGCGGCCACGGTGAGCGGCTCCACCGCCTCCTGCAGCCCCAGCCGGCCGAGCGCCTCGGCCGAGGCGGCGGCCACCTCGGGCGCCGGGTCGCCCAGCGTGCTCAACAGCAGCTGGGCCACTCCGGGGTGGGGCAGCGGCGCCAGCGTGACCACCAGGTGGAGGCGCACGCCGGGATCGGGATCGTGCAGCCGGGAGCCCAGGGCGTCGAAGGCGGCGGCGGTGCCGGACTTGGACAGCGAGCTCATCGCCGCCCGCCGCACCCGCGGCTCGGGGTCCTCCAGCGCCTGCAGCAGCGCCTGCACCGCCGGCGGGCTCTGCTGCCGGCCGAGCGACTCCGCCGCCGACTCCCGGACCACCGGATCCGAATGCCGCAGCGCCTCCAGCAGCACCGACAGCACGCTGCTGTCGCCCAGGAACCCCAGCGCCGCGGCCGCCAGGCGCTGGCGCGCCGGCCGGGCCCGGCGCAGGTCGGAGGTCAGCCCCTCGACCACGCCGTGTCCGCCGATGAGCACCAGCGCTCCGAGGGCGGACTCTCGCACCTCGGCCGCGTCATCGTCAAGCAGCGTGCGCAGCAGGTCCACCGCCTCCGCCACGCGCATCCAGCCCAGCGCGCGCGCCGCGCACGCGCGCACCGGCGCGGCCGGGTCGTGCGCCCGCGCCAGCAGCGCCGGCCCGTCGGCGGGCTCGCCGACCTGGCCCAGGGCCAGGGCGGCGGCGGCGCGCAGCCGCTCCTCGGGCGCGTTCAGCAGCTCCGCCAGCGCGGCCGCGCCGCGCCGGTCGGGGCGCGCGCACAGGAGTTCGATGGCCTCGCAGCGGGCCTCCAGCGAGCCCTGGCGCGCGGCGCACACCAGCTGCGGCACCACGTCGGCGTCCATCCGCTCGAGGGTGCGGCGGGCCAGCGCGCGGACCTCGGCGGCGGGATCGTCCAGGCTGGCGGCGAAGGTCGCCGCCCCGTCCGGCCCCGCCGGGCACAGCGCCAGCACCTGCAGCGCGGCCAGGCGGATCTCAGGCTCCTCGCTGGTGGCGGCCTCCACCAGGTCCGGCACCATCGCCTCCAGCTCGGCGGCCGAGGGGCCTTCCCCGTGGCCCGGCTCGGTGAGCCGGCTCACGGCGCGGATGATGGCGTGCTTGAGCGGCCCGGGCGAGGTGCGGTAGGCGGCCATCAGCGGGCGCAGCGTCTGCGGCGCGCCGATCTGGCCCAGGGCGTTGGCGGCGGCGAAGCGCACCAGGAGGTCGCTCTCGCCCAGGGCCTCCAGCAGCAGCGGCACGGCGTGCGGGTCGCGCTGGCTGCCCAGGGCCTCGGCCGCGGCGCAGCGCAGCTCGGGGCGGGCGGTGAAGGCGGCCCGCAGGTGGCTGGCCACCTCCGGGCCGGGGAACTTGCCGAGGGTCTCGGCGGCGGCGAAGGCCACGTTGGGGTCGGGGTCGGCCAGCCCGCGCACCAGGGTGCTCACCGCGCGCGGGCTGCGGATCTGGCCCAGGAGTTCCAGGGAGAACTTGCGGATGCTGGCTTCGCTGGAACCGGCGGCGCGCGCCAGCAGCGGCATGGACAGCTCGCCCAGCCCGGCGAGCACCGTGCCGGCCCGGTTGCGCAGGCTCAGATCGTGGGAGCCGAGCAGATGGCCGAGGGCCTCCGCCACCTCGGGCTCGGTGCGGCGGCGCAGCGCCTGGCTGGCCGCCTCCTGCACCGCCCGTTGGGCGTCGGACAGCAGCGCCACCAGCGCCGGCAGCGCGCGGGGATCCCGCGACAGGCCCAGCCGGGCCGCCGCCCTCTGCCGCTGCCGCTCCTCGGGGCTCAAGGCCAGCCGCAGCAGTTGGTCGATGTCGGGCCCCGGGCCGGCGGTGACGCCCTGGAGGTCCCGGCCCCCCGCCATGCCTAGGCCGCCTGGTCCTGGATGCGGTGCATGCCGAACACGTGGGACAGCTGGGTGAGTTCGAACACCTCCAGCACCTGGGGCTGCAGCGACAGCAGCTTGAAGGTGGTGCGCCGCTCGCGGCACCGCTTGAGGCAGGTGATCAGCGAGGCCAGCCCCGCGCTGTTCACGAACGGCACCCCGCGCATGTCCACGGCGATGTTGGTATGGCCGTCGGCCAGCAGGGTGATCTCCTCCACCAGGGTGTTGCCGGCCTCGCCGTCCAGCCGCCCGCCGAGTTCCAGCACCATGCCGTTCGGCACCTGGGATCTCTTGATGGTCATGTCACGCTCCTTGAAGGCGGGGCGCCACGCCCGCGGAAACGTCCACGATCAGCCGGCCCGCCGCAGCGCCGGGGCGTCGGGCCGGTGCTTCACCATGCGAACGCGCGTGCCTCCGGGCACCCGGAGCACCTCCACCGAGTCCATCAGCCGCAGCATCAGCGCCACCCCCCGGCCGCCCTCCAGCAGCCGGCGGTTGCGCTCCTCCAGCGGCGGCACCAGCGTCAGCTCGAACCCCGCGCCGCCGTCGTCCACCTCCAGCACCACCCCGGACCCGTCGTCCCGTGCCGCCAGCCGCACGGTGCGGTCGGTGCGGCGCTGGTTGCCGTGAGTCATGGCGTTGTGCAGGGCCTCATTGACCGCCAGGTCCAGCCGTGCCACCTCGCGCCGGGGCCAGCCGGTGGCCCGCAGGAACCCGCGCAGCCCCAGGCTGACCCAGGGCAGCGCCGCCGGGTCGCTGGGCAGCTCCAGCCGGAACCAGGCCTCGCCGGGCGCGGCGGCCCGGCCCGCGGGCCGGCTCATTCGGCCCTCCCCACCACCACGGTGAGGTCGTCGGCGACGCCGCACGACCCCGCGAACCGCCGCACCGCCTCCACGATCTCGGTGGCCACCCCTTCCACCGGCAGCTCCCGCGCCGCGCGCACCACCGCCGCCAGGCCTTCGCCCCGGAACAGGCTGCCGTCCGGGGCGGCGGCCTCGGTCACGCCGTCGGTGAAGCACACCAGCAGGTCCCCCGATTCCAGCCGCACCCGCCCGCACTCGTACTGCGCCTCGGGGAACTGTCCCAGCACCCCGCCGGCGGTGGTGAGCCACGTGGGCTCGCCCCCCTGCGGCAGCCACAGCGCCGGCCAGTGGCCGGCGTTGGTGTAGCGGAACTCGCGCCGCGCGCGGTCGTACAGCCCGTAGAACAGCGTCACGAACACCGAGGCGTAGCGCTCGGTGTCCTGGCACAGCGCCTGGTTCACCCGGCGCACCACCTGGGCCGGGTCCGCGCAGCGGGCGGCCTCGTGCCGCACCAGGCTGCGGGTGGCCACCATGAACAGCGCCGCCGGCACGCCCTTGTCCGAGACGTCCGCCACCACCACCCCGTGCCGGCCGCCCGGGCCGCTCAGGAAGTCGAAGTAGTCGCCCCCCACCCGGCCGGCGGGCAGGTAGGCGGACGCCCAGCGGATGCCGGTGCCCTCGGGGTCGCCCGCGGGCAGCAGCGCCAGCTGGACCTGCCGGGCGATGCCCAGCTCGCGCTCCAGCGCCTGCTTCTCCAGGGCCACCCGGTGCAGCCGGGCGTTCTCGATGGCCACGGTGGCCAGCCCCGCCAGCGCCTCCAGGCTCTCCCGGTCGCCCGGCTCCAGCTCGGCCGCCCCGCGGTTGGCCACCACGATGCAGCCGATCGCCCGGCCCTTGTGCCGCAGCGGCGCCACCAGCAGCGATTCCAGGCTGACCCCCACCGGCAGCGAGCGGACGCGGCGGTCGCGGGCGCAGGCGGGCGACCAGAACAGCTCGCCGGAGCGGATGACGTGCTCGGGCACGGTCTCCCCCGACTGCAGGCGGAGCCGCTCCAGCACCTCCTCCTCCAGGCCCCAGGTCACCCGCGCGCGCGGCGCCCCGCCCTCCAGCCACAGGCAGCCGACCTCCGCCCCGGCCATCCGCAGGGCGGCGTCCATCAGGGTGCTGAGGATCTGTTCGAGGTCGAAGGTAGAGGTGAGCAGCGCGGCGATCTCGGTGAGTTCGTGGACGCGGGTCAGGCCGCGCTCGGCCTCCGCGGCCGCCAGGGTGGCCAGGGCTTCGCCGGTGAGGAAGCGTTCCACCCGCTGCCGGATCGCGCGAACCTCAGGCGGCGCGCGCGACCTCCCCGTCGGCGGTGCCCATGACCTCCTCGGCCAGCTTCCACTCCTTGAGGAACTCCGCGCCCAGCTCGTCAGCGCGCTCGTAGGGGACGCTGGCGGACTGCCACAGCACCGCGTCGGTCTCGGTCACCGGCCGGTTCAGCGTGAGCGCGTGGGCGATGGCGTCGGACAGCCCCACCAGGAACACCAGCGGCTGGTGCTGCACCTCGGCCGAGGCCGGCCGGTGGTGGTGGGAGATGGCCGCCACGATCACGTCCGGGAGCTTCCACTTGGCCGCCAGCCACCCGCCCACGTCCCCATGGGTGGCTCCCAGCAGCTCGGTCTCCACGGCGTCGGCGGCCTCGCCCGCCTGGGCCCGCACCAGCACCTGCTCGTACTCCCGGCCGGCCACCACGTCCAGCACCAGCTTGCCGATGTCGTGCACCAGGCCGGCGGACATGGCCGCCTCGCCGTCCTGGCCGCTGGCCCGCGCCAGCACCCGCGCACCCACCCCGGTGCCCAGCGAGTGCCGCCAGAACTCCTGCGGCTGGAAGCTCTTCACCCCGGCCGCCACCACCATCTGGTGGACCGAGGCGGACAGCGCCAGGCTGCGGATGGTGTTGAAGCCCAGGACCAGGGCGCACTGAGGCAGGGACACCAAGCCGTTGCGCCGCCCGAAATAGGCCGAGTTGGCCAAGCGCAACATGCGCGCGGCCAGCGCGGGCTCCTGGCTGATGAGGTCGTTGAGCCGCGACACGGAAGAGTTGGGGTCGTCCACCGCGGCGATGATCTTGGTCACCACCACCGGCAGGGACGGCAGGTTGGGAGTGTGCTCGACCTTCTGCTGCAGCTCGGCCATGTGCATTCGCGTGACTCTCCAGGGCCCCCGGGGCCCGGTGCGGCGGCGGGCGAATCAGGCCCGGCCGCCCACGGGCGCCGGGCCGCGCCACCCGATCCCCCGGCGGCTAGCCCCCTTGGTTCCGGAACGCACGCAGCAGGGCGTCCACGATCGAGCCGCGCACGTCCGGCCGCTCGTAGTAGCCCTGCTGGATGCGCTGCCGGGCCTGGTCCACCCGGTCCTGGCGCACGTCCGGCAGCGCGGTCGCGGCGGTGCGCA
>DATKKS010000183.1:0-7869 GCA_035542815.1 Saccharimonadales bacterium (SeqCode) | reverse complement strand
ACACCCACGCGGATCGGGCCTACCTCGCGGAGCAGTACAAGCAGTTTCACCCGCGGGCCTGACCTGGCTGCCAGAGGAGGACGCATGAGGCAAGGGTGGGGGGGGATCGTGCCCGCGGCCGTGCTGGCCGCGCTGCTGTTCACGCCCGGTCAGTCCGGGGCCACCCGCATCCGGCCGGGCACCATCAGCCTGGGCGGGCAGATCGAGTACAGCGGGCTCTACGGAGGCACCTACCTGGCGCGGGCGTTCGACCAGGCCGGGGTCGGGTTCGCGGTCAAGGTGCGCTACCGCATGCGCAACGGGTTCGTCCTGGGCGCGACCTTCACCGAGCAGTTCTACCATCCCAGCCGCACCCAGCCGTTCGTGCAGTCCGGCGACAGCTCCGACGTGGACAAGCTGAGCGTGGTCACCGCCGGGCTGGAGCTGGGGCGCGTGTTCGGCTCGACCGAGCACCCCTACTACTTCCTGATCGGGGCGGGGGTGTGGAGCCCCACGGCGTTCCCGGTCAGCGGGCTGGCGTATGAGAAGAACAAGACCGACCGCCTGTATCTCTCCGGCACGCTGGGCACGGAGATCTTCTTCCGCCGTTCGGTCACGGTGGACCTGTCGCTCCGAGGGCTGATCCACGCAGACGACCAGACCAGCTACTTCTATCCCGGTGATCCGCAGGGCCCGACCAAGCTGGACCACGAGCTGCAGATGGCCGCAGGAGTGCATTTCTACGTCTTGGATTGATCCGGCCTCGGCCCACTCCCCGGGAGCCCGCTTCCGCACGTGACGCGACTCAGGTTCCGCGCCGGCCAGACGCTGCGCCACCCGACCTTCGGCGTCGGCCTGGTGGTCGACGTGAAGGAGGGCAGCCGCTTCGACGTGCTCGAAGTGGTGTTCACCGACGGCACCCGCCGGCTGTCCTCGGACACCCCGCGGCTCGAGCTGGTGCGCGCCGCGCGCCGCTCGGGCCCGGGAGCCGGCCCCGGGGCCGCCGAGGCGCCCGCCGGGCCCGCCCCGCCCGCCGCCACGTCCCAGGAGGACGCCCCGGCGGCGGCCGCCCCGCCGGAGGAGCCCGCCTCGCTGGACGGGGCCGGCGGCATCGTATTCGACGAGACCGCCGGCGAGATCCTGGCCCGCCTGGAGCGCGGGGTGCTGGACCCGCCCGAGGTGTTCCGGCTCCGGCTGCGCGCCGAGGAGCTGGTCCGCGAGCAGGGCTTCGACCGGCTGCTGTGCCTCCCGCACCTGGTGGACGTGGAGCGCTTCCCGCACCAGCAGGCCGCGTGCCTGCGGGTGCTGCGGGAGATGCGCGGCCGGGCGGTGCTGGCCGACGAGGTGGGCCTCGGCAAGACCATCGAGGCCGGCATCGTGCTGCGCGAGTACCTGCTGCGCGGGCTGGTGCGGCGGGTGCTGATCCTGGCCCCCGCCTCGCTGTGCCTGCAGTGGCAGGGCGAGATGGTGCGGAAGTTCGGGCTGCCCTTCGAGGTCCAGCCCCCGGGGCGCCAGTGGAGCGAGGCGCCGCTGCTGATCTCCTCCCTGGAGCGGGCCAAGATGCCGGCCCGGCGCAGCGCGGTGACCGGCAACCGCTACGACCTGGTGGTGGTGGACGAGGCCCACCGGCTGCGCAACCAGAGGACCCTCAACCGCCAGCTGGTGGCGGAGCTGGCCCCGCGCCACCTGCTGCTGCTGACCGCCACCCCGGTGCAGAACGACCTGCGGGAGCTGTACAACCTGGTGAGCCTGGTGCGCCCCGGGGCCCTCGGCACGTGGCGGACCTTCAAGCGCCAGTTCGTGACCCGCGGCGACCCGCGCACCCCGGCCCAGCCGGAGAAGCTGCGGGGCCTGTTGAGCGGGGTGATGGTGCGCAGCACCCGCACCAGCGCCGGGCTGCGCTGGTCCAAGCGGCACGTCGAGATCCGGGCCGTCCGGCTGCTGCCGGCCGAGCGGCAGGTGTACGACGCGGTCAGCGACTTCGCCTACCGGTACCTCAGCCGCGCCGGCCGGGCGCACGCCGAGCACCTGTCGCTGCTGGTGCTGCAGAAGGAGCTGGGCAGCAGCGTCCAGGCGGCGGTGCGCACCTTGAAGGTGCTCACCCGCCACGCGCGCGGCGAGCGCGAGGCGCGCGAGCTGGGCGGCCTGTACCGGATGGCCGCGGAGGTGGGCTCGCAGGCCAAGCTCGAGGCGCTCGACGGAATTCTGAAGGACCACCCCACCAAGGTCGTCGTGTTCACCCAGTTCACCGCCACCCTGGATTTCCTGGCCCGCGAGCTGCAGGCCCGCGGCGTGGGCGTGGCGACCTTCCACGGCGGGCTGTCGGAAGCGGCCAAGGAGCAGGCGGTGGCGCGCTTCCGCGACCACGAGCGGGTGCTGCTGTCCACCGAAGCCGGGGGCGAGGGCCGAAATCTACAATTCTGCCACGTGCTGGTGAACTACGACCTGCCCTGGAACCCGATGCGGGTGGAGCAGCGGATCGGGCGGGTGCACCGCCTGGGCCAGGAGCACGACGTGCGCGTGTACAACCTGGCGGCCGAGGACACCATTGAGGCCTACGTGCTGGACACGCTGTACCGCAAGATCCGGCTGTTCGAGCTGGTGGTGGGCGAGGTGGAGAGCATCCTGAGCCACATCCAGGACCCGCACACGCTGGAGGACCGTGTATTCCGGGCCTGGAACAGCAGCGACCGGCCCGAGGTGCGCCGGCGCAGGTTCGAGCAGCTGGCCGACGAGCTGGCCGCCGCGCAGCGGCGCTACGAGCAGATCCGGGTGCTGGATGAAGCCATCCTCGACAACCCCTAGCCCCCCCGAGCGGGCGGGCGGCAGCGCCGAGCGGGGCGCCGCGGGTCGCGGCGGGCGGCTGCTCACCGAGTGGGTGCTGGAGTGCCTGCAGGTGTACGGCGCCCGGGTGGAGCGCGCCCCGGACGAGAGCTGGCGGGTGGAGCTGGGGCCGGAGCTGGGCGGCTGGCTGGGGCGCGAGCGGCTGGAGTTCGCCCCGGCGCGCGAGGGCGGCGACGGCCACGACGGCCGCGAGCCGCTGGCCTGGGAGAGCCCCGCGGTCCAGGAACTGCTGGCCCGGGTGCGCGACCGCGGCCTGACGGCCGACCTGTGGCTCCCGGGGGCGGCCCCGGAAGAGGGGCTGCGGGTGATCGCCGCGCGGCTCGAGGTGGACGGGCAGAAGCCGGCGCTGTCGGTGCTCCGGACCGAGGTGCGCCCGCAGCTGGTCTACAACTTCAAGGTGCGCTGGCAGGGGAGCGAGGGGCGGGAGGAGCTGCGCTCGCTGCGCTTCGACCCGGCCTCCGGCCAGGCCCGGGAGGTGCCGCCGGCGGACCAGTACGGCTTCGCCCCGCCGCCCGGGGGGCGCCCGCCAGGGCGCCGCGGCCTGCCGGTGCAGGCCGGCTTCGAGGCCGCCCGGGGGGAGCTGGTGACGGCCCTGCGCGAGAAGCTGGACCAGCGGCTGCGGCGCGCCCGGGCCTCGACCCGCGACGAGGAGATCCGGCTGAACGCCTACTACTCGCAGCTGCTGCGGGAGGAGCGCGGGGGCTCCCCGCGCCGCGGCGAGAAGCGCTCCCGCGAGCGGGTGGAGCAGCTCAAGCGGGAGTGGCGGCACAAGCTGGAGGCCCTGGGCGGTGGCGGGGAGCAGGTGCGCTACGCGCTGGTGAGCGCCTCGGTGCTGTGGACGCCGTGGCTGGTGGCCGAGGTGCGCGTACCGGGGCCGCCGCGCCTCGCGCGGGCCACCGAGATGGACCTGCACCTGCGGCGCTGGGAGGGGCTCACCTGCGATGCCTGCGGGCGCCCCCACACCTGGGTGCGGCAGGCGGGGACGCTGCTGCTGGGCCGGGAGTGCGCGGCTCCGCCGGAAGGGGCGGACGGCGCGCCCGAGGCGGCTCCGGCCCGTCGGGCCCCGCGGCCGGCGCGCCCCGCGGGCCGGAAGTCCGGCGGCGGCCGCGCGGGCGGCTCGGCTGGGCCCCGTGGCCGGCCCCGGGGCGCGGGCGGAATTGACAAGCGGCGCCGCGGCGCGTAGCATCCTGCTCTTGGGTTCTCGATGGTTGCCGGCGCGCTCCGCGGCGCGCCGGTCGCACGATAGGAGTCGTCAAGCAAATCCATGGCCACCAAGAAGCTGACCCGCCGCGAGCTGCGCGAAGACCCGATTTACGAGTTCCTGAAGGAAAGCTGGGAGTGGCTCCAGCTCCACCTGCGCGAGGTCCTGATCGGCGCGGGCGCGGTGGCGGTGGTGGCGGTGCTGGTGGTGCTGTGGCAGGCCCAGGGCCGCCGGAACGAGGAGGCTGCCTCGGAGCTGCTGCTCAAGGCCGAGTTCCTGCGCAACTCCGGGGACGCCCCGGCCTCCCTGGCCACCCTCCACGACATCCAGGCCCGCTACGCCGGCAGCCCCAGCGCCACCCGGGCGCTGCGCGACGAGGGCGACCTGGACTTCATGCTGGGCAAGTACGCGGACGCCCAGAAGCAGTACCAGAAGTTCCTGGACAAGGTGGGCCCGAAGGGCATCGAGGGGCGCGCCGGGCTGGGTGGCCTGGCGGCCTGTTACGACCAGACCCGGCAGTTCGAGAAGGCCGCCGAGACCTACGGCAAGGTGGCCGACATTCCGGGCGGCGGGGAGCTGTCCGCGATGGCGCTGTGGGCCGAGGGCCGCTGCTGGCGGGCAGCGGGGAAGCTGGATCGGGCCGAGGCGGCCTACCAGCGCCTCATGTCGGAGTACCGGACTTCCCGCTACGCTCCGGTGGCCAAGATGGCGCTGGCGGAGGTCCGGGCCCAGGCAGGGCGCTAGCCCCGAGCCTCCGCCGTGAGCCCAGCGCCGGGACGCCGGGGCAGGCCCTGAAGGGGCCGGCTCCGGCGTTCTGCGTATCGCCGCCGGGGCGGCCTGCGGCGCGGGTATTCCGCGTGGCCGCCGGCCGCGCGGCTCCGGGCTTGCGCGGCCCGGCGAAGGAGACACAGTGAAGACGGTCCGCCTGGCGCTCCTGTGGCACATGCACCAGCCGCATTACGAGGATGCGGCCACCGGGCGGATGGCCCTGCCGTGGGTGCGGCTGCACGCGGCCAAGGACTACGTGGACATGGTGGAGCGCCTGGCGGCCCACCCCAGGGTGCGCTCCACGTTCAACCTGGTGCCCTCCCTCCTGGACCAGGTGGACGCCTACGCCGCGGGCCGCCAGGACGACTTCCAGGAGCTGGCGGGGCGCGACGCCGACACCCTGGACGACGCCGCCCGCCGCTTCTACCTCCGCCACTTCTTCTCCCTCAGCCCGCGCCTGGGCGCCCGGCGCTGGCCCCGCCTGGGCGAGCTGCGCGCGCGGCTGCGCGAGGGCTGGGCCGAGTGGCCGGCGGAGCAGCTGGCGCGGACCTTCCCGCCGGGAGACCTGCGCGACCTGGCGACCCTGTTCCACCTGGGCTGGCTGGACCGCCGGCACTGGGAGCGCTGCGGGGTGGCCGAGCTGGCCGCCCGCGGGCAGGACTTCTCCGAGGACGACAAGCGGCGCGTGCTCCAGGCGCACCTGGACGTGATGGCGCGCCTGGTGCCCACCTACCGCGAGGCGTGGGCCGCGGGCCGGATCGAGCTGAGCAGCTCGCCCTACTACCACCCCATCCTGCCGCTGCTGCTGGACCCGCGCGCCGCGTGGGAGGCGCTGCCCGACCTGGAGCTGCCGCGCACCCGGTGGCACTTCCCGGCCGACGCCGCCTGGCAGGTGCGCTCGGCGCTGGACAGCATGCAGGAGCGCTTCGGGGTGCGCCCGGCGGGAATGTGGCCGTCGGAGGGCAGCGTCAGCCAGGCCGCGGCGCAGCTCCTGGCGGGGGAGGGGGTGACCTGGGCGGCCTCCGACGAGAACGTGCTGGCGTGCTCGCTGGGCATCCCTCCGGGGCCCGAGCGCGCGGTGCGCGAGGTCCTGTACCAGCCCTTCGCGGTGGACGCCGGCGGGCGCCGGATCCTGTTCTTCTTCCGGGACCAGGAACTCTCGGACCGCATCGGCTTCGCCTACCAGGGGATGCCCGCGCAGGCCGCGGTGGCGGACTTCATGGGCCGCCTGGAGAACATCCGCGACGAGTGGCGCGGCGCGGACGACCCGGTGGTCACCGTGGCCCTGGACGGCGAGAACTGCTGGGAGGGCTACGAGGAGGACGGCGACGAATTCCTGGAGATGCTCTACGGCGCGCTGGAGGCCGCCCCCTGGATCCGCTGCGTGACCTTCTCCGAGGCCGCCGCCGAGTGCCCCGCCGCCCCCACGCTGCGCCACCTGTTCGCCGGCTCCTGGATCCAGCACAACTTCCGGGTGTGGATCGGGCACCCCGAGGACAACACCGCCTGGGACCTGCTGGTGGAGGCGCGCGAGGCCCTGGAGCACGCGCTGCAGTCGGGCACCCTGACCGAGGACGCCCGGCGCGACGCGTGGCGGCACATCGGGGCGGCCGAGGGCAGCGACTGGTTCTGGTGGTACGGGGACGAGCACTTCACCCCCGACGCCGACATCTTCGACCGGCTGTTCCGGGCCCGCCTGGAGGCGGTGTACCGGGCCGTGGGCCAGCCGGCTCCGGGGCGCCTGGGGCAGCCCATCAAGGTGCTGGAGGAGCGCCAGCCGTTCACCACCCCGGTGGGCCTGGTCCACCCGGTGCTGGACGGCCGGGTGAGCCACTTCTACGAGTGGCGCATGGCCGGCTGCATCGAGCCGGGCGCGGTGGGCGGCTCCATGCACGCCGGGCGGAGCCTGCTGCGGGCCGCCTACTACGGCTTCGACCTGGAGCGCTGGTACGTGCGGCTGGACTGGAGCGGCGACCCGGCTGCGCTGGCCCAGAGCGGAGTTGAAGCGGCCCTGGAAATCTGGGACCCTGTGCGCGTCCGACTGTGGCTGCCGGGGCTCGAGGAGGGCCAGGAGGGCCCGCTGGAGGTGGAGCGCTGGGAGGAGGGGAGCTGGCAGGTGGGCGGGGCGCTCGGCCTGTGCGTGACGCGGGTCATCACCGAGCTGTCCGTGCCCCTGGCGGAGCTGGGGCTCCTGGCGGGGGACCGGCTGCAGTTCGTCATCCGGATGGAGCGGCGGGACGGCTCGCACGAGCTGGTGCCGGCCTCGTCCGCCATCGCGATCGAGGTGCCCGGCGAGGATTTCGAGGGCACGCTGTGGTCGGCGTAGCTCCGCGGGGCCATGGGGCCTCCGGTGGGGCGTCAGCACGCAACCGTAACAGATTGTGAGGAATGAAGATGCCGATGCCGAGCCTTTCGCGGAGCTTCCTGTTGCAGGACAAGTTCTGGCTGCTGCGCAAGGTCTCCAGCCTGCTGCGCTACGTCGCGTGGTTCGTTCTCGGGGCGGGCTTGCTGCTCGTCGGCGCCTCGCTGGTGATGGTGGTCGTGCGCCGCGACACCGCGCTGCTGCCGGTGACGCTGGGCTTCGTGCTCTCGGTCGCGGTGGGCTTCGTGTACCTGCTGTTCGCCAGCGAGTGGATCCAGGTGATGCTCGACATCGAGGAGAACACCCGCCGCAGCGCGCTGGTCCTGACCGACCTCTTCACCCGGATGTACCCGCAGGCCGTCGGGCCGCCGCTGGTGCCGGGCGGCGTGCTCGTCCCGCCGGGCGTGACGCCGCCGGGGGCGGCCGCGCCTCCGGGCGCCGGGCCGCCGAGCGCGCCCGGAGCGGATCCGGGGGTGCCCATCGAGTAGGGGGGCTGCCGCAACGGCGGCGCAAGCGACCTCCGCTACGCATGTGGCCCGGCCCTCGCGACAGGGGGCCGGGCCGAAGTAGTTTCTGCGAGTACGCTGGTCGTACGAAGAGCTGAATCGGGCGCGCTTCTCTGGTTTCCGAGCGCCAACCACTACTGGCGCTCGATCATGAAGGGCCGACTGGCCGGCTGGGCGCTGATCAGCGAGGAAGGGCGCGAGTGCCGGAA
>DATKKS010000182.1:0-27685 GCA_035542815.1 Saccharimonadales bacterium (SeqCode) | reverse complement strand
CGCCGGCGAACAGCATCGCGCAGCGGCGGCTCCCGGAGAGCTTCGCCAGCCACTCGGTGTGACCCGGGTGGCGCACCCCGGCGCGGTTCAGGGCATCCTTGTTCAGCGGCGCGGTGACCATGCCGGCCACCAGCCCGCCGTTGCACAGCGCCGCCGCGGCCAGCACCGCGTCCGCGGCCAGCCGCCCGCTGTCGGCCCCCGAGCGCCCCGGCGCCGGCACCCGCCGCCCCGGCGGGGAGGCCTGGCACAGCACCGCGCCGTGCCGGGGAAGCGGCTGCCGCGGGTCCCAGTCGCGCAGCGTGAAGCGCCACTTCAGCCGCCGCGCGGCGGCCTCGAAGCACGGCCGGTCCCCGACCACCACCAGCGGGCGGTCCGGGAGCCCCGCGGGGCGGCGCAGCAGCTTGAGGATGATCTCCGGGCCGATCCCGGCGGGATCGCCCATGGTGAGCGCCAGCGCCCGGCGGTTCACCGCGCCCCCCCGCGCGCCCCGGCGCACCCCTCGCGGCGGCCCGCCCGCGGCCGCCTCACGGCGCCTCGCCCGGGGCCGGCCCCAGGTACCGCTCGCGCTCGCCGCGACGGCACTGGCCGCGCGGCAGCGCCAGCACCTCGTAGCGCGCCGAGTGCCCGGCCAGCGCGAGATCCAGCCGCTGACCGGCACGCACAGCGTGGCTCGCCTTGACCACCGTGCCGTCCAGGCGCACGTGCCCCTCGTGGCACCACCGGCCGGCCTCGGAGCGGGACCGGGCCAGGCAGGTCCAGTGCAGGAACACGTCCATCCGCAGCCCGCCCCCTACGAGATCGGGTGCAGCGTCACGCGGTGGCGCTTCTTGAGGGTGGCGACCCACTTGTCCAGCTCCGTCTGGAATTTCTCCTCGCGCGCCGCGTTCTCCAGGTCCGACTCGATCTCGTCATACGTGTAGGGCCGCGGCGGCTCCTTCTCCTCGAGCCGGAAGATCACCCAGCCGCTCATCGAGCGGGTGACCTGCGAGATCTGCTTGGGCACCAGCTTGGACACCACCCCCGCGATCTCGTCGCTGAAGGTCTTCAGCTCGCGCGGCTCCAGCTCGCCGCCCCGGACCCGGCTGTCCGGGTCGTCGGAGAACTGCTGCGCCAGCTTGGCGAAGTCCTCGCCGGCCATCGCCCGCCCCCGCACCGCCCGGGCCTTCTCCAGCGCCGCGGCCGAGTCGGAGGAGTCCGGCTGCACCAGCACCAGGATGTGGCGGGCCTGGATGCGGTCGCCGAGGGCCGAGTCCACCCGGATCACGTGGAAGCCGAAGCGGGTCTCCACCAGGTCGCTGATCTGGCCGGGCTTCAGGGCGAAGGCGGCCCGCTCGAAGGTGGAGTCGTAGGTGCCCCGGGTGAACCAGGCGTCCCCGGTCTGCGGGTTCCGCAGCAGCCCGCCGAACTTGGCGCTGGGATCGTCGGAGAACAGGGTGGCCAGCCTGGCGAAGTCCTCGCCGGCCTTGGCCCGGGTGAGCACCATGGCGGCCTTGGCCCGCGCCCGGGCCTTCACCGAGTCGCCCGCCGGGATCTGGAGGAGGATCACCGAGAGCCGGTACATCTCCGGGCGCTTCGGGAGTTCGGCGGTGTGCTTGTCGAAATAGGCCTTCGCGTCGGTCGAGTCGACGTTGATCTTGCTGCGCACCTCCCGCTGCACCAGCCGGCTGGCCGCCAGCCGCTCACGGAAGTCGGCGGCGTACTTCTTGCGCAGGCTCTCCTCGGTGAGCCCCTCGCGCCGGAGCTGGTCCTGGAAGGCCTTCTCCGTGCCCAGGCTCTGCCGGGCGCCGGCGATGGCCTGGTCCACCTGGGCGTCCACGTCGCTCTGGGTGACCTGGATGTTCTGCCGGTGCGCCTCGGCCGCGATCAGCTTCTCCTTGACCATGGCGTCCAGCACGTCGGTCCGGAGCTTCTTCATGGCGGCGGCGTTCTTGGGGTCCACGTTGTTCTGCTGGGCCACGACCGCCGCCTGGTCGTCCACCTCGGTCTGCAGGATGACCACCGAATCCACCTCGGCGGCGATGCGGTCGGCGGTGCCGTGGCGGGCGGTGCGCTTGCCCGCGGCGAGCGCCGGCAGGCTGGCCACCAGCAGCAGCAGCACGACCAGGGCAGGGATGCGACGGGACATGGGGTTTCCTTTCACGCGCCTAGCGCGAGCCGGCGCCGGCCGGCGCAAGCTTGGCCGGCTTGGCGGCCAGGACCGACTTCACGTTGACCTGGGGAGGCCAGCGCCTCTTGAGTTCGGTGAGGTGCTCCTGCAGCACCCGGGTCTGCTGTTCGTTGGCGAGCTGCCGGAGGAGCGTGCTGCGCGCCTGGTCGAAGCTCATGTTCATCGGGGGATAGACGGCCCGCACGCGGAAGACGTAGTACCGCCCGCCGGAGGCCACCGGGCCCACGATCTCGTTGCCCTGCCGACCGCCCAGCGAGTCCTGCAGCGCCGGGCGCGAGCCGTCGAACACCACCCGGGCCTCGCCGCCGTCGCGGGCCTCCTCGGCGGTGGGCTTGGAGTAGCGCCGCTGCAGCGAGAAGAAGTCCACGTTGGCGCGGGCCTCGCGGGCCGCCTCGCGGGCGCCCGACTCGGAGGGCGTCACCACCTGGGACACCTCCGCCTGGCCCTGGTTCACGAACTCGCCCTTGCGCAGCTCGTACTGCGCCCGCAGCTCGGCCTCGCCGGGCTGGGGGAGATGCCCGAGCACCCGGCCCACCACGGCGCGCGACAGCGCCACCTCGCGCAGCTGCCGGAGCTTCTGCACCACCTCCGGGTCGCGGTCCAGCTGCTCGCTGCGGGCCTCGGCCACCAGCAGCGCGAAGGTGGCGCCGTTGTCCACCGCCTGGCGCACCTGGGGCTCCGAGCCCAGGCTGGGGCGCGACAGCAGGCTGCTCTGCTCGGCGTCGCGCAGCAGATCGCCCACCGTGTACGGCCCGCCCACGAAGCGCGCCAGGGGCTCGGCCAGCACCGCCGGGGGCAGCGTCGGGAGGGTGTCGCCGGGCGCGGCGACGATGCGGTCCACGAACCTGCGGATGTCCGCGTCCTCGACCACGTACTTGCGCCGGGCCTTGAGGTCGCTCAGCCACTTCTGGGTGTAGGCCTCCTGGCTGCGCCGCCGGAGCAGGTTCTCCAGGCGCATCTTCTCCTGGTCGTAGGGCCCGCGCTCGGCCGGCCGCACCGCCAGCAGCTTGAGGATGATGTAGGCGGTCTGGTAGTGGATGGGCCCGCTCACCTCGCCCGGCTTCAGGCGCATCACCGGCGCCTCCAGCTCCAGCGGCAGCTCCCCGGCGTAGACCTCGTCGGCCACCACCCCGCCGCCGGGCGCGGTCCGGGTGTCCTGCGAGTACTGCCGGGCGGCCTGCTCGAAGGGCATGCCGTGGTCCAGCTGGCGCTTCACCTCGTCGGCCACCTCGGGCCGGGTCACCACGATGTCCGCGACCTTGCGGGCCTCCTTGCGCTGCTCGTACAGCACCCGCATGTCCGGCTCGGACACCTTGACCTTGAGCACCACGTTCCGGCGGAACAGCTCCTCGGCCATGGCCTGCTCGGCCTGCCCGCGCACCGCCACCGTGACCGCCGGCAGGGTGTCCAGGTGCATGCTCTCGGCCTCGGCCACCAGCTCGGTGCGGTCCACCCAGTCGTCCACCAGCGCCCGCCGGCGGGTGGAGTCCAGCGGCGCCACCCCGCCCTGGGCCTGGCCGAGCAGGACCTCGAACTGCTTGAGAGTGAGGGTGCGCTTGTCCACGCGCGCCACCACCTGCTGCCCCAGCAGGCCGCAGCCGCCCAGGGCGGCCGCCAGGCCGGCCAACGCCAGCAGGCACACGACGAAACGGCCAGTGTCAGATTTCAAGCGAATCTCCTTTCGCGCCAAACACTTCACGCTATCACCCGGCTAAAAGCAGCGGCAACAACTTTCTGGCCGCCGCCAGGCCCGGCCGGCGCAGCACCCGCAGCACCATGCGTTCGGGGTCGGCCGCGCTGAACTCCAGCGGGAATTCCCGGTCCTCGAACAGCCGGCGCAGCTCCCGGGCCGGCCGCGGCCGCGCCAGCTCCACCTCGAACCGCTGCCCCTCCACCACCAGCTGCGAGATGGCCCCGCCGGCGGCCTGCAGGCGCAGCCGCCGCAGCTCCAGCAGGGTGCGCGCCGGGTCGGGCGCGGGCCCGAAGCGGTCGGCCCACTCCTCCGCCAGGCGGTCCACGTCCTCCACCGCCCGGGCGTCGGCCAGGCGCTTGTACTGGGAGATCTTCTCGCTGGCCGGCACGTAGCCGTCCGGCAGGTAGGCCGGCAGGTCGGTGATCAGGCGCGGCTCCACCCGCGACTCCAGCGGCTCGCCCTTCACCTCGGCCATGGCCTCCTCCAGCATGCGGGTGTACATCTCGAAGCCCACCCCGGCGATGAACCCGCTCTGCTCCGCCCCCAGCAGATTGCCCGCGCCGCGGATCTCCAGGTCGCGCATGGCGATCTTGAGCCCCGCGCCCAGCTCGTCGTACTCCTCGATCACCCGCAGCCGCTTCTCCGCCTCCTCGGTCAGAACGCGCCGCTCGGGCACGATCAGGTAGCAGTAGGCCCGGTGGTGGGAGCGCCCCACCCGCCCGCGGAGCTGGTAGAGCTGGGCCAGCCCCAGGTGCTCGGCGTGGTGCACCAGCAGGGTGTTCACGCTGGGGATGTCCAGGCCCGACTCCACGATCATGGTGCACACCAGGCAGTCGAGGCGCCGGTCCAGGAAGTCCAGCATCACCCGCTCCAGCGAGTGCTCCGGCATCTGCCCGTGGGCCACCGCGAAGCGCAGGCCCGGCACCAGCCGCTGCAGGTACACCGCGGTGGCGTCGATGCTCTCCACCCGGTTGTGCACGAAGAAGCTCTGCCCGCCGCGGTCGGCCTCGCGCAGCAGCGCGTCGGCCACCAGCTCCGGGTTGAACTCCACGATCTCGGTGTGCACCGGCAGCCGGTCGCGGGGCGGGGTCTCGATGCGCGACATGTCGCGGGCCCCCGAGAGCGCCAGGTTCAGCGTGCGCGGGATGGGCGTGGCGGTGAGCGTGAGCACGTCCACCAGGGTGCGCAGGGTGCGGAGCTTCTCCTTGTGGGCCACCCCGAAGCGGTGCTCCTCGTCGATCACCACCAGCCCCAGGTCGCGGAAGGCGACATCCTTGGACAGGAGCCGGTGGGTGCCGATGACGATGTCCACGTCGCCTCCGCCCAGGCGCCCCACCACCGCGCGCTGCTCCCCGGGGGTGCGGAAGCGGGACAGCATCTCCAGGCGCACCGGGAAGCCCGCCAGGCGCTCGGAGAAGGTGGTGTAGTGCTGCTGCGCCAGGATGGTGGTGGGCACCAGCACCGCCACCTGCTTGCCGCCCACCACCGCCTTGAGCGCGGCGCGCACCGCCACCTCGGTCTTGCCGTAGCCCACGTCCCCGCACACCAGCCGGTCCATCGGCCGCGCCGACTCCATGTCGGACTTCACTTCCTCCACCGCGCGGTCCTGGTCGGGGGTCTCCTCGTAGATGAAGGAGGCCTCCAGCTGGCGCTGCAGGTCGTCGTCCGGGCCGAAGGCGTGCCCCGGCAGCGCCATCCGGGCCGCGTAGGTCTTCAGCAGCTGGTCGGCCATGTCCCGGACCGCCTTCTGGATGCGCGCCCGGGTGCGCTGCCACTGGGTGGTGCCCAGCTTGTGCAGGGTGGGCACCGCGCCCTCCTGGGCCGCGTACTTCTGCACCACCGCGAGCTGCTCCACCGGCACGAACAGCCGGTCGCCGCCGGCGTACTCGATGCGCAGGCAGTCGGTCTCGTGGCCGTCCACGGTGAGCCGGTCCAGCCCGCGGTACACGCCCACCCCGTGGTCCACGTGCACCACGTAGTCGCCGGCCGCCAGCGCCAGCAGGTCCTGGTAGGTGAGCCCGCCCCGGAACCGGCCCCGGCGCGCCCGGCGCCGGTAGCGGGCGAAGATCTCGTGGTCGGTCAGCACCATCAGGCCGGCCTGCTGCAGGCAGAAGCCGGCGCTCCAGACGGCGATGTCCAGGCGCACCGGGATGTCCTCGAGCAGCTCCTCCAGCCGCTCGCGCTGGCCGGTGTTGTCGCAGAAGACGGTGATGTCCCAGCCCTCGGCCAGGTAGCCGCGCAGCTTCTGCTTGAGCAGCTCCAGGTTGCGCCCGAAGCTCTCGGCCGGCTCGGTGTGCATGAGGCGCTCCGGCAGCCGGCCGGGGCCAGAGGTGAGCGGGTCGTCGAACAGCGTGGGGCGGCTCAGCAGCTCGCGCTCCAGCTCCTCGGCGGTCAGGAACAGGCGCTCCGGGGGCGAGACCAGCGGCGTCTCGCGGCGCGCCTCCAGATGGGTCAGCTCCACCTCGTCGGCGAACGCCTGGGCCCGCGCGCGCTGCCGCGCCCAGTCGGTCACCAGCACCACCGCCTCGCGCGGCAGGTAGTCGAAGAAGCTCACCAGGCGCGGCTCGTAGTGGGCCAGCAGCCGCTCCATCCCCTCGAACACCCGCTCCTCGCCCACCAGGTGCGCCAGCTCCTCGTCGGCCGCGCCGCCCTCCTGGCGCAGCAGCCCCAGGATCTCCTCCACCCGCTCCGGGTCCGGGATGAGCTCGCGGGGGGGCAGGACGCGGACTTCCTTGAGCTTGGCGGTGGAGCGCTGGGTCTGGGGGTCGAAGGTGCGGATGGAGACGATCTCGTCGGCGTCGAACTCCAGGCGCACCGGGTCCTCGAGGCCGCTGGCGAAGACGTCCAGGATGCCGCCGCGGGCGCTCATCTCGCCGTGCGCGCTCACCACCGGCTCGGACCGGTAGCCCAGGCGCACCAGCTCGCCGCGCAGCGCCCCCGGCGCCAGGCGCTGCCCCACGCTCAGCACCAGCGTGCCCTGGCGCAGCCGCTCCGGGGGCAGCAGCCGGCCGACCAGCGCCCGGAAACTGGTCACCACCACCGCCTGGCGCCCGGCGGCCAGGGCGTCCAGCGCCGCCAGGCGGGCGCTCACCCCCTGGGGTGCGGGCGACTTCCGGTCGTAGGGCAGGGTCTCGGGCTCGGGGAAGTGCAGCACGTGGGCTTCGCCGACCAGGAACTCCAGGTCGTCGCGGGCGGCCTCGGCCGCCTCGGCCTCGGGCAGGATCCACACCAGCGGCGCGCGCCCGCGCAGCACCGTCTCGTACAGGTGGCCCGCCAGCAGCGAGGCCGCGCCGCCCGCGAGACCGCGCAGCCGCAGCGGGCCCGGGAGGCCCGCCTCCAGCAGGCCGGCCAGCTCGGCGAAGGGTCGGCTGCGCGCGGCGCCGCGCAGCAGGTGCTCGCGGGCGTCCAGGCTCACGTCCGATCCGCCACCGTCAGGCGCGCCACCACCGTCTCCAGCACCAGCAGCAGCAGCGCCGCCGCCAGGAACTCGCGCCACAGCTCCCGGCCGAACCGGTGCCGCAGCACCGCCTCGCGCAGCGAGCCCTGCACCAGGGTGGCTTGGGGGGCCAGCGCCCGCAGCGCGGCCGGGGACAGCGCCCGCAGGTCGGCCTCGTCCGGCGCCACGGTGCAGGCCACCGCCTCCATCGGGCGCCCGGCGGCCGTCAGGGTGTACAGCCCCGGCCGCTCCAGCGGCGCGGTGCGCAGCTCGGCGCCGCCCTGGGTGAGGTCGGCGGGCACCTCGTGGCCGTCGGGGTCGGTCAGCCGGAGCGGCAGGCCCTTCCACTCCGCCGGCACCGGGCGCACCCAGCGCTGGCCCACCTCCACCGCCAGCGGCCGGGCGCGGGAGGCCAGCGCCTCCAGCGTCTGGTACAGCCACGGCACGAACGTGGGGCTCATCGGGAAGTCGTTCCACCGCCCGTCCAGCGGGCTCGCCAGCAGCAGCACGTGCCCGCGCTCCAGGAGCGCCGGCAGGTCCGGCCCGAACTCCGCCGGCGCCACCGCGCCCGGCGCGGGCTGGAGCTTCACCATCCGCCAGAAGCGGGCCGAGGACAGCTCGCTGCCGCGCCGCCCGGCCAGCCCGCGGAAGCCGGGGTGGCCGGGGTCCAGCACCCGCAGCCGCGCGAAGCTCCGGCCGGTGCTGTCGCCCTCCGCGCCCACCGAGGTCCCCGGCGACTGCTCGCCCAGCGCCAGCTCCACCGGGCGGTGCGCCGCGCCCGCCCCCAGCGCCGCCAGCACCCCGCCGCCGCGCGCCAGGTGCGCCCGCAGCGAGGCCGCGTTCACCCGCTCCGGGTCCAGCAGCACCCACACGTCGGCCGGCGACAGCCCCGAGCCGTCGGCGCTGAGCTGCACCTCGAACGCGCCGGGCGCCGCCTGCAGCGCGGCCTGCACGTAGAGGCGCTGGGTGTCGGGGCCCACCAGCGCCACCCGCAGCGGCCGGGTGGACGGGAACGCCACCGCCACCTGGTCATCCTCCTCCAGCACGTCGTGCGGGAAGCGCAGCGTGACCCCCAGGTCGGCCGGGGCGAGCCCGTGCAGCGGCACCTCCACCCGGGTGTCGGCCCGCGGCGCGAAGTCCTCCCGGGCCGCGCCCACCAGGCGACCGCCCGCGAGCGCCTCCACCAGCGCCCCGCGGCGCGCCTCGTCGGAGGCGTTGCGCACGTCGGCGGTGACCTCCCCGGACGCGCCCAGCCGGGTGGCCTCGGCCCCGGTCCAGGCGGCGTTGGCCGCCTCGCGCGTGCCCACCGGCACCCAGTACACGTCCAGGCCGCGCAGCACCTCCGCCAGCGACCCGGCGCGGGCCGAGTCCAGCCCGGAGGCCTGCATGTCGCTCACCACGTAGAACTCCCGGTGCAGCCCCCGCCGCGAGGCCAGCCACCGCGCGCCCTCGCGCAGCGCCGCCCCCAGGTCGGTGCCGCCGTAGCCGCACCGCAGCGCCTGCACCGCCGCGTGCAGCCGGGCCGGGTCGTGGGTGAAGTCCTCGAACAGCGGCGCGGGGTGGCGGTCGAACAGGATCACCTGGGCCTCGCTGCCCGGGTCCAGCAGCCCGGCCAGCTCCCGCAGCCGGGCGCGGGCCTCCTCGAAGCGCGGGCCCTGCGGCCCGGCGGCGCGCATGCTGAGGCTGCGGTCCACCACCGCCACCACCGAGGCCGGGGCGCTGCCGTGCGAGCCGAGCGAGCCCCGGATCGCGGGCCGGCCGAAGGCCAGCGCCAGGCACAGCACCGCCAGGGTGCGCAGCAGCAGCAGCAGCCACTCGCGCAGCCGCAGCCGGCGCACCTCCTGCCGGTGCACCTGGCGCAGGAAGCGCACCGTGGGGAACGCCTCGCGGCGCGCCTTGCGGCGGCTGAACAGGTGCACCAGGAGCGGCACCGCCGCGGCCAGCGCGGCGAGCCAGGCGAAGGGGTTGAGGAAGGTCACCGGCAGGTCACCATGCGGGAGCCCGCGTCGTCACCCGGGCCCCCTCGAGCGGCGCGGGGCGCTCGGCGAAGGCGCGGGCGGCTCAATGCAGCCGCGCCCGCTTCTCGAGATAGCGGATGAGCGCCACGTCGAACGGCGTGGCGGTGTCCAGGGGCACGTAGTCGATCAGCCGCTCGCGGCACTCCCGCTGCAGCCGCCCGCACCACTCCTCGACGCGCCGGCGGTACTCGCGGGCCACTTCCCAGCCGTGCGTCACCAGCCGCTCGCTGGACTCCATGTCCTCGATCTCCACCGGCTCGTGGAACGGGAAGCGCCGCTCGTCGGGGTCCAGCACGTGGAACACCACCACCTCGTGGTTGCGGTGGCGGAAGGCCTTGAGCCCGGCCAGCACCGCCTCGGGCTCGTCCAGGAGGTCCGAAAACACCATCACCAGCCCGCGCCGCTTGACCCGCTCCGCCAGCGAGGTGAGGCAGCTCCCCACGCGGGTGCCGCTGCGCGCCTCGGCCCGCGCCAGCTCCAGCAGCAGCTGGTGCAGGTGGCTCTTCACCGAGCGCGGCGGCACGTAGCGCTCGATGCGCTCGGCGAACAGCAGCAGCCCCACCGCGTCCTGCTGGCCCAGCATCAGGTAGCTGAGCGCGGCCGCCAGCGAGGAAGCGTAAGCCAGCTTGCTGGGCCGGCCCCCGCGGGTGAAGCCCATCGAGGCGCTCTCGTCCACCAGGAGATAGGCGCGCAGGTTGGTCTCCTCGTGGAAGCGCTTGATGTAGTAGCGGTCCTGCTTGGCGAACACCTTCCAGTCCAGGTGCCGGATGGGGTCCCCGGGCGAGTACGGGCGGTGCTCGGCGAACTCCACCGAGAAGCCGTGGAAGGGGCTGCGGTGCAGGCCGGTGAGGAAGCCCTCCACCACCAGGCGCGCGCGCAGGTCGATCTGCTCGATCTGGGAGGCCACCCGCGGGTCGAGAAAGCGGCGGACGTTCACCCCCGCGGCCTCAGCGCGGGTCATCGGGGGAGCTTCCGGGCGGCGCCGCCGGCCGCGCGGGGCTCGCGGGCGGGGCGCACGGCGCGCCGGGTCACGGCGCCGCCTTCCCGTCCTCGGGCACGGCGTCCAGCAGGCGCGAGATGATCTGCGGGGAACGGATGCCGTCGGCTTCGGCGTTGAAGTTGGGGATCACCCGGTGGCGCAGCACCGAGGGCGCCACCGCGCGCACGTCCTCCACCGACGGCGCGAAGCGGCCGGCCAGCGCGGCCCGGGTCTTGGCCCCCAGGATGAGGTACTGCGAGGCCCGCGGCCCGGCGCCCCAGCTCACCCACTGCCGGATGAAGTCCGGGGCGGAGGCCTCCAGCGGCCGGGTGGCCCGCGCCAGGCGGACCGCGTAGCGCACCACGAAGTCCGCCGCCGGCACCCGCCGCACCAGCGCCTGGTACTCGATCAGCTCGCGCGCCCCCAACACCGGGCGCGGGTCGGGCTCCCCCGCCCCGGTGGTCTCGGTCACGATGCGCTCCTCCTCGGCCGCCGAGGGATAGTCCACCAGGGTCATGAACATGAACCGGTCCAGCTGCGCCTCGGGCAGCGGGTAGGTGCCCTCCAGCTCGATCGGGTTCTGCGTCGCCAGCACGAAGAACGGCGGCTCCAGGCGCATGGTCTGCCCGCCGGCGGTGACCTCGCGCTCCTGCATCGCCTGCAGCAGCGCCGCCTGGGTCTTGGGCGGGGTGCGGTTGATCTCGTCGGCCAGGATCAGGTTCGCGAACAGGGGCCCGCGCAGGAAGCGGAACTCGCGCTGGCCGGTGGTGCGGTTCTCCTCCAGCACCTCGGTGCCGGTGATGTCCGAGGGCATCAGGTCGGGGGTGAACTGGATGCGGCTGAAGCGGAGGTCCAGCACCCGCGCCAGGCTGCTCACCAACAGGGTCTTGGCCAGGCCCGGCACGCCGACCAGCAGACAGTGGCCGTTGGCGAAGAGCGCGATGAGCAGCTCCTCCACCACCCGGTCCTGTCCCACGATCACCTTGCGCACCTCGCCGACAATGCGGTCGTGGCCGGTCTTGAGGCGCTCCAGGGCCTCCAACGGGGCATTGCTGGTGGTCGTCACTCGGATCTCCTGTTCGGGTTGGACGGGCAACACAAAAGCGGCGCGCGGTCCGCAGCCGGCGCCGGCAGCACGGCCATCACTGTCTGGGACCGCAGTATATCATAGGTGCCGGAGCGCGCAGCGGGGCGTCCGCGCGGCCCCCGGTCCTTTGGTGTAACCTGCATTCTGGCAATTGGTTCCGCTGGAGGCCCGGCCTCGCTCGGGCCACCCCCGCGGCGGGGCCCGGGAGGCGCCCCAAGGTTCTGTCTCCGCGGCACTTGACATCCCTGCGCGGCGCCGGTATCTTCGGTTTCCTGCGCGCCCCTGGGGTCCCATCCAGGAGGTAGCTCGAGGGCCGAGGGGCTCAGCCGCTCGGCCCTTCGTGTTGCTCGCCGGCGGCTCCGGCGGGCCGGCGCGGGCCCCGCCCCGCCGGCGCGCAGCGTCCGGCCCGGGCGCAACCCTCACCCAGTGAGACCGTTCAGCCATGCCTCCCGTTGCACGCGGCGAAGTCATCGAGCTGGCCGTCGAAGGGCTGGCCACCGGGGGCCGGGGCCTCGCCAAGCTGGACCGGTACGTCATCTTCGTGGACGGCGCCCTGCCCGGCGACCGGGTCCGCGCCCGGATCACCCGCAGCCGGGGGCGGTACGCCGAGGCGGTGGTGGCGGAGCGCCTCGCGGGCGGCCCCGACCGGGTGGCCGCGCCGTGCGCCCACGTGGACATCTGCGGGGGCTGCCGCTTCCAGGAGTACGCCTACCCCGCCCAACTCGCGCACAAGGAGGCCTCCGTCCGGGAGTCCCTGCAGCACTTGGCGGGGCTCGAAGTGCCCGTCCGGCCGACCCTGCCGTCGCCAGATATCTTCAATTACCGCAACAAAATGGAGTTCTCATTCGGAGCCGCCGAGGACGGCCGCCTGAGCCTCGGCCTGCACCACCGAGGCCGCTTCGACGCCACCTTCGACCTCCAGCGTTGCCACATCTGCACCCCGGACATGAATCGGGCGGTGGAGGTGCTGCGCGCCCTCGCCCGGCGCGACGGCGTGCCGCCCTACGACCTCGCCCGCCACACCGGCGAGCTGCGCTTCGTGGCGCTGCGCCAGAGCCGGGCCACCGGCGAGCTGCTGGCGAACCTGGTCTCCGCGGCGCCCCGCCTGGACGTGTTCGGCGCCTGGGCGCTGGAGCTGGCGCGCGAGCTGCCCGCGCTGCGCGGGTTCGTGTTCAGCCTGCACCGCGGCCGGGCGCAGGCGGTGCAGGCCGAGACCTGGCAGCTGCTGTGGGGGGAGGAGCGGATCGTGGAGCGGCTCCACGGCCTCGAGTTCGAGGTCTCGCCGTGGTCCTTCCTGCAGACCAACTCGGCCCAGGCCGAGCGCCTGTACGCTGAAGCGGTGGCCGCGGCGGAGCTGAGCCCCGAAGACCGGGTGCTCGACCTCTACTGCGGCGCCGGCACGCTCACGCTGTGCTGCGCGCGCCACTGCGCGGCCGCGTGGGGTGTGGAAACGGTGGAGGAGGCGGTGAGCGATGCCCGGCGGAACGCGGAGCGGAATGCGGCGGTGCTGGGAGCGCGGGATGCAGGGCCGCCGGACGTCCGCTTCTTGGCCGCCGACGCCCGCGCCTGGCTCCGGCTGGGGGGTGCCAAGGACCTCGCCCCGAGCGTGGTGGTGGTGGACCCCCCGCGCGCCGGGCTTCACCCGCGGGTCATTGACCGGGTGTGCGAGCTGCGGCCCCGCCGCGTGGTGTACGTCTCCTGCAACCCCACCACCCTGGCGCGCGACCTCGCGCATTTCGCGAGGCTCGGCTACCGCGCCCCATGGATCCAGCCCCTGGACATGTTCCCGCACACCGACCACGTGGAGTGCGTGGCGCCGGTGGTTCCTTAGGCCGCCGGGGGGGCGGCCCACTCTGCCAGGCTACCCGCGCCGATCCCTGTCCGCCCTGCCCCCAGGACGCCCCTAATCCAGGTGGATGTCCGCGCTCATCGTCCGCACCCTCCGGCTGGTCACCGTTCGCGTCACCCCAACCGAGTCGAGTGAGGCCCGGCACAACTGGAACCCCCCGTCAATGAAGACAACGGTCTTACTGTCGGATCCCCAGCGCGCCCAGGTCGCCTGTTGCTGCGTGAGCCAGGTCTCGTGCTGGGTGACCGTGTTCAGGATCACGATGCCGCTTCCGGTCGGGGTCATGAGCTGCCGGCGGTCCGGGGATAGGACCCCCGCGAGCTGCCCCCGCACCGAGCCCATCGTGTAGTGACCATGGCTCAATCGCGCAGTGATCGTCCCGCCGTGTACATTCACGAGGTAGTAATCGTAGGGATTGGATGAAGCGGGCCGGGAGCCCGGCGCGTGTTCGAACCCGGTCATCAGTGCTTGCAGCGTGTCCCCCGCCCATTGATAGAGCTGCCCGAAGAACACCGTGTCCCCCGCGACCACTTGCGGGCTCGCCACCGCGAATGCCACCCGATCGCCGGCTGCCGTGTAGATCTGGCCGTCGGCGATGACCTCCCTGCCATCCGGCCGCCACTCGATCGGACTGCAGAAGGCCGCCGTCAGGAATGGCCGGGCGGCGCCGGTCTGATCGAGCAGATACGAGTGATATGGATCTCCTGGCATGGCCGCATCGAGGAAGTAGGAGACTTCGCTCGCCGATGGGTTCCAGCTTGGCGATATGCCCGTGACCCCAAGGCATCTTGCGCCGCTCCCATCGAGGCGCACGTTCCATAGGCTGCCAGAGTCGGCGACCGAGTACACGATCCAGCCGGAAGCTGGCTTGTTCGGGGGCGGGGACTCGATGCGGCTGGCGCACGATATGCAAACTGCCGCGAAACCCGCAATGCCAAGCCAGCAGACCACCCGTCGCTGCCTGTTCATGATCATCCTCCGAATTGATGCTTGCGGACGATCGGAGGGGTCACCCTGAGCGTCACCATCCATGGCGGGAATCAAGGTGCACGTCAAAGCCCTTCACCTCGGAGTTCGGGTCGATGATCCTCCGCTCATGGCCCAACGAGTCCAGGGATGTGTAGAACAGCACGTCGGTCACATGGACGTTCGGAGCAGCCATCATCCTCAGGAAGACGATGGACCGACTGTCCGATCCCCAGCGCGCAGACCAGTCATTCGGCCCGCCGGTCACGGCCATGAGCTGTTGCGTCGCGACGTCGAGGACCCCGAGAGCGGCGGGCTTCGCTCCGGCTCCCAGACGGATCAGGATCCTCCGGCCGTCAGGAGACACGGCAAGCACGCTGTCCTCGCAGGTGTAGCGTGCCCGGGTCAGCCTCTTCACGATGGCGCCGCTGGGAATGTGCGTGACGTAGTAGTCGTAGTGCAACACACAATGGTTTCGGGAATCCGGAAGGTGCTCGTACCCCTGAACCACGACGTGCCGGTCGTCCCACACCCACCCCCCGGGGCTCGCGGGGTACACCGAGTCCCCCTCAAAAACCTGCGGGCGCAGCGGCGGCGCGCCCAGCGACTCGCCGGTGCCGGCGTCATACAGCAACCCCTGGATGAGCAGTCGCCGGCCGTCGGGGCTCCAGGAGGGCGAACCCGCCTCGGGGTTCCAGGAGGGCGAACCTACCCGTGTGGGCCCCAGGTCGAGGAGGTCCCTTCCGCTGGAGTCCATCACGTAGGCATGGATTGGGACCTTGGTGAAGTCGATGAACGCGACGCGGCTGCCCTGCGGGTTCCAGCGACAGCTCTCGCCGCGGGTGCGTAGGCTGTGCGCCTGGGTCCCGTCGAGTCGGACCGTCCAGAGGATGGCAGAGCCAAGCGAGGAGTCCCTGGCGGAGTAAACCACCCAGCCGTTGACGGGTGCCGTGGCCCGTGGTTGCGCGACCCGGCCGGCGCAGCCCACAAATGCCAGCGCCAGTGCGACGCACGCCGCGCCCCAGGCGGCTCCACCTGAGCGTCGGCCGCGCCGCGGGACCGCGCTCGCCGAGGGTGCGTCAGGTGGAGGGTCGCCCCCGCACCACCTGCCAGAAAGATGGGTCAGAGATCCCGGCCCGCACAGTCGTGCGGGCGTCGCCGAAGCGGCAACGCGGGTCTGGAACATGGGGCGGCCTCCCGGTCTCACTCGCGCTGGGCGAGCGAACGGCGGGTGATTCGAGGGAGGGGCAGGTCAGGCACTTCACCGCTCTTGGGCAGGGGAGTCCGGGGGGTTCGAACCTGCCGGCGGTTCTGTACGCATCACGAGGCTGGGGGGCAGCCTGACTCCAAGTTCAGTATACCACCGGCGACCCGACTCGACAGTCAGGCGTCGGATCTGTCCGCGACGCTTTGCGGCCCGCCCGCGACGCGTCCCGGCCGCCCGGGGGGCGCTTTCCGGCCGCCCGACCAACCGCCGCAATCCACTGCCGTACAAGGCCGGTGCAAAAGCCCCGCCCCGCGGGCTTGTTCGATTATCCCAACCTATTACGAAATCGTCTTTTGACACGTTTTCCACATGGCACGGGAGTTATCCACCTCAGACGTGGTTTCTCAGCATCAGCTCCCTGGGGTGGGGTTCGAGGTAGGTCTGGCCGGCGAGATAGTCCACGCTCAGCCCGTGAACGTGATGGCGGATCAGCGTCAGCGGCACCACCAGCGGCACCAGCCCCCGCCGGTAATCCTCGATGAGCTGCGCCAGCTCGCTCCGCTGCGCCGGGTCCAGGGACTTCTTGAAGTAGCCGGCCATGTGCCGCAGCACGTTGGTGTGCTGGCGGGGCGTGGCGATCTTCCGCAGCGCCTGCATGAAGGCGGTCTCGTACTCCGCCTGCAGCCGCGCGCGCGGGATCTCCCGGGCGCGCGCCACCAGCCGGCCCAGCGCGGCGTACGCGGTGGGCGAATGCGCGAGCAGCGTGAGCTTGTGCGCGGTGTGGAACTTCACCAGGCCGGCCGGCTTCCAGGGAGAGTCGAAGAGCGTGCGCAGGGCGCGGTAGGCGAACACGCGCTCCACGAAGTTCTCGCGGAGCCGCGGGTCGCACAGCCGCCCCTCCTCTTCCACCGGCAGGTTGGGAAAGCGCTCGAGCAGCGCCTGGGCGAAGAACCCGACGCCGCTGCGCTCGGGCGCGCCGTGCGGCCCGTAGACCTTCACGCGCTCCATGCCGCACGAGGGCGAGTCCTTCTTCAGCACGAAGCCGCACAGGTGCTCGGTCCGCATCCGCGCGGCGCGGCGCCGCGCGAACGCGCGCATCTTCTCGGTGAGGTCGCGCCCGGTCTTGGGGACCACCATGCGCACCTCGCCGCCGCGAGGCTCACCGCGGCGGGCCTCTTCGGCGACCGCGACCCGCACCAGGCGGATGGGGTCGCGCGGCGTCCCGAGGCCCAGCTCCACCTCCGGGCAGAATGGCACCCATTGGACGTGCGCGCCGAAGGTGTCCACCAGGAAGTCGTCCCGCTTGTGCCCGCCGTCGTAGCGGACCTTCCGCCCCAGGAGGCACGCGGAGATGCCGATGCGGATCGGCGCGGCGGGGGTCATGGTGCGGGTGGCGGGCATGGCGCGCGCTAGCTCACGGTGATGCCCAGGGCCTCGATGATTCGCTCCAGGTCCTCCATGGAGTAGTACTCGATGGCGATCGAGCCCTTGTGCTGCGTGCCGTGCACGCGCACGCGCGTGGCCAGCCGCCGCTCGAGCTGCTCTTCGATGTGCACCAGCTCGGGGATGACGCGCCGCTTGGTGCGCCGTCCCTTGTGCCGCGGCTTCCGGCCGACCCGGGCCAGTTCCTCAATGGTCCGGACGGTGAGCCCCTCGGCCACGATCTGGTGGGCCAGGCGGACCATCTCCTCGGCGGAGCCGAGTGCGAGGAGCGCGCGCGCGTGCCCCGCAGTCAGCTTGCGGGCCGCGATGAGGGACTGGATTTCTTCTGGTAACAACAATAACCGCAATGAATTAGAGACTGTTGTCCGATCCTTGCCGACCCGGGCGGCGACGGCCTCCTGAGTGATCCCGAGAATCTCGATGAGCTTCTGGTAGGCGCGCGCCTCGTCGATCGGGTTGAGATCCTCGCGCTGAATGTTCTCGACCAGCGCCAGCTCCAGCAGCTGGTCGTCGGGCACGTCCTTGATGACCGCCGGGATGTCCGCCATTCCCAGGCGCCGGGCAGCCAGCCAGCGGCGCTCCCCGGCGATGATCTCGAAGTAGTAACCGGCGCGGCGCACCACGATCGGCTGCACCAGCCCGCGCTCGCGGATCGAATCGGCCAGCTCTGCGAGGCCCGCCTCGTCCATGCTCGTGCGCGGCTGCATGGGGTTGGTCTTCACTCGGTCCAGTGCGATGCGCTCGATGACCTCGTGCTCCGACTCGACCTGCGGGGCCTCGCCCGGAATCAGCGCGCCCAGGCCCCGGCCGAGAGCCTTCCTAGGCATTGCCGATCACCTCCCTTGCCAGGTTGCGGTAGCTGGCGGCCCCGATGCAGCCGGGGTCGTAGATCACCGCCGGCTTGCCGAAGCTGGGGGCCTCGCTGAGCCGGACGTTTCTGGGAATCACCGTGCGGTACACGCGTTCGGCGAAGTACTTGCGCGCCTCGTCCTCCACCTGTTGGCAGAGGTTCAGGCGGCCGTCGTACATGGTGAGGAGCACTCCCTCCATGTGCAGCGCCGGGTTGAGCCGCTGCTGCACCAGCCGGATCGCCTGCAGCAGATGGCTGAGCCCCTCGAGCGCGTAGTACTCGCACTGCAGCGGCACCAGCACCGAGTCCGCGGCCGTGAGCGTGTTGATGGTCAGCAGTCCGAGCGACGGCGGGCAGTCCACCAGCACGTAGTCGTACTCGGGGCGCAGCGGGACCACCGCGTCGCGCAGCCGGCTCTCGCGCGCGATCAGTCCCACGAGCTCCACCTCGGCGCCGCTGAGCCGCTGACCCGCGGGAACCAAGTCCAGCCGCTCGATGCCGGTGGGCACGACCGCCTCGTGGATGGGGAGTTCCTCGATCAACACTTCGTAGATGCTCTGCTCGGTGGCGTCGCCCGGCACGCCAAGGCCGCTGCTGGCGTTGCCCTGGGGATCGATGTCAATGAGGAGGACGCGGCGGCCATCCAGGGCCAGCGAAGCCGCCAGGTTGATGGCGGTGGTGGTCTTCCCGACCCCGCCCTTCTGGTTGGTGATTGCGACCACTTTTCCCATGCGATCTATTTCCGGGGGTTGTGGTTAGGGATGATTCCAGCGCACCTTGGAACTGCCGGTGGGCGGCGTTGAGTCTACCGGTCCGCCGACACCCTGTGGCTCGCGCGCATGCCCGCAGAGTCTAATCCACCACCCCGGGGGCGCGTCCAGCCATTTCTCCGGTGGGCTGGAGAAAGCTGTGGAATGGTGCGTTGCGGCTTGGCCGCTGGGAAGGCTGGCGGGCCGAGCGGGCGCGTGGGGGCTGGCCTGGGGCCGGTCCCGGGGTAGGACGTTTCACGTGAGACACTGGGGGGGGCTGAGACCTGGCTGGTCGGTGGGACGTTTCACGTGAAACACCGTGGGCCGGGACCTGGCGGACCGGGAGGATGTTTCACGTGAAACATCTGGCTGCCTGGAAGGGGCTGGGCTCGGGGGCGGCGCGGCCGGGGCGGCCCGGCGGGAGAGCGGACCAACGAATCGGAAGGGTGGCGGAGTCGCGGAGTGGCTGAGTGGCGGAATGGCCGATTGGTGGGGCGCCGGATCAGGTCTTTGTCGGTGGGCCCGCGGACCCGTGTGTGCGGAGCGGCGGATGGGCTCACCGGCAGCGTAGCCGCCCGCCGCGGGGCGCGCGATCCACGGCCCGATCCAGCTAGTTCTGCGGCCCGCGCCCGATCGCCAGCGTGGCGCCGGCCCACTCCACCCGGACCAACCCGACGCGCACGCACCCGGCGGCCTTCAGCGCGTCGAGGGCCTGAACTTGGCCCCGATCGTCCTGCGGGGTGTACCAGGCCAGCAGCCCGCCGGGGGCAAGGTCCCTCCGCAGGCGCGGGGCGGCACTCGAAACGAATCGCCCGTCCGGAGCGACGGCCCGGAGCGTGATGAGGTCGAAACGGTCCCGCGCGCCCGCCCGAGTGTGAGCTTCAGGCTCGGCTCCAGCCTGGGACTCCGGGCCCGCCGGATGCGGAACCTCCGCCGGCGCGCTGCCGCGGTCCTGATGCCCGGGCCGATCCGGATCCTCGGGCGCCTCCGCCGTCGGCATCGAGAGTCCCTCGTACCGGCCCTGGAGGACACGGACCCGGCCGGGGGTGAGCCGCTCGCCCACATCCCGGAGGTAGAGGCACTTCTTGCGTGTGGCTTCCACGAGAACTGCGGACCAGGCGGGCCGCGCCAGCAGCAGCGGGAAGGCCGGGAAGCCGCCGCCGGAGCCGACGTCCAGCATCCAGACGTCGGCGGCCGGGTCGGACAACAGCTCCAGCGGCGCGAGCGAACTGAGGGCGTGGCGGAGCAGATCCTCCCGGGTGAGCTTCCGGGAGACGACGTTGATCCGGCGATTCCACGATCCTATAAGATCAATTAACGCTTCAAGTTGTGTGTCAATTCCATCCGGCAGCCAGATCGTCGAAGGGACACCCGTCATGCTCACCTGCTCCCGGCTCGCCGCGCCCACCGCACGCTGGACATCCGACTCGTCTCTCCGCGCACCGGACCCGTGGCCCGCTTCGCCTCGCGGCCCCGGCACGCCTTGCCGCGTCCGCCCCGCCTCGGGCCCCCGACCTGCCGTGCCGCGCTTGCCGTGCCTCATGCCTGCGCGCCGCTCGCCGAGCCGACCGCGCGCTCGTGGCGGGCCATGTGGATCATGAGCGCGGTCACGTCCGAATGCGACACGCCGGGGATCCGCAGCGCCTGCCCCAGGGATCTCGGCCGCGTGCGCCGCAGCTTCTCCCGCGCCTCGCGCGAGATCCCGTGCAGCTCCGCGTCCAGCAGCGCCTCCGGGATCGCCGCGGTCTCCAGCCGGCTGACCCGCTCGATGACCCGCTGCTGGCGGGCGATGTAGCCCTCGTACTTCACCCGCACCTCCACCCGCTCGCCCAGCTCCAGCGACAGCCCCGCGCCGGTGCCGTGGGCGCGGAGCGCCTCGTAGGTGACGCCCGGCAGCTTCAGCAGCTCGGCCCACGGCATGCGTTCGCGCCGCGCGCCCAGCGCCTCCGCGGCCCGGGCGGGCGCGCGCTCGCGGGCGAGGCGCGCCATCTCGCCTTCCACCGCGCCGCGCTCGGCTTCCAGCCGGGCGAACTCCCGGTCGGTGATCAGCCCGCAGGCGTGCGCCAGCGGCCCCAGGCGGTCGCCGGCGTTGTCATGCCGGAGCATCAGCCGGTGCTCGGCTTGCGAAGTGAACAGCCGGTAGGGTTCGTGCGTGCCGCGCAGCACCAGATCGTCGATCAGCACGCCCACGTAAGCCTGCGCGCGTCCCAGGCGCAGCGGCGCGCGGCCCTGCAGCTTGAGCGCGGCGTTGGCCCCGGCCACCAGCCCCTGCGCCGCGGCCTCCTCGTAGCCCGAGGTCCCGTTGATCTGGCCCGCGAAGTACAGCCCCTCCACCAGCCGGCTCTCCAGCGTGGCTTCGAGGTGAAAGGCCGGCGGTACAAAATCGTACTCCACCGCGTAGCCGGGGCTGAGAATGCGCGCGCGCCCGAGTCCCGGCAGCGTCCGAACCACCTCGAGCTGAGCTTCCTCCGGCAGCGAGGTGGACAGGCCGTTGAGGTACAGTTCCTCCGCGTCGCGCCCCTCCGGCTCGAGGAAGATCTGGTGGGCCTGCTTGTCCGGAAACCGCCACACCTTGTCCTCGATGGACGGGCAGTAGCGCGGGCCCACGCCGGAGATTCGCCCGGTGAACAGCGGGGATTCGCCGAGATGCTCGCGCACCACGCGGTGCGTCGCGGCGGTGGTGTGGGTGAGGTAGCACGGCACCGGCTCGAGCGACAGCTCGTCCGTGAAGTGGGAGAACGGGCGCGGCGGATCGTCGCCCCACTGGGTCTCGGTCTGCGCGAAGTCCGCCGAGCGGATGTCGAGCCGCGGGGATGTGCCGGTCTTCAGCCGCGCGATGGGATAGCCCAGCTCCCGCAGCGAGTCGGACAGCCCGGAGGCCGCCCGCTCCCCCCGCCGGCCCCCGGGAAATGACTGTAACCCAATGTGAATCAATCCGTTGAGAAATGTGCCGGTACACCCGACCACGGCCCGGGCGTGCAGTTCCGCGCCCGCCTCGGTGACCACTCCCACGACCTTCCGCGAGCCCGAGCGGCGGCCTTCCCCCTCCACCAGGAACGCCTGGGCGATGCCTTCCATCAGCCGGATGCGCGGGGCGCGTTCCACCACCCGGCGCATCTCCTCCCGGTAGGCGCGCTTGTCGGCCTGGGCCCGGGGCGACCACACCGCCGGCCCCCGGCTCCGGTTGAGCATCTTGAACTGGATGCCGGTGCGGTCGATGACCCGCGCCATGGCCCCGCCGAGGGCGTCGATCTCGCGCACCAGCTGACCCTTGGCCAGGCCGCCGATGGCCGGGTTGCAGGACATCTGGGCCACCGACTCGAGGCTCCCGGTCACCAGCAGCACTTCGCAGCCCAGGCGGGCCGCGGCCAGGGCCGCCTCGCAGCCGGCGTGGCCGGCGCCGATCACCAACACGTCACAGTCGTTCCGAGTTCGCATCATGGAAGTGGGATTGTACGGTGGGGGCGGGCTCTTCGCCACCGCGCGCGCATCCAAAGGCTGATCGTTGCGCCGCCCGGCCGCCCCCGGCCCGCCGTTTCCGGTGTTCCGCCGCCGGCGGCGTGCTATCCTGCGCGGGTTCCAACCACGGCCTGGAAGGAGGGACCACCCATGCCACTCTATGACGTCAAGAATGCAGGCGAAATCATGACCTACTGCCCGGCCAGCTCGTTCAGCTTCGGCAACGCCAATGCCGTGGTGGTACGCAGTGGGACGGTGAACGCGGCCGACCACCTGATCCTGAACGTGGGCAACACGAATGGCTTCTACTTCCACGTGGCCGAGCTGTACGACTCCCCGCGCTGCATGGACGAGGCCGGCTATCAGAAGTACCTCAAGAGCGACGGCATGAAGGAGTTGGCGCGCGACCGCGTGAGCATCCCCGACCCGGTGGCCGCCCTGCAGCGCCTCGAGCAACTGCTGGGGAACAAGTGGATGTGGGGCGGGCTGCCCAACACGTGCTCGGCGTTCGTCATCGACGTGTTGAGCGCCGGGGGCAGCTTCGTCGGGCACTTCGGCCTTCTGCCGGCGGTGAACCGGTTCGACTAGCGCGCGGCCCCCACTACTTCCCGATACAGAACCGGGCGAAGATCTCGTCCAGGACCGAGGCCGAGACGCCCACGCCCAGCGCGTCATCGAACGCGCCGAGGGCCTCGCGCAGCTCGAACGCGGCGGCGTCCAGCAGCTCGCGCGCCGCGAGGCGCTCGGCCGCGGCCGCCAGCGCGTCCCGGGCGGTGCGGAGCGCGCCCTCCTGGCGCACCGTCGCCACCAGCGCGGGTTCGCGGCCGGCGTCGCCCACCAGGATCTGCCGCAGCGCCTCGGTCAGCCGGGGCAGTCCCGCCCCGGTGCGCGCGGAGGTGCGGACCACCGGCCAATCGGCGCAGGCGGCCGGGTCGCCCGCGGCGCCGGGCCCGGACTCCCCGGATCGACTAGGTCCGCATACCCCGCCGCCCCACGCATCGCCCAGGTCCACCTTGTTGGCGGCCACCACGCCCCGCCGGCCGCGCAGCGCGCCCAGCATCTCCAGGTCCTCGGCCTGGGGCGCCACCGACACGTCCACCACCGCCACCACCGCATCGGCCGCGGCCAGCTCGCGCTGGGCCCGCTCCATGCCGGCCCGCTCCAGGGCGTCGGCGGTGCCGGCCCGCAGGCCGGCGGTGTCCACCAGCGTCACCGGCACGCCGCCCACGTCCAGGGCCTCGCGCAGCACGTCGCGAGTGGTGCCGGGCACCTCGCTCACCAGGGCGCGGTCCTCGCGGAGCAGGGCGTTCAGCAGGCTGGACTTGCCGACGTTGGGCCGGCCGGCCAGCACCACCCGCGCGCCGTCCCGCAGCCGGCGGCCGGCGCCCGCGCCCGCCACCAGGCCGTCCAGCTCCTCGGCCAACGCGCGGGCCTCGGCGGCGCGATCCGCCCACCGGAAGTCCTCGGGCAGTTGCTCCTGGAAGTCGAGGAAGGCCTCGCAATCGAGCAGGATCTCACGGGCCCGCGCGGCCAGCGCCTGGATCCGCCGCGAGAGGTCGCCCTGCAGCCGGGCCAGCGCGCTCTCCCGCGCCCGCGCGGTTTGGGCCTGGATCACGTCCACCACCGACTCGGCCTGCGCCAGGTCCATCCGGCCGTTCACGTAAGCCCGCCGGGTGAACTCCCCCGGCGCGGCCAGGCGCGCCCCGGCGGCCAGCAGCGCCGCGAGCAGCGCCCGGGACACGGTCTCCCCTCCGTGGCAGGAGAACTCCACCATGTCCTCGCCGGTGTAGCTGCGCGGGGCGCGGAACACGAGGGCCAGCACCTGGTCGATTGCCGCGCCGCCGGCGTCCACGGCCTGCCCGAAGGCCACCGTGTGCCCCGCGCGCCCGGCCAGCGGCCCCCGCCCGCGGAACACTGCGTCGGCCACGAAAAAGGCCCGGCGGCCGCTGACTCGGATCAGAGCCAGGGCCGCCGGGCCGGGCGCGGTCGCCAGCGCGGCGATGGTGTCGTCCGGGTCGAAGGGGTTCATCTCCAACCCGGCGCCGCGGCTACGACTCGGGCGGCGGCATGTAGCCGCGCCGCTTGGGCTTGGTGACGCGGAACGAGGGCAGCTTGGGCCCGGTCTCGGGCTCGGCCCCGGTGACCGCCTCGCTGCTCTCCGAGCTTTCCGCCATGCGGGCCAGGAGTTCCTGCTCCAGCCGCTTGGACTCGCTGATCTTGGCGCGCATCTCGGGGGTGGTCTCGATGTCCGGGCGCTCGCCCCGGTCCCGGCCCCGGCCGCCGCGGTCCCGATCCCGGTCGCGGCCGCCGCGCCCGCCCCGATCGCGCCCGCCACGCCCGCCCCGGCCGCCCCGGTCGCGTCCGCGGCCGCGGTCGGAGTAGAAGGCGCTCTCGCTGTCCTGGTCCTCGGGATCCACCGCCGGCACCCCGACCTCCGGCGCGGCTTCCTCCTCCGCGCCGGCCGGCTCGACCTCTTCAAGCTCCTCGAACTCGTCCTCATCCAGGAGGGCGCCGCCATGGGTCTCGAGGTCCTCCGGCTCCTCGGGTCCACCCGAGGGCCCGCGCGGCTCGAACCCGCGCGGCGCCACCAGCTCGCGCTCCTCGGGTTCCATCGGCGCCCGCATCGCCGGTTCGCCCGCCGCCTCGACCTCGCGCGGCTCCAAGGCTCCGCCCCGACCGCCGCGCCCGCGGCGCCCCCGCCGGCGCCGGCTGCGGCCTTCGGGCCGCTCTCCGAACTCAGGCTGGGCCTCGCCCTCCACGCCTTCCGTCTCGGCGGCCTCGGCCTCGAACGGCTCGCCCGGGCCCTCGGCCTCCTCCTCCGCCTCGTCCCCGGGCGCGCCCTCGGGCAGCGAGCCGCCCTTGCGGCTCCGGTAGCCGCCCACGTCCAGCACCACCTTCACCCGGTCGCGGTCGTGCATGCTGGACATGCGGGTGAGCAGGTGCTCCATCGCGGTCAGGGTCTCGCCACGGCGCCCGATCAGCACGCCGTCCATGGGGCTGGAGGCCACCTTGAGCCACAGCTCGCCGGAGAGCTCCTCGGCGCTGATCTCCGGCTCGGCGCCCATGAGGCGCAGCATCTCGGCGGCCTTGGCGCGCATCTCCTCGGCCCGGGCCGGTCCGATCACGGGCCCGCGCCCGCCCCGCTCGCCACGGTCACGCTCGCCGCGCTCGCCCCGGTCGCGGTCGCCCCGCTCCCGGTCCCGTTCCCCGCGGTCCCGGTCCCGTCGCTCGCCCCGGTCGCGCTCCCCGCGCTCCCCGAACGCCTGGCGCTCCCGGCCGCCGCGGTCTCGGTCGCCCCGCTCGCGGTCGTGCTCCCCGCGCTCCCGATCCCGTCGCTCGCCCCGGTCGCGGTCCCCCCGCTCGCGGTCGCGCGCGCCCTGGTCCCGGTCGCGGTCCCGCCCGCCGCGGCCCCGGTCGGGGGCCTCGACGTCGAACCCGCCCTTGAGGGTGGCCCGGACTTTGGCCGGCCGGCCCCCGAACAGGCCCAGGATCTTCGGTTTGCCCTCGTCCAGCACCTCGATGCGGGCGCGCTCCTTGGGCACCCGCAGCTCGGTCAGTGCCTTGATGATGGCTTCGTCCACGGAGCCGGCCGTGGCCTCCGCGATCTTGCGGCGGCTGGAGTCTTTGAAGTGTCTGTGATTTCGGTGGTGCGGTTTCATTTCCTTCCTCACGAGGCGACCGCCTCAGCGGGCTTCTGCTGCCCGCGGATCTGCTGCATCTGCTGCAGGACGGTCAGAATGTTGGTGACGGTCCAGTAGAGGACCAATCCCGACGGCATGCTGTAGAAGATGAACAGCATCACCACCGGCATCAGGTAGCCGGTGAGCGCCTGCCGCGGGTCCATGGGAGTGAGCTTCTGCTGCCAGATCATGGTGGCCGCCATGATCAAGGGCAGCACGTGCAGGCTGAAGCCGCCCGACGAATACAGCACGTCGGGCGCGCTCAGGTCGCGGATCCACGCGATGAACCCAGCCTGGCGCAGGTCAATGGAGCTGCTGAGCACGTTGTACAAGGCGAAGAACACCGGCATCTGAAAGAGGATCGGGAGGCACCCGCCCAGCGGGTTCACGTTGTGATCCTTGTAGAGCTGGAACGTCTCCCGGTTCAGCCGCTCCTGGTCGCTCTTGTACTTCTCGCGCAGCCGCTCCATCACCGGCTGCAGTTCCTGCATCTTCCTCATGTTCCGCATCTGGCTGTGGTTCAGGGGCCAGAACACCAGGCGCATCACCACCGAGAGCACAATGATCACCAGCCCGTAGTTGGGCACGAACTTGTGCGTCCAGGTGAAGAACGTGAGCATGGCCTGGTTGAGCGGAGCCATGATCTTCCAGCCGGAATCGGCCAGGCGGATGAGATTGTGGCCGAGGGGCTTGAGCTGCCAGAAGTCCACCGGCCCCACGTACATCTCGTATTCCGCGGCTTTCCGGCCCAGCAACGGGTACTCGAAGCGCACTCCCAGCTGCAACGAGTCCGGGTTGCCGAGTGCGACCACCCCGCCGAGGGCCCCGGTCGGAAACAGGAACCCCACGGCAAAGTACTTGCTCCGGAGGCAGGTCCACTCCACGTTGCCGGGGCGGTCCTTCTCCGGGTTCTTCTTGAATGCGCCCAGGCGGTCCTGGGCCAGCTCCTCGCCCAGCAGCGTGGCCACACGCGCCTGGCGCAGGTCCTCGGCCGGGTTGGCCTCGGTGTCGAAGCGCCACGTGCGCCACTGCACCACCACCCGGTCCTCGGACTGGGCGTCCGACACCTCGTAGCCGACGGTCACCAGTTGCCCGGAGCGCGGCAGGTGGTAGCGCACGGTGAACGTGGCGCCGTTGGTCTCGCGCGCCTGGAAGCCCAGCACGCGCCCGGTGGAGTCCTGGCGGTCCTCCACCACCTGGAAGTTGGTGCCGGTGAAGTCCACCACCGACACCCCCCGGCGGAGCGCCAGCGTCTCGAGCCCGGCGCCCGGGGGCACCAGATCCAGGGGCAGCCGGTCGCCGCGGCGGTAGGACTTGAGCACCCAGTTCACCGGGCGCGCCCCGCGGCTCGAGAACACCACCTTCCAGTGCTCGGTGTCCACGGAGATGAGGCTCTCGGGCGCGGCGGAGCTGAGGGCGCTGACGCTGCCCGGGGCCGAGGGCGCGAGGGCGGCGGCAGCGCCGGCGGCTGGGGCGGCCGTGGCGGCCGCCGCGGAGGTGGCCGCCGGGGACGGCACCGGGGCGGCGGCGGAGGTCGGGCTGGGCGGCGGCGGCGCGAACCGCCGGTCCAGCCCGGACTTGTTCAGGAGCAACTGCCAGCCGAGGAGGATCAGCGCGGCCAGCGCGATGGCAAGAAGCAGGCGGCGGTCGTCCAAGGTATGCCTCTAGCCTCGGAGGGGCGGCACCGGATCGAAGCCGCCCGGGTGAAGGGGATGACAGCGCAGCAGCCGGCGCAGGGCCAGAAGCCCCCCGCGGCGCAGCCCGTGAACCTGGATGGCCTCGTAGGCGAACTGAGAGCAGGACGGGTGGAACCGGCAGCCGCCCGGCACGAAGGGCGACAGCGTGGCCTGGTAGAGGCGGATGAGTCCGAGCACCAACGCGTGCATGGACATGACGCTCAGGAGAGCAGCCCGGCGCGGGTCAGGAGCCGCTGGAGCTCTTGGGCCACCTCGGCGCCGCCGGCGTGAGCGCAGCAGGCGGTGGCCACCAGCACCAGGTCGGCGGGTTCGCGGATGTCGGGACGGGTCCTGCGGAACGCCTCGCGCATCAGCCGCTTGGCCCGATTGCGCTGGACCGCGCCCCCCACCTTGCGGCTGGCCACC